>CAZCPY010000089.1:0-12481 GCA_964499865.1 uncultured Rhodobacterales bacterium | reverse complement strand
CCGGTGAACTGCGGCGCATGGCGGCCGGCGTTGAAGGAACACACCGCGATCACCGCGATCGGCAGATACAGGAACAGGTAGACCGCCAGCGCATAAAGCCGCATGCGCGCCCCCTACATCAGCGCCACGTCGTCCCGCCCGCCCGACCAGCGGCGCATCAGCCGCATGTAGAGCGTGACCATGACGAGCATGACCGCCACCAGCGTCACCGCCACCGCGGCGCCGAAGGGCCAGTTGCGCGATTGCAGGAACAGGTCCACCAGCGCGTTGCCGACAAAGAACACCTTGCCGCCCCCCAGCATCGCGGGGATGAGGAATTCGCCCATCAGCAGCACGAAGACCAGCATGCACCCCGTCGCCACCCCGGGCAGCGACAGGGGCAGCGTGACCTGCCGGAAACTGCGCCAGGGCGGACTGCCGAGGTCGGCGGAAGCCTCCAGCAAGCGCCGGTCCAGCCGTTCCAGGCTGACGAAGATCGGGAACACCATCAGCGGCAGATAGCCGTAGACGATGCCGGTCAGCACGGCGAAGGGCGTGTTGATCAGCCGCGGGCTCATGAAGCCCAGCGACTGCACCAGTTTCGGGATGCCCTGCCCGCCCAGAAGGTAGATCCAGGCGTAGGACCGGATCAGGATCGAGGTCCAGAACGGCACGATGACCAGGATCAGCAGCAGCGTGCGCCAGCGCGGATCGCACTTCAGCGCCAGGAAATAGGCCAGCGGATAGGCGATCAGCAGGCACAGGATCGTGCCGACCGGCGCCAGGACCATCGTGTTCTGAAACGCCGTCCAGCGGGCCCCCAGATTGGCGAAGTTCGCCAGGCTGAGGCCCGGCGCATAGCCCCCCGCCGCCGCCCGTTCGCCCAGGCTGAAGACGACGACCACCACCAGCGGCAGCACCAGCATGGCAAACAGCCATGCCGCCGCGGGCGCCAGCAAGAGCGTCGTCCTCAGCCGCGGGCCCATGCCGTCAGGCCGACTTGAACCGCGCCATCAGCTCGGCCCGGTTTGGGTCGGTCAGCGTCACCGCCGCGCCGAACTCCAGCGCGTTCAGAAGCTCGGCCGCCGGATAGGTGATCGGATCGGCCAGCACCTCGGGCGGCAGAAGCGCGTTCACCCGCGCGTCCGCCGTGGGATAGCCGTGGAACAGCGCCTCCCTCGCGTTCACCGCGGGGTCGAGAAGGAAGTTGATCAGCGCATAGGCCGCATCCGGATGCGGCGCGCCCTTGGGAATGGCGTAGAAGTCCGACCACAGCTCGCCGCCCTCGCGGCCAAGGACGTATTCGATTTCCGGCATGTCGCGGTTGAGCTGCTTGCCGTCGCCGGTCCAGGCGATCGTCATCCAGGCATCGCCCGACCGCATCGAGGGCTGGTAGTCCGACGAGATGGCGAAGAGATGCGGCTTGGCGTCGATCAAGAGCTTCTCGGCCTGCGCCAGTTCGGCCGGGTCGATGGAGTTGAACGAGAAGCCGAAGTATTTCAGCGCATTGCCGATGGTGGTCAGCTGGTAGTCATGCACCATCGTGCGGCCGCTGAAGCTGCCCCTGGTCAGGTCCCAGAATTCCTTCCAGGTCGTGGGCCTGGGCGCGCCGCCCAGGTTCGCCGTGTTGACCGCAAAGCCCGTGGTGCCCCAGTTCTTCGACACCGCATAGACCTTGCCGTCCACCGTGCCGGGCCCGGCGAAGCGGGCATCGAAAGACGCCGGGTCGTAGTTGGGGATGCGCGTCATGTCCAGGGGCTCGATCAGGTCCTCGGACACATAGGTGGTGATCGTGTAGTTCGTGGGCACAAAGACATCCCAGCCCGACCCCCCGGCCTGCAGCTTGGCCAGCATCTCCTCGTTCGAGCCGAAGACGTTGACGTCGACGGCAGCACCGGTGGCGGCCGCGAAGGCGTCGAAGTTGGCGACATCGTGGTAGTTGGGCCAGGTCGCCAGCACCACGCGGTCGCCGATCGACCCCTGTGCGAAGGCGCCGCGCAGGCCCGGCATCGCCGCGCCCATCACCGCCGTCGCAGCGCCCAGCCCCGTGACGCCCAGGAAATGGCGGCGGCTGACCGAGCCTTTGCGATAGCGCTCGAGCTCGGCCAGGAAGTCCTTGCGCGAGATATGGTCCCTGTGGGTTGTCATGGTCGTTCTCCCGGGTTGGTTTCAGTCGTCAGTCAGGATCAGCGCCGCGCCGTCGGTCCAGCGCGCGGTGGCGCTGTCGCCGGGGGCGAAGGTGCCGTGCGCCGCCTCGGACTGGCGCGCGGAAAGGATCAGGAAGTCGCCCAGGGCGGGGTGGCGGACGAGGTATTCGGTCTGCTCGCCCAGGAAGATGCGGGCGACGACCGTGACCGGCACGCCGTCCCCGCCGCGGGTCAGCGCGATCTGTTCGGGGCGCAGGCTGGCGATCGCCGCCTGCCCCGGGGCCACGCCGGGCCCCGCAGGCCCGGCGAAGACGGCGCTGCCAGGGCCGGCCAGGCGGGCGGTGCCCGCCGTCAGCGCCTCAACCCGCCCGGGGAAGAAGTTCGACTTGCCGACGAAATCGGCGACGTAGCGGCCGTCCGGGCGGTCGTAGAGCTCCTGCGGCGTGCCGGTCTGCACGATGCGGCCGTCGCGCATCACGCAGATGCGGTCGGACATCGACAGGGCCTCTTCCTGGTCGTGGGTGACGAGCACGAAGGTGATCCCAAGCTGCCGCTGCAGCGATTGCAGTTCGATCTGCATGTCGTGGCGCAGCTTGCGGTCCAGCGCCGCCATCGGCTCGTCCAGCAACAGAAGCCGCGGCTCGTTCACGATGGCGCGGGCCAGCGCCACCCGCTGCTGCTGGCCGCCCGACATTTCCCAGATGCGGCGCGGGCCGAAACCCGGCAGGCGCACCGTTTCCAGCGCGCGCGCCACGGCGCGGGCGATGTCGGCCTGCGCAACCCGGGGGCGGCGCTGGCGCAGGCCGTAGGCGATGTTGTCGGCGACCGTCAGGTGCGGGAACAGCGCATAGTGCTGGAACACCATGTTGACCGGCCGCCGGTGCGGGGCTGCGTCGTTCACCCGCCGGCCGTCGAGGAACACATCCCCCGCCGTCGGCGTCTCGAACCCCGCCAGCATGCGCAGCGCGGTGGTCTTGCCGCAGCCGGAGGGGCCGAGGAACGACAGGAACTCGCCCCGCCGGATCTGCAGGCTGACGTCGCGCAGGGCGACGGTCGCGCCAAAGACCTTGGTCGCGCCGCGCAGCTCGGCAATCGGGGGGCCAATCGAAGGGTCGCTCGTGTCCGCCATCAAGGCCTATACCCTGGAACGCCCGAAAGCGTAGGAAAGCGCGCCGGGCCCGTATATACCACACAAGGCATAGTCTGCCGGAAAAACCCCGTCTTGCGCATAGATGCCCCTTTCGACCGCATCGGCCGCGTGATCGCCGCCCTCGGCACCCCCGCCCTGCCGCGGCGGCTGGCCGAGATGCTGCGCGCCATCGTGCCCTATGACTACACGGTCGTCTTCGCCTATCGCGGCGCGGCCCGTCCGATGGCGCTGCACGACGACTTTCCGCGCGCCAAGCGGGCGGTCTTCGTCACCGACTACCAGGCCGGGCCCTACCTGCTGGATCCCTTCTACCTGGCCGCCGCGCGTGGCGTGGCGCCGGGCCTGTACCGGATGCGCGACATCGCGCCCGACCGGTTCTACCAGGGCGAATACTTCCGCAGCTACTATGTCCAGACCGGGCTGGCCGAAGAGATCGGCTTCTGCGTCGCCGCCGGGCAGGGGGTGACGGTCGTGGTGTCGCTGATGCGGGCGCAACGCGCGTTCTCCGTGCGCGAGGTGGCGCAGCTGCGCGCCGCAGGCGCGGTGGTCGAGGCGGCGGTGCAGCGGCACTGGTCCGACCTCGCGCCGGGCTTTGCCGGGACCGAGGCCGCGGCGGCCGCGGACCGCCAGATCGCCCGCAGCTTCCAGCGCTTCGGCGACGGCGTGCTGACGCCACGGGAACGCGAGGTGGTGGAATACACGCTCAAGGGCTATTCCGCCGAGGCGATCTGCGGGATCCTCGGCATCGCCGCGGGCACCGTGCGCATCCACCGGCGCAACATCTATGCCAAGCTGGGCATCGGGTCGCAGGGCGCGCTGTTCGCCCGCTTCATCGAGACGCTGGTGAAGGCCTGAGGCCATGCGGGCCGGCGTGGCGCCGGGCCCTCTGCCCGCCGGGTGCTTCCCTCCCCCCCCGTGGGGGAGGGAGAGGGTGGGGGGGCGCCCGGCCGGTCGCGCGGACCCCCCTCCCCCATCCCCTCTCCATGAGGGGGAGCGGAGGCACTTCGGAGGCCGCGGTTGCGCCCTCGGCGTTTGCTACAGATTGCCCGGCACGCCGAAGGACGGTGCGGCTTCGGGGTCCAGGGCGCGCTGGACATAGGCGCCCATCTGCGGGCGGTAGACTGCCCAGGCCTCGGCAAGGCGCCCGACGGGCGCCTCGTCCCAGTCGCAGCGCAGGTCGACCAGCGGCCAGGACAGCCGGTCGGCCACCTTGAGCCCCGCCGACCGCACCGGCCCCGCCTCGCCCCCCGCGGCAAGCCCCGCGGCCAGTGCCGCCATCAGCCGGTCGGCCAGATGGCCAGGCGTCGCGTCAAAGACGGCGACCATGGCCGCGGGGACCGCGGCCGTCGCCAGCAGGTTCCCCGCCGCGACGCAATCCGCCCCCTGCGCCTGGCCCACCACGCCAAGCGCCCGGGCACCGGAGTGGATCGCCGTGCCCGCCGCCCCCGCCACCAGCACCTGCCGCCAGTCGGTATGCGCCCGCCCCGCCAGCACCTGCGCCAGCGCCTGCGCCGCGCCCGCCCCCGCCTCCAGCCGGTCCAGCACCGCGGGGCCCAAAGCAGGATCGGTCACGTTCTGGCTGGCCGCCGCCCCCACCCCCGCCCGCACATGCGCGCAGCGCGCGGCGACGGCGGGCGAGGAGGACGAGATCGCCACGCCGAACATTCCCGTCCGGGCACAGCGTGCGACGATGGAGAATGTCACGGGATCAGTCCGGGATCACGGCGGTGGCGTCGATTTCCACCAGCCAGTCGGGCCGCGCCAGCGCCGTGACGACGACCCCCGTCGACACCGGATGCACGCCGCGGATGTATTCGCCCATGGTGCGGTAGACCGCTTCGCGGTGGCGCACGTCGGTCAGGTAGACGACCACCTTGCACAGGTGCTCCATCTTTCCCCCGCATTCCTCGATCAATTGCTTGATGTTCTGCATCACCTTGTGGGTCTGTTCCACCGGGTCGTGGGTGCCGATGTTGGCCGCGGTGTCCAGGTCCTGCGGGCACTGGCCGCGCAGGAAGATCGTGGTGCCGCGCGCCACCACCGCCTGACAGAGGTCGTTGTCGAGCTTCTGCTCCGGGTAGGTGTCGCGGGTGTTGAACTTGCGGTGACGGGTATGGGCCAAGGGGGCCTCCTTTCAGGCAGGGGTGTAGGCGAGGTAGCCGCGCATCCTGGCGATGTGGTCCGCGACATGGGCCGCATCATGCCAGACGCCCCAGATGAAGGACGATCCGCGCCGCGACAGCCAGGGCAGGCCAAGGAAATAGATGCCGGGTTCCGACGACACGCCGCGCTGGTGGCGCGGCTTGCCGCCGGGGTGGAAGGCATCGACCTTGAGCCAGCCGAAGTCGAGACCGTAGCCGGTGGCCCAGACGATCGCGGTGATCCCCGCTGCGGCCAGGTCCAGCGACAGGATCGGGCTTGTCACGCAGTCCGGGTCGGGCGGCATGATGCGCGCCTCCGGCTCCTCCGGCAGGTCCAGGCCGTTGCGGGCGACCCAGGCGTCGGCCTCGTCCAGCACCGACAGGTAGTTGGCATCGCCATAGGCGAGGTCTGCGGCCAGGCCGGGGGAGAAGGTCATCGCGCCGCCCTCAAACCCCGAGGCCCGCCCGACCAGCGTCACCCCGCGGTGCGCCAGCGCGCGGAAGTCCACCGTCCGCCCGCCATGCGCGCCGCTGACGGCAAAGGTCACGTGCTTGGTCGAGGGCGGGGCCTCGATGTCCCACTTGTTCAGCACCCCCAGCCACCAGACGTTGTCGCGCCCGCGATAGCGCCGCGGCGGGCGGTCGTGGGGGCCGACCGACAGGACAACGCGGCGCCCGGCCTCCAGCAGCTCTTCCGCGATCTGCGCGCCCGAGGCGCCCGCGCCCACCACCATCACGGCGCCGTCGGGCAACTGGCCGGGGTTGCGGTAGCCGGCGGAATGGATCTGCATCAGCCCGGCCGAGTCAGGCACCAGACGCGGCATCTTCGGCACCTGGAACGGCCCCGTGCAGCTGATGACGTTGCGCGCCAGCAGCGGCCCCTGCGAGGTCTGCACAAGGAACCCCGGGCCATCCGGGTTGCGGCGAGCCTCGGTCACCTCGACCCCGCAGCGGACGGGGGCGGCGATGTGGCGGGCATAGGCCTCGAAGTAGTCGGCCACCGCCTCCTTGGGCGGAAAGGCTTCGGGGCTGCCGTCATGCACAAGGCCGGGAAAGCGGTCGTGCCAGGCGGGGCCGTTGGCCACCAGCTTGTCCCACCGCCCGCTGCGCCACTTTTCGGCGATGCGGGCGCGTTCCAGCACCAGGTGCGGGATGCCGTTGCGCGACAGGTGCGCGCTGGCGGCGATGCCCGCCTGTCCGGCGCCGACGACCAGGGTATCGGTCTGTTCCATGGGCGTCCTCACGGCGTCAGGTCGGGGGCCAGCGCCGCGATCTCGCGGCGGAAGGGCAGGGCATCGCCGCGGGCGGGCGCGTCGATGCCCTCGGCCCAGGCGCGGCCCGCGTAGGTCGCCCAGGCGATGGGGCCGGGCGCGGCGGCGTCGCCGATCAGGCGGGCGGTGGCGATGCCCGCGCCCAGCCAGTCGCGCGCCGACAGGTCATGCCACAGCGCGTCGTTCGGCCTACGCGAGGTGACCATCACCACCGCATCCGCCGCCAGCGCGCTTTGCGCGCCGGTGAAGGTGCAGCCCAGCACCACCTCGCGCGGGCCGATGGCCTCGGGGGCAAGGTTGCGGTGCAGGCGGACGCCGATCTCCAGCAGGCGGCGGGTGATCGTGGCCTGTTCCAGCGTGTTGCGCGTCCATTCCGCTACCAAGGCCGCAGGCGTCACGAAATCGACCGCACAGCCACGCGCGGCCAGCAGTTCGGCCAGCACCGAGCCCATGTAGAAATGGTCGTCGTCATAGAGCAGCACCCGCCCGCCCGCGGGGCCCCCGCCGTCCATCAGGTCGTCGGGGGTGAAGACCGGCATCGCGGGGTCGGTCGGGATCGGGCTGAGGTGCAGCCGCGCAACGGCGTCCCGCCGCCAGGTGGCGCCGGTGGCGATGGCGACGTGCTGCACGCCCAGGCCGAGGATGTCGTCGGCGGTCAGCGCGCTGTCGAGGTAGACCTGCACGTTCGCCATGGGCGCAATCTGGCCGGTGCGCCAGTCGGCCACGCGGCCCCAGGCCGACAGGCCCGGCAGCGCGCGTTCGCGCGCCACGCGCCCGCCCAGCCGCGTGCCCGCCTCGGCCAGCAGCACGTCGTAGCCGCGCCTGCCCGCCTGCAGCGCCGCCTCCAGCCCCGCCGGGCCACCACCCACGACCAGCACGGTGCCCGAGGCGCCCCTGGGCGTCGGCCGTTCGGGGTGCCAGCCCTTGCGCCATTCCTCCATGAAGGCGGTGTTCTGGGTGCAGCGGGAAATCGCGCCGGTCATGTCGCCGGACACGCAGATGTTGCAGCCGATGCATTCGCGGATGTCGTCAAAGCGGCCCTCTTCGATCTTCCTCGGCAGGAACGGGTCGGCGATGGACGGCCGCGCCGCGCCGATGAAGTCGAGGATGCCCGCCCGCACCTGCCGCACCATCGCATCCGCGCTGGTAAACCGCCCCACGCCCACCACCGGCTGCGGCGTCAGGTCCCTGATCCCGCGCACCAGATCCTCCTGCGCGCCTTCGGGCACGAAACGCGAGGTGCCGGAGCAGGCTTCCCATGTGCCATGCGCCAGGTCCCAGGCGTCGGGCAGGGTGGGGTGCAGCGCAATCAGCTCGCGCACCTCGGCGTTGGAAAAGCCCAGCGGCCCGGCCTCGTGCAGCGACAGGCGGAAGGTGATCGCAAGCTCTCCCTTCGTTGCCTCGCGCACCGCGTCGACGGTTTCGGCCAGGAAGCGCGCGCGGTTGGCAAGCGGGCCGCCGTAGGCGTCCGTGCGCCGGTTGGTGGCACGCGACAGGAAGTGCTGGAAGATGCCGAAGCCATGCGCGCCATAAAGGCACAAGAGGTCGAACCCCGCGCGCTGAGCCCTGAGTGCGGCGTTCACGAACCAGCGGCGGATGTCGGCGATGTCGGCCAGATCGACGGTGCGCGCCTGCACGGGGTCGGAGGTGAAGGTCAGGATCGGCCCGCCGGTCACCGCCAGCGGCACCTCGCGGCTGTAGAGGTTGGGGCCGTTGATGCCGGAATAGGCAAGCTGGATGCCTGCCAGCGCGCCGTGGCTTTTCATCGCCTGCGCCATCGCCGCCAGCGCCGGGATGTCGCGGTCATCCCAGAGGTGCTGTTCGATGAAGGGGGTGATTTCCGAGGTCGGATGGACCTCGGTCTGTTCGGTGAAGATCACGCCCCAGCCGCCCTCGGCCTTGGTCCGCCGCATCTCGGCCACGGCCGAGGGGTCGCGGTAGCCGCCACCATTGCAGTGCGGCACCTGCCAGAAGCGGTTCTTCGCGACCTTGGGCCCGATGCGCACCGGCTCGAACAGGACGTCGTGGCGCGACGGGCGGGAATCCTTTGGCATGGGTCATCCTTCCCCTGTAAGGCCGCCGCCCCGGATCGGGGGCTGCGGCAAAGGCGGTCACTTCCGGAAACTGTCCGGCTCGCATCATGCAGCCGCGGGGTTTCCTCGTCGCCGGCCTCGGTGACGAAGCCCTTCTGACCTTCCGGCGCGTCGCTCTCGGGCGACCCGGTGATTTCGGGCGCGCGCAGCGGCCCGGCCCCCGGTATGCCCGGCGCATGGGCCGCGGAGATGGTCACCGCCGCGGCATTCCCGGGCCGGAGGCGGAGGTTCATGAACCCGAGCGCATCCTCCCGGCCGGGCGGGTCCTTCGGCAGGACGGCGTCGTCCATCCGGTCGACACGGCCTTCCCTGCGGAAGGCGTGTTCGACATTCGCCCCCCCGGCCCGGTCCCTGGCGGAAAAGCCGCCGCAGGTCATCCCCGCCGCCGCATCGCCCGACACCGGCACGACCATGGCGATGTCGGCGCCGAAGCTTGCCCGGTGCGTCCTGCCGGCGACCGGCATGTCGGACGGCGCCTTCGGCTGCACGCGGTCCGACGTGCACCGCGGACTTCCGAGGCCGATCGACCCCGGCGCCAGAACCTCGCCGTGGCTGTCCGGCAGGATGATGCGGCCCTTCGGATCGTCCGGCGGGTTGAGGATGATCCCCGGCGTCCAGATGCCGCCCCCGCAGGCGTCGCGGTTCACGCCGGACGCGGTCGCGCCCCCCCGGCGGGGGATCGCATGCCGGCGGCCGGGGCCGAAGGGCACGTCCGGCCATCGCGGATCGATGCCCGCGAAACCGGGCAGGTCGGCGGAGGCAAAGCTGTCCGGAAGCCCCCCGTCGGCCATGATTCGCACCATGCGGCCGCCCGGCACCGCCAGGGCGCATCGCCCCGGCCTGCCCGCCTTCGACGCCGCCAGCAGGGATTGGGTGCCGTCGCAGGTGTCCTTCGTCACGTCGATGCCGGTCTCCGACCCGAACTTGCCCGGCAGTTCCTGCGGGACGCATTCGAACCCGTTGTAGAGTTTCGGCTCGCCCTCGGCCAGCGCGGGACTGGCGATCACGGTGCACGGAAGCAGGGCGCGGTTCATCGCTTTTCCTGTCGGCTGCCGGATCTTCCGCCCGATGCGGTTGACGGCGTGGCCCGGCGTGACGAAGGCGACGGGGGTCGCCGGCATCCGCGTGGAAATCGGCATGATGTTCGGCTTGAGTCCCAGCCTGACCGATCCGCAGATCGCGGTCGGCAGCCTCTCCATCCCCGCGCCCTCGACGACTTTGGTGATGATGAAATCGTCAAGCGAGATGATGAAGGCCGGCCCGAACCCCGACACGATGCCGGGCCCCGGCAGCGGCGGCAGCCCCGGCCGGAACGCCTGCCGGCGCATGGCGCAAAGGCTCCGGGCGGCGGCTTCATGCTGGCCCTCGATCCCCGACGGGCAGGCGGCGACGGGCGGGCAGGCGACGGGCGGGCAGGCGACGGGGATGACGAAGGTGCCATGGGCGATCAGGATCGTGCCCAGGCCCGTGGGCAGGCCGATCCGGGCGTCGGTCGGCCCCCTGCCGCGGAAGGCGCCGCCGCGGATCATCGCCAGTGCCGCCGCGGTGGCGATCAGCGAGGCCAGCGTGGCGGCGATCACCGGCGCATTCCGCGCCGCAAGGGGTTCCGTCGCACGATTCCCGCGAAGGATTCATCCGGTGAATCCCGCGTGACGGCCGGTGGCCACGGGCAGACCGAACGCACCGGCCTGCAAGACCCTGAACCGGCCATCCTGGACCGAGGCACGCGAGCGCCGGGGATCCCCGACGATCCGGTCCGATCGCGCAGGCATGGCGGCGCAAACGCCGCGTCCGGCGCAGGGTCCGTCTCGGGGTCGACGCGGACACACCGGACATCAGGGCGGTCGAGGTCTCCGGCAGCAATACGGGCGATGCTCCGATGCGACGCGAACTGCTCTGCCATATCCCTCCAGATCAGGAGACTGCCGCCGTCGCCGTCGCCGTCGCCATCACCGTCGCCGCCGACGGCGCCTGCGGCAGGCGCAGGTGCCATGATGCCATCGCCGTTCTGAACGGCTGCACCGCGCTCGGCTTCCCGGTCACAAAGGTCGTGGCATCGGTCTGTCCGGGGATGGCAGAAGCCCGTCCGTCAACCGATCCGTGCAGCAGGGTCCCCTGCGGGCGCAGAGGTCCTCGTGGTCAGGCTGCGACGGCGGAGAGTTCTGCACTCTGATCCGCCGGGATCGCGGCATTCCTGCCGCACCGCTCGTCCTGCCGGGAGGCGCCGCCTAGTCCTTCGCCACCACCCGCAGCCGCAAATCCCGCAGCTGTTCGTTCGTGGGCTCGCTTGGCGCGCCCATCAGCAGGTCCTCGGCGCGCTGGTTCATCGGGAACATGATGACCTCGCGGATGTTGGCCTCGTCGGCCAGCAGCATCACGATCCGGTCGATGCCCGCCGCGCAGCCGCCATGCGGGGGCGCGCCATAGGTGAAGGCCTTGACCATCCCGCCGAACCGCGTCTCCACCTCCGCCCGCGGGTAGCCCGCGATCTCGAAGGCGCGGAACATGATCTCGGGCGTATGGTTGCGGATGCCGCCGGAGATCAGCTCATAGCCGTTGCAGGCGAGGTCGTACTGGAAGGCATGGACCTTCAGCGGATCGCCCTTGAGCGCCTCCATCCCCCCCTGCGGCATGGAAAACGGGTTGTGGCTGAAGTCGATCTTGCCCTCGTCGGTCTTCTCGAACATCGGGAAGTCGACGATCCAGGCAAAGCGGAACTGCCCTTCCTCGGTCAGCTTCAGCTCTCGCCCGATCTCGTTCCGGGCGCGGCCCGCGACGGCCTCGAAGCTCTCGGGTTTGCCAGCGAGGAAGAAGGCGGCGTCACCGGCCTTGAGGCCGAGTTGCTGGCGGATTGCTTCGGTGCGTTCGGGGCCGATGTTCTTGGCGATGGGACCGGCCGGTTCGATTGGAGAGAAGTTCGATTCTATAAGGTCACGAGCTAGTCGCAAGTTTTCGGCGCCACCGGTTTCGATCAGCGCAAGGATTTCGTCGCCTACCTCTTTGAGGTTGCGAGGGATTGCCGCCGACACTTCGGTATATGTAGGCCAATCTCCTTTGGAAGCGCGCGATGAGAGGTCAAAGGCCGTCTGAGTTGCCACTTCATTTTCTGGAATGTGGTCCCAGAAATCCTCGATAAGGGCACTGAATGACCACCATTTCTGGAGTTTCTTATAGACATCGGGACCAGCTTTGCTGCTCGCGTCCCGCCAGAAGATATACCCCATCCCCGGCAGCCCCTGCGCCTGGGCAAAGCCATTCATCCGGTCGCAGAACGTCCGCGACCCACCGCCAGGCGCCGGAATGGCGCGGATCTCCGTCCCCTCCTGCTCCAGCACCTTGGCAAACAGCCCGAACCCGCCACCACGGAAATGCTCCGACACCACCTGCATCTCGATGGGGTTGCGCAGGTCGGGCTTGTCGGACCCGTATTTCAGCAATGCCTCGCGATAGGGAATCCGCGGCCAGACCGGATCGACGCGGCGCCCGCCCCCGAACTCCTCGAACACCCCCTGGATCACCGGCTGGACGGCGGCAAAGACGTCCTCCTGCGTGACGAAGCTCATCTCCAGGTCCAGCTGGTAGAAGTCCGTCGGGCTGCGGTCCGCCCGCGGGTCCTCGTCGCGGAAACAGGGCGCGATCTGGAAATAGCGGTCGAAGCCCGCCACCATGATCAGCTGCTTGAACTGCTGCGGCGCCTGCG
>CAZCPY010000088.1:0-12522 GCA_964499865.1 uncultured Rhodobacterales bacterium | reverse complement strand
TCCTCGGCCGTGCGCTCGATTTCCGGCACCACGCCCGAGGTGGACAGGGTGATCCGGCGGCGCGACAGCGCGATCCCCTCGCCGTCCATCGCGATCCTCATCGCATCGCGCACGGCGTCGAAGTTGTAGAGGGGTTCCCCCATCCCCATCAGCACGATGTTGGAGACCAGGCGTTCCTCGCGCTTGGGCTGGCCGGGGGTGTTCCAGTCGGCCAGGTCGTCGCGCGCCAGCATGACCTGGCCCACGATCTCCCCCGCCGTCAGGTTGCGCACCAGGCGCTGCGTGCCGGTGTGGCAGAAGGAACAGGTCAGCGTGCAGCCGACCTGGGACGAGATGCACAGCGTGCCGCGGCCATCCTCGGGGATGTAGACGGTTTCCACCTCGTGCCCGCCGGTGATGCGGACAAGGTACTTCCGCGTACCGTCGGCGCTGACCTGGCGGTCCACCACCTGCGGCAGGTCGACGGTGAAGCGGTCGGCCAGAAGCGCGCGGAACGGCCTGGCGAGGTTGGTCATCGCGCCAAAGTCGCGCACGCCCCAGTGGTAGACCCACTGCCAGAGCTGGGCCGCGCGCATCTTCACCTGCGCCTCCGGCACGCCCGCCGCCAGCAGCGCGGTGCGCAGCCCGTCGCGCGTCAGGCCGACGAGGTTCACGCGGCCGTCTTCGGCCACCAGCGGGCGGCGGGACACGGCGAAGACGTCCGGGACGATCGGGGCGGGCGCGGTCATGTGCAGCCATATAGGGCCGACGGGCCGGGAAAGGAACCCGGTCGCCGAGACCCGCCCGAAGGCCGGTTTACTTGCAGCGCGCCTCCGCCTCGTTCAGGGCGGCGGTGAAGCCCTGCAGGCTGAAGGTGTCCTTGGTCTGCGTGCCGCGGCCCGACCGGGCGGTCAGCACGGCATTGGCGCCGCGCTTCATCGCCTCGAGGATCGCCGCGTCGGCTTCGGGGTTGGCGGCCCAGGCCCATTCGCCGTCGCTGACCAGCTCGAACGCCTGGCCGTCGACATCGACGCCCACGGTAGACCCCGGCGCAAAGGGATAGCCGCCGGTAAAGCTGACCTCGCCCCGCGCGCCGCCGACGCGGTGGGTCACGAACAGAAGGACGTCGCCGCGCCGCACGCTGACGGTGCGGCCGTCACGGCTGTTCTCGGACTCGCGCGGTTTGGAGACGGACCAGCATTCCCTGGGGTCGACCTTCCCGGGATCTTCCCAGACGCAGACCGACCAGGCGGTCGTGGCAGAGACGCAGGACGCCTCGCCCGCCCCGGCCTGCTGTGCCGCGGCGCTGCCGGCCCACAGCGACAGGCCCGCGCCCAGAAGCGCCCCGATCATGCGTGCGGTCATGGCCTTTTGCCTCCGTCTGCCTGCAGGTCCCCGTGCGCCTTGCGGTTTCTTGGTCCGCCGCATTCGCTCTGGCGCGGGCCGGTCCTACCCGATAGCCACCATTACCGTGAAACCCGCGCGTCCCGAAAGCCCCATGGGCGGGATTTCGCGCAAGCGTGACAGTCCGACCAGAGGCCCGCCGATGTCCGATCCCGCGCCGATGCCCGTGCCGATGGTGGAACTGGTGCGCGGCGGCCGTCGCGAAAGCCTGCATCTGGGCCATGCGGTGATCTGCGGGCCGGACGGCGCGGTGGTTCAGGCCTGGGGCGACCCGTCGGCGGTGATCTTCCCGCGGTCGTCCTGCAAGATGCTGCAGGCGCTGCCGATGGTGGAAAGCGGCGCGGCAGACCGGCTGACGCAGGCGCATCTGGCGCTGGCCTGCGCCAGCCACCAGGGGGCGGCGGCGCATGTGGCGCTGGCGCGCCGCTGGCTGGCCGACCTCGGGCTGTCCGAGGCCGATCTGCGCTGCGGCGCGCACGAGCCTTACGACCGGGCGGAACGTGACCGGCTGGCCGGCGCGGGCGAGGCGCCGTGCCAGTTGCACAACACCTGTTCCGGCAAGCACGCGGGCTTCCTGCACATGACGCAGGCGATGGGGGCGGGGCCGGAGTATGTCGACCCTTCGCACCCCCTTCAGGTCGCGATCAGGGCGGCGTTCGAGGAGGTGACGGGCGAGGCGTCGCCCGGGTTCGGCATCGACGGCTGTTCGGCGCCGAACCATGCGACCTCGGTCGCGGGCCTCGCCCGTGCCATGGCCGCCTTTGCCGCGGCCGGGGAAACCGGCGCCCGCGGCCGGGCGATGGTGCGGCTGCGCCAGGCGATGGCGGCGCGGCCCGACCTGGTGGCGGGCGAAGGGCGCGCCTGCACCGAGCTGATGCAGGCGATGGGCGGGCGCGCCGTCGTCAAGACCGGGGCCGAGGCGGTGTTCGTGGCGATCCTGCCGGAAAAGGGCATGGGCCTCGCGCTCAAGATCGCCGACGGCGGCACCCGGGCGGCCGAGGCGGCGGTGGCGGCGCTTCTGGTGCGGCTGGGGGTGCTGGACCCCGACCACCCCGCCACGCGGCGGCGGCTGGGCGCGGTGCAGCGCAACTGGCGCGGCATCGCCACGGGCGTGCTGGACTGCGTGCCGGGCTTTCCGGGCTGACCTGCCGCAGCGGGAACCCCCCGCCCCGGGCAGCCCGGGGCGGGGGATCGTTGGTGCAACGGGGGCCGACCACGACGGCCCGGACTGGGCGGGGGCGATTTCGCCGGACCGCCGGGTCGGCCACACACGCTGCGAGGCCGGTTGTGGCGGCGGATCGCGGCAGGTTTGCGGCGGCGCTTGGGTTTTGCGGCGATGCTTTCGCGGCCCGCGACGGGCACGCCGGCGCTTGATTTGGCCCGCGGGGCGCGTCACACTCCCGTCATGTCGGTTTTGCCCCCCGTCATCCCCTTCGCCCCCCATCCGCCCGATGTCGTGAGCTTTGACCGCCGCGAGCTGCACGCGATCCTGTCGGTCTATGGCCGCATGGTGGCGATCGGCGAATGGCGCGACTACGCGATCTCGGCGCTGCGCGACGTGGCGGTGTTCTCGATCTTCCGCCGCGCGGCGGAACATCCGCTGTACCGGGTGGAAAAGCGGCCCCGGTTGCGGGCGCGGCTGGGGATCTATGCGGTGGTGGGCATGGACGGGCAGGTGCTGCGGCGCGGGCACGACCTGGACGCGGTGCTCAAGGTGCTGGAGCGGCGGACGATCCGTGCGGTGGACTGACGCCGGGGCCGGGGGCCCCTGATGCGCCCCGGACCGCGCAACCTGATCACCGATGTGGCCGGGCTGCGGGTCGGCAACGCGGCCGATGCGCGGCTGAAGTCGGGGGTGACGGTGCTGACCGGGCTTTCGCCCTTTGTCGCATCGGTGGACGTGATGGGCGGGGCGCCGGGGACGCGCGAGACCGACCTGCTGTCGCCCGACCGGCTGGTGGATCAGGTCGATGCGCTGGTGCTGGCGGGCGGGTCGGCCTTCGGCCTTGCCGCCTGCGACGGGGTCATGGCGGGCCTGCGGGCCGCCGGGCGGGGCCTTTCGGTGGGGCCGGTCAGGGTGCCGATCGTGCCGGGGGCCATCGTCTTCGACCTCCTGAACGGCGGCGACAAGGGCTGGACCGACAATCCCTATCCGGCGCTTGGCCGGGCCGCGCTGGCCGCGGCGGGGCAGGAGTTCGCGCTGGGGTCCGCGGGCGCGGGGACCGGGGCGCTGACGGCGCAGTGGAAGGGCGGGCTCGGGTCGGCCTCGGCGGTGCTGGCCTCGGGGCATACGGTCGGCGCCCTGGCGGTGGTCAATGCGCTTGGGTCGGCCACGGTGGGCGACGGACCCTGGTTCCATGCGGCGCCCTTCGAATTCGGCGACGAGTTCGGAGGCTTTGGCCCCGCGCTCGCCTTTGCCTCCGGCGAAGAACCGCAGCCGCGCAGGCGGCCGGGCGAGGCCACCACGATCGCCATCGTGGCGACCGACGCGGCGCTGACCAAGGCGCAGTGCCGCCGCATGGCGGTCGCCGCGCAGGACGGCATCGCGCGTGCGCTGGTGCCGTCGCACACGCTGCTGGACGGCGATCTGGTGTTTGCCGTCTCGACCGGCGCCCGGCCCCCGGGCGACCCGGTGGCCGGGGCCTTCGCGCTTGGCCATGCCGCGGCCTGCGTGCTGGCGCGGGCCATCGCGCGGGCGGTCTGCCTTGCCCGTCCCGCAACCGGAGACCTGCAACCCGCCTGGGCCGCCCTTCACGGTGGCGCGGCGCGCCGTCCCGTGCCAGAAGGCGGAACCTGAGGCCGAAGCGGACCGACCGACGCATGCCAGACGACGACTGGGCCCCCCTGCTGCGCGCCGCCAACGCCGGCGATGCCCGCGCCTACGCGGCCTTCCTGCGCGCCGTGACGCCGACCTTGCGCGGCATCGTCCGGGCGCGCGGGGCCTCGCTGGGCGACGCGGGCTGCGAGGATGTGCTGCAGGAGGTGCTGCTGGCGCTGCACCTCAAGCGGCAGACCTGGGACCCCGCGCTGCCCGTGCGCCCCTGGCTCTATGCCATCGCGCGGCACAAGGTGACGGACGCCTTCCGCGCCCGCGGTGCGCGGATCGAGGTTGACGTCGAGGATTTCGCCGAGGTGCTGGCCGCCCCCGCGGGCCCCGACCCGACCGAGGCCGCGGACATGGAGAGGATGATCGCCCTGCTTGACCCCCGCGCCGCCGCCATCGTGCGGGCCATCGGGATGGACGGCGCGACCCCGGCAGAAACGGCCGCGCGCCATGGCCTGCGCGAGGGCGCCCTGCGCGTGGCCTTGCACCGGGCCTTGAAACAACTCGCCGCGCTGCGCGAAAGGCATGTGCGATGAAGACCGATGACCTGATCCGCGCTCTGGCCGCCGATGCCCCCGCCCCTGCCCCGCCGCGGGTGCTGGCGCTTGCACTGCTGCCGCTCGCGCTGGCGTTCGCCGTGGTGGCGGTCCGGGTGGTGCTGGGGTTCCGGTCCGACCTTGCGACCGTGCCGTTCAATCCCCTGTCCGCCGCGCGCATCGTGCTGCCGCTGATGCTGACGGCGATCGCGATCCGGGCGGCGCTGCGGCTGGCGCAGCCCGGCACGCGGGCGCCGCTCTGGCCGCTTGCGGTCGTGCCGCTGGCGGCGGCGGGGCTGGTCGGCTGGGAACTGGCCACCACGCCCCCGGCGGACTGGGGCACGGCCTTGATGGGCAAGATGATCCTGATCTGCCTGGTGTCGATCCCGATCCTGTCGGTCTTGCCGGTGGCGGCGATCTTTGCCGCCCTGCGCCGGGGTGCCGTGACCGACCCGCGGCGCGCGGGCTTCTGCGCCGGGCTGGCCGGGTCGGGCGGCGGCACGGCGGCCTATGCGCTGTTCTGCCCCACGGACAACCCGCTGTTCTATGTCGTCTGGTTCGGGCTGGCGATCCTGGCGGTGACCGCCGTCTGCACCTGGGCAGGCCCGCGGCTGCTGCGCTGGTAGGCGGCGCGTGCAGGCACGCAGCCTGCGATCACCACCGCCCCAGCGCCGCCTCGTCCTCGGCCCTGGCGGCGACCCAGGCGGCGCCGCCCGCAGCGATCTCGCGCTTCCAGAACGGCGCGCGGGACTTGAGGTAGTCCATCAGGAACTCGGCCGCGGCAAAGGCGTCGGCGCGGTGCGGGGCGGCGGTGGCGACCATCATGATCGCCTCGCCCACCGCAAGCCGCCCGTGGCGGTGGATCACCAGCGCATCGGCCAGCGACCAGCGCGCGACCGCCTGGCCCGCGATGTCGCGGATCGCGGCTTCGGTCATGCCGGGGTAATGCTCGATCTCCATCGCCGCCAAGCCGCCGTCGCCGCGCACGAGGCCGGTGAAGGTTACGACCGCGCCTGCACCCTGCACGCCTGCGGCAAAGCCCGCCGTCTCGGCGCCAAGATCGAAGGGCGCCTCCTGCACGACGACGCGCATCAGCCCCCCGTCATCGGCGGGAAGAAGGCGACCTCGCGCGCGCCCGCCAGCGGCGCGTCCCAGCCGGTCAGCACCTGGTCCACCGCCACCCGCAGCGCCTTGCGGTCGGCGAAGGCCGCGGCATAGCGGTCCTCGCGCGCGGCAAGTTCGTCGGCCAGCGCGGCTGGGGTGGCCGCCGTCGTCTCAAGCCGTTCCCGCGACAGCCCGATGCGCTCGCGCACCCAGGCGAAGTAGAGCACGTCGATCACGGCCCCTCCTTCAGGTAGGGCCGGGCCTTGAGGTAGTAGTCTAGCCCGGTCCAGGCCGTCAGCGCCGCCGCCACCCAGATCAGCACGAGGCCCACGTCGCCCGCCAGCGACGCGCAGTCGCGCTTGCCGCAGGCGCGCACCGGATCGGCCAGGCCCTGCATGACGGCATCGGCATAGGCCTCGGGTGTCATGCCCTGCATCGCCACGCCGTTGAGGTATTCAAGCCCGGTGCCCAGGAACAGCGCCGCGATCGCCACCATCTGCGCCGTGGTCTTCAGCTTGGCGATGCGGGTCACCTTCAAGAGCCCCGCCTTGGCGCCCAGGTATTCGCGCAGGCCCGAGACGAAGACCTCGCGGAACAGGATCACGGTGGCGGGCAGGATCAGCCAGGGGTTCATCCCGTTGTAGCCGGTGATGACCATGATCGCGATCAGCACCATGGCCTTGTCGGCGATGGGGTCGAGCATCGCGCCCCACTTGCTTTCCTGCTTCCACAGGCGGGCGAGGTAGCCGTCGAACCAGTCGGTGATCGCCGCGCCCACGAACAGCGTCAGCGCCAGCCAGTCGGCCCAGGGGCGGTTGAAATACAGGAACATCACCGCCACCCCCGGCGCCGCGAGCAGCCTAAGGAGCGTCAGCGTGTTGGGGATCGTCCAGACCATGGGCGCCTTCTAGCGCAAGCCGGCGCCCGGGGAAACCGGGCGTCAGAAGGCATTCATCACGAGGAAGACGGCCGACATCACCACCGCATAGCCCAGCACGCCGACCCAGATCGCCGCACCCACCGCCGCCACCAGGCCCGCGATCACCCAGACGCCATCGCGTTCCAGCACACCCAGGCCGATGATGCAGATGGCGATCGAGGGCGCCATGTTGCCGAAGGGAACGGGCAGCATCAGCAGGATCGCCAGGATCAGGCAGACCATGCCCAGCGCCTGCTGCATCGGCCCCCAGGTCAGCACGCCGATGCGGTGGCGCAGCATCCGCTCGGCCCGCGCGACCCAGGGGGCGGCGCGGGAAAAGACGGTGACGAAGGTCTCGCGCGGCAGGGACCGGCGGGCGATGAAGGCGGGCAGCCAGGGTTCCCGTCCCATCGCCATCTGCGCCGACAGGAACAAGAGCGGCAGGCCGAGGATGCCGGCCAGGCCGGGCGGCGAGGGCAGGATGTTCGGGAAGGCGAAGATCAGCATCAGCGCCCCGAAGGCCCGCCCCTTCAGCGCGTCCAGCAGATCGGCCAGCGCGATGCGCTGGCGCCCGTCGTCGGCGGCCATGGATTGCAGCACGTCCGACAGCCGCGCCGGCGGGTCGCTGCGCGGCGGGGCGGCGGCGGCAGGCAGGGGATAGGCGGGGTCGCTCATGCGCCAGAGGTGGACCCGCGTCCTGCCCGGCGCAAGGGCGCGCAGCGCCGCGGGGGGACGGGCAGGGCGGGGGCGGCATGAACTTGCCGTGTGTGCCGCAGCGGCAGGGCTTGGAAAGCGAGGCGGATGGGCTAGCCTCGGCCCATGGTCATGACCCGCGCCGAACGCCTGTCCGATGCCGCCGTGCACGTCGCGGGGCTGGCGCTGGCGCTGGGGGCGGTGCCGGTGCTGATCGTGCTGGCGGCGGTGCTGCGGGGCGATGCGGCGGCGGTGACGGGCGCCTCGGTCTACGGCGCCACGCTGCTGCTGATGCTGGGTGCCTCGGCGCTTTACAACATGACCGACCGCCCTGATTGGGACTGGCTCTTGCGCCGCATCGACCATGCGGCGATCTACCTCAAGATCGCGGGCACCTACACGGCCTTCACCCTGCTGACGGGCACCGGTCTGGCGCTGCTGGCGGGGGTCTGGGCGGCGGCACTGGTGGGGGTGGGGCTGAAGCTCGCCTCGCCCGCGCGGTTCCGCCGGACGGGGCTTGCGCTTTACCTCTGCATCGGCTGGGCGGGCGTGCTGGCGGGCGGCGGGATGATGGCGGCGCTGCCGGGGCCGGCCACGGTGCTGATCGCGGCGGGCGGCGGGCTCTATACCCTGGGGGTGGTGTTCTACCTGTGGGACCGGCTGCGCTTCAACACCGCGATCTGGCACGGCTTCGTGCTGGCGGCGACGGGCTTGTTCTATGCCGCGGTGATGGTGGCGCTGGTCGGCGCCTGACCGCCCTAGATCCCGGCATACCATTCGTAGCCGCGTTCCGCCCAGTAACTGCCCCGCCCCTCCAGCGCCGGGACCACCTCGATGGCGTGCAGGTACTTGGCCATCTTGTAGCCAAGCTGGCGTTCCACCCGCAGCCGCAGGGGCGCGCCGTTGGCCACCGGCAGGGGCGCGTCGTTGCAGCCGTAGGCGAGGATCGTCTGGGGATGCATCGCCTCCGCCAGGTCGAGCGATTCCCAGTATTTCACCAGCCCCGACAGGCTGCGTTCGATCGTGTCCATGCAGCGGAAGACGACAAAGCGCGCCTCGGGTGCCGGGCGGACGGCGGCCAGCACCGCCGACAGCGGCACGCCGGTCCACTTGGCGATGCAGGACCAGCCCTCGACGCAATCGAGCCGCGTGATCTGCGTGCGCGCGGGCATCGCCTGCAGTTCCGCCAGGCTGAGCGACAGCGGTCTTTCCACCGCCCCCGTGACGGAAAGGCGCCAGTCGGCAAAACCGCCCGCCGCCAGCGCCCGGTAGTCGGCATCGGCCGGGTTGACCGTGCCGTTGGGGCGCATCCCCTGCCGGATGTCGCCCGGCCCGTATTCCGGCGCCAGCGCATCCCCCACGATCAGCCGCTGCGCCCGCATCGTCAGCCCCTCGGCCGCCTGAAGGAAGCCGCGCAGGCTGCTGTCGTAAGGCGTGATCCCGTCCAGCACCGTGCAGCCCGACAGCCCCCCCGCGCCCAGCAGCAGGCCCCGGCGTGTCATCCGTCCGGTCATTTCGCATCCTCCTCGCGGTCGAGGCGGTACCAGCCGGTCAGGATGGACCGCAGTTCGTTCAGCGGCCCGGCCGCCAGGATCATCAGCATGTGCACGGCGAAGAAGCCGACCAGCGCCACCATCACGACGAAGTGGATCGTGCGCGCCGTCTGCCGCCCGCCGAACACATCCAGCAGCCAGGGAAAGGCCGCGTTCATCGCAGGCGACATGCTCAGGCCGGTCAGGATCATCACCGGCAGGGCGACGAACAGCACCGAGGCGTAGGCGAGTTTCTGCAGCACGTTGTAGCGCCGGGTGTGGTGAAACCGCAGCCGCGCGTGGTCGGCGATGTCGCGCGGCAGGCCGCGCAGGTCGCGCCATGTCGGGACCAGGTCGCGCAGGTGGCCGTTGACCAGCCCCGCCAGTGCCCAGACCGCCAGCGTCGCCACCAGCACCCAGGCGAAGAAGAAGTGCACCACCCGGCCCGTCGCAAGCGAGGTGCCCGAGGGGATGGTCAGCGCCGCCGGAAAGGCCCGCGCCTCGCCGCCCGACAGGCCAAGGATGCCGGTCGTGTCCACCTCCCACCCGCCGATGCGGGTGATGCCTTTCGGCCCCTCCGGGGTTTCGACCGCGCCGATCCGCAGCACCGCGTTGTCGAAGTCGAACCCCGACTCGTCGCCCAGATACAGCGCCGGATGGGCGTTGAAGATCTGCAGGCCGGAGAGCAGGAGGAAGAACAGGCAGGCCGCCCAGATCCAGTGCGTGATCCGCGTCGCCAGCCGCTGGCGATAGATCAGCGGCCTCTTTTCCGTCTCCATGGACATCGCCCTGTCTTCCCTGCCGTCTGACAAGGGAAACGCAGGCGCAAGGCGGGAAGTTTCAGCGGCCCGTCTTCAGCGTCCCGTGCCGTAGCGGGCCAGGAACATCTCCACCGCCCCCGTCACCGTGCGGGCGATGTCGGGTTCGGGCCCGTCGCGGCCGATGCCGAAGATGACGCGGTTGTGCAGATCGGCCTTGCACAGCTCGTGGAACTGCTCGGCGGCAAGCGCCAGGTCGTCGATGGCCAACTCGCCCCGGTCCATCGCCAGGCGGAAACAGGCCATCAGCTTTTCGCGCACGACGGTCGGGCCCGAGGCGTAGAATTCGGCGCCAAGGTCCGGGAAGCGTTCGCTTTCCGCGATGCACAGCCGGAACACGCGCATGCCGAAATCCGACAGCATGAAGCGCGCCATGCGCCAGGCGGCGTCCGTCAGCACCTCGCGCACGGGGCGGTTCATGTCGATGCCCGCGGCCCCCTCTTCGGCCTGGCGGCGGCATTCGGCCTTGGCGAATTCGGCGAACAGCAGGCGCTTGTCGGGGAAATAGGCGTAGAGCGTGGCCTTGGACACGCCCGCGGCGCGGGCGATGTCATCCACGCTCGCGCCCTCGAAGCCGTCCCGCAGGAAGACCTCGCGCGCGCCGGCGATGACCTGGTCGAACTTGCGACCACGCCGGATATCTTCGGCGGCTGCGCCCATGCGGTCCTCCCCTCGGGCGCAGCATAGGCGGCCTTTGGCCGAAGTCACCAGCGGATCAGCGGCCGGTCGACGAACTGGCCGTCGACGGCGGCGGGGGGAAGGTCAGGTGCGGCAGGTCGAAGGCCAGCGCGGGGGCGGCGGTGGCGATCAGCAGAGCGGCGATCAGGGCACGGGTCAATTGGCGTTCCTTTCTGAACAGAACGGTTTAGACGCGCCACATCTGAACCGACTCGTTCAGTTTGTAAAGCGCAATCTGAACCGAACGGTTCGGCTTGCCACGGCCCGAGCCGCAGCCTAACTTAGAACCGTTCTAAGGAGCCCGCCATGATCCCCGGCCTCGCCCACCGCCGCCGCTTTGCCGACCTGTCCGACCGCGAGGTGCTGGCGCTGGCGATCTCGTCCGAAGAGGACGACGCCCGCATCTACCGCAGCTACGCCGACCGCCTGCGCAAGGACTACGCGGCCTCTGCCGCGGTCTTCGACGGCATGGCGGCGGAAGAGGACGGCCACCGCCAGCGCCTGATCGACCTGCACGTCACCCGGTTCGGCGAGACGATCCCGCTGATCCGGCGCGAACACGTCGCGGGCTTCTACGCCCGCCGCCCGGTCTGGCTGGCCGAGACGCTGTCGCTCGACCGCATCCGCGCCGAGGCGCATGCGATGGAGGCCGACGCCCGCCGCTTCTACGAGGCCGCCGCCGCGCGCACGCAGGACGCCGCGACCCGCAAGCTGCTGGGCGATCTGGCGGCGGCCGAGGCGGGCCACCAGACCGCCGCCGACCGGCTGGAGGCGCAGCACCTGCCCGAGGCGGAGAAGGACGCCGAGAACGCCGCCGAACACCGCCAGTTCGTGCTGACCTGGGTGCAGCCGGGGCTGGCGGGGCTGATGGACGGGTCGGTCTCCACCCTTGCGCCGATCTTCGCCACGGCCTTCGCCACGCAGGACCCCGGCACGACGTTTCTGGTGGGTCTCGCGGCGTCGGTCGGCGCGGGCATCTCGATGGGCTTTACCGAGGCCGCGCACGACGACGGGGTGATCTCGGGCCGCGGTTCGCCGCTGAAGCGGGGCATCGCCTCGGGGGTGATGACCACGGTGGGGGGTCTGGGACATGCGCTGCCCTACCTGATCCCCGATTTCTGGACGGCGACGGTGATCGCCATGGCCGTGGTCTTCGTCGAGCTCTGGGCCATCGTCTGGATCCAGAACCGCTTCATGCAGACACCCTTCCTGCGCGCAACCCTGCAGGTCGTGGTCGGCGGCGCCCTTGTCTTCGCCGCCGGGGCGCTGATCGGGGGCGGGTGACGCGGCCTGCGCGCTACGACAGTGCCGCCGCCACCGCCGCCGCAGCGCGCGCGATGGCCGCCTCGATGCCGAGGTCGGACGTGTCGATCAGCAGCGCATCCGCCGCCTGCACCAGCGGCGCCGCCGCGCGGCCCGTGTCGCGCGCATCCCGCGCCCGCACCTCCGCCAGCACCTGCGCCGGATCGCCGCCGACCTCCAGCCAGCGGCGCCGCGCCCGCACCTCGGGGCTGGCGGTGACAAAGAGCTTCACCTCGGCCTCGGGGCAGATCACCGTGCCGATGTCGCGCCCGTCCAGCACGGCGCCGCCGGGCCGGCGGGCAAAGCGGCGCTGGAAATCGGCCAGCGCCGCCCGCACCTCGGGGATCGCCGCCACCCGGCTGGCCGCCTGCCCGGCCTCCAGCGACCGCAAGCCCGCATGGTCAAGGTCCGCAGCCGTCAGCGCCCGCGCCGCCGCCACCGCATCGCCGCCAAGCGCGGCAACCGCACGGTACAAGAGCCCGGTATCCAGATGCGCCAGCCCGAACCTTTCGGCCACGGCGCGCGCGATGGTTCCCTTGCCCGCCGCCGCCGGCCCGTCGATGGCCACCGTGAAGCCCCGCGCCCGATCCCGCATGTCAGTCCCTTCCACAGGCGAACCGAATTGAGTGCCTTCGGCACAAGCCTACCTGTCGCGCCGGGGCTGAAGAAGCCCCGGCACTCCGCCGAGGGGGCGTTCCGCCCCCACCGCTCCCTTCGGTCGCTCCCCCCTGAG
>CAZCPY010000087.1:6505-12961 GCA_964499865.1 uncultured Rhodobacterales bacterium | reverse complement strand
GCAACCTTCGAAGCCGCCTGGACCGCCTTCGAAAAGGCAAGAACCTGAGGCGCCGGACGCAGGGCGGCCGCGTTCCCGCAGGCCGACGACCGGCGGTCAGCCGTTGACGGACCTCGCCCGCGTCACGAACGCCAGCGCCGTCCTCACGGCCGCGACGACGGCCCGGTCGGATGGCACCTCGTCCCGGCGCCTCGGGTCGCCGTGCGCGGGGCGCCACAGGCGGATCGGGTGTTCGATCCCGACGGGCAGGCCGGGCGGAATGCGGTCCAGCGGGACCGCGGTCCCGTAGCCGACCTCGCCCTGACCCACCGGGCAGAAGACCCAGTCGCCATCCGCGTCCCGCAGATCCTTGAGGTGGAGATGGGCCGCGGCGGGCAGCGCCGCCGCCAGGTCCTCGGCTGCCGTGCCGCCGCGGTCGCCGTAGCTCATGGCATTCCCGATGTCGTAGTTGATCCGCAGATGCGGGCTGCCGAAGGCGGCAACCACCGCGGCCCCGCGCGCGCCGTCGGGGATCAAGGCGCCCGACCCGTGACCGGGATTTTCCAGGGCCAGCGTCATGCCCGATGCGGCGAGGTCGGGCAGGACGGAGGAGATGACCTGCCACAACCGCGGGGCACGATCCGCGGTCGTGGCGTTGCTGATCAGGATCCGCGCGCCGAGCGACGCGGCAAACCCGAGACGCCGGCGCAGCTTTTCGGCGCTGTCGGGGCCGCCCAGGTCGATATGCGCCGACACCGCCCGCACCGACAGCCCCGCCGCCGCCAGCATGCGCGCCAGCCGCCGCGCTTCGGCCTCGGCGAACGTGGCCTCGTCAAAGGGCATGTAGCCTTCGATGAAAGCGGGTTCCACGCAGGTGGCTCCGGCCTCGGCCAGCAGGGTCAGGCCGCGTTCGAAGGGATGGCCGTCCAGCACGACGGACGAGACCGAGACGACGTCCGGGGGGGTCATGCAGCGATCACGGTTGGGGTCGAAGAAAGGGGGTGACAGTGCGGTTATTGGTATACTAGGTATGGTAACAACATCTGACAATCGGATTCGCCCGGCCCACCTCGATCCCGGCGCCGGGGAGGGAGACACAGCATGAAACGGTCGGTCGCGGTGCTTGGCGCCGGTGGCAAGATGGGCCTCCGCGTCACGAAAAAGCTGTTCGACGCGGGCCATGACCTGCGCGCGGTCGAGATCGGCGATGTCGGACGGGCGCGGCTGGCCGAGGCCGGGATCACCGCCACCGACGCGGCGACCGGCCTCAAGGGTGCCGAGGTCGTCGTCCTGGCCCTGCCCGACAACATCATCGGCAAGGTCGCGGCCGAGATCGCGCCAAGCCTCGCCGCCGGCACCATGCTGCTGATCCTCGATGCGGCGGCCCCCTATGCCGACGTGCTGCCGAAGGATCGGCCGGACCTGACCTATTTCGTCGGCCACCCCTGCCACCCGCCGCTTTACAACGACGAAACCGACTGGGCCGCCCGGCGCGACTATCATGGCGGTGTCGCCAAGCAGTCCATCGTCTGTGCGCTGATGCAGGGCCCGGAAGAGCATTATGCCCTTGGCGCGGAGATCTGCCAGGCGATGTGGTCGCCGATCGACGCCACGCACCGGGTGACGGTCGAGCAGCTGGCGATCCTGGAGCCCGGCCTGTCCGAGATGGTCGCCATGTGCATGGTCGACGTGATGACCGAGGCGGTCGAGGAATGCGCCACCCGCTACGGCATCCCGCGCGCGGCGGCGAAGGATTTCCTGATCGGCCACCTCAACGTCGAGATCGCGATGTGGTTCGGCTATTCGCCCAAGGTGCCTTCGGATGCCGCGCTGCGCCTCCTCGAATTCGGCAAGTCGCGGATCATGCGGCCCGACTGGCGCGAAGCCCTGTCCCCGGCCGTGGTCCGCGAGGCGTCCGAACTGATCGTGCACGGCAAGCGCTGAGCCGATCATGACCCGGGCGGCGGTGGACATCGGGACGGGGCGGCTGTCCGCGCCTGTCGTCGAGGGGGACCTGCGGGGCCTGCGCTTCGACGGCCGCGAAGTGCTGCGCCGCGTCTCCTATCTGGTGCGCGATGCCGACTGGGGCACCATCCCGACCGTCACGCTGAAGGAACAGATCGCGCCGGGTCGCTACCATCGCCGTTTCGCCGAAGCGGGCGGCCTCTTCAAGGGCGACTTCCGCGCCGAGATCGACGGCGAGTTGCAGCTGCGTCTGTCGGTCAGCTTCTACTTTGCCCGTGCCGCACGGGTGAACCGCGCCGGGTTCACCGTGCTGCATCCGCTGGAGGGCGTGGCCGGTCAGCCGGTGCTGGTCCGTCACGCCGATGGCCCTCCGACCGGCACCACCTTCCCCCGGCTGGTCGCGCCGGGCCAGCCGGCGCGGAACATTACCGGGCTGTCCCACGCGGTCGGCCCGGTGACGGTGGACCTGTCCTTTGCCGGCGAGGTCTTCGAGATGGAGGATCAGAGGAACTGGTCGGACGCCTCGTTCAAGACCTACTGCCGCCCGTTGTCCCTGCCCCGCCCCTTCGCCGTTCCTGCGGGAGGGACGATCCGGCAAGAGATCGTGCTGCGGCTTGGCGTCGGGCCGACCGAAAGGGAACCGAAGCCGCAGGCTGCGTCCGGTCTTGCCCGGATGCCCGCGGTCCTGCTGGCCCATGAACCCGGCCTGTCGACCGCGGCGGCCCTGACGGCCTTCCCCGGTGTGCCGGTTCTGTTGCGGATCGACCGGACGACACCGGACGCCGATCTCGCCGCGCTGGCCCCGCGCCCTGACGTGGCCGTCGAGATCGTCTTCGACACGCTCGACGACCTTGGCCTTCAGGCAACCCGCCTGAAACGTGCGGGCCTGCGCCCGCTTCGCATCATCGCCCTGCCGCGCGCCTATCTGGCCAGCCATCAGCCCGAAGGCCCGTGGCCGGATGGTCCTGCCCCGCGCGACGCCATCGCGCCCTTGCGCGACGCCTTTCCCGGGGTTCCGGTCGGAAGCGGCAGCCTGACCAACTTCACCGAGTTCAACCGCTGTCCCCCGGACGCCGCCGCCGATTTCGCCAGCTTTGGCAATACCGCCATCGTCCATGCCGCCGACGATACATCGGTCTGCGAAACGCTGGAGGCGATGCCGGCGATCTTTGCGACGGCGCAGGCGCTCGCCCCGGGCAAGCCCCTGCATCTGGGGCTGTTTTCCATCGGCATGCGGTCCAACCCCTATGGCGCGGGCGTCGTCCCCAATCCGACCGGGCAGCCGACGCCGATGGCGATGCTGGACGCCAGGCAAGCGACCGGCTTCGCCGCCGCCTATGCCGTCGGCATCCTTGCCGCAGCGGCGCGCGCCGGGGTGCAGAGCCTTGCCCTTGCCATGCCGGACGGGCCGCTCGGCGCCACGGGCTCGCCGCTTGGCGCGGTCATCCGCGCGGCCTCGGCGGCGGCCGGACACGATGTGCGCTGGCGTCAGGCCGGGGGCGGGCTGTCGCTCTCGGGCCCCGGCTTCGCCTTTGCGACGCAAGGGTGCCGCCTGCTGGAGGACGCCGCATGACCCTGCGCGGCGTGCTCATCGGCTGCGGCTTCTTTGCACGCAATCACATGCAGGCCTGGGCCGGGATCGACGGCGTGCAGATCGTCGGCGTCTGCGATACCGATCCGGCCAAGGCGCAGGCCTTTGCGCGGGATTTCGGCGCAGAGGCCTATACCGACGCCGCCGCGATGCTGGCAAAGGTGAAACCGGATTTCGCCGACATCGCGACCACAGTCGCCTCGCATCGGCCCCTGGTCGAACTGGCGGCCCGCCACAGCCGCGCCGTGATCTGCCAGAAGCCCTTTGCCGAGACGCTGCCAGACGGCGCGGCGATGGTCGCGGCTTGCGATGCGGCGGGCATCCCGCTGCTCGTGCACGAAAACTTCCGCTGGCAATCGCCCTACCGCGCCTTGGGGACGGCACTGACCTCGGGCGTGATCGGCGCACCCACATTCCTGCGGCTCAGCTTCCGCCACGCCTTCGACATCTACGCCAACCAGCCCTACCTTGCCACCGTCGAGGACCTGGCCCTGACCGACGTGGGGCCGCATCTCTTCGACATGGCGCGGTTCCTCATGGGGGACGTGGCCCGCGTCTATTGCCAGACGCAAAGGCTGAACCCGCGCGTCGCCGGGCAGGACGCCTTCCTGGCCACCCTGCGGCACGCCTCCGGGGCGGTCAGCAGTGTCGAGTGCAGCTTTTGCAGCCACTACACGCCCGAACGCTTCGTGCAGACGCTCGCGGTGGCCGAGGGGCCGCTGGGGTCGATCGAAGTGCTGCACGGCTACCGGATGCGCCTGCACAGGGACGGCCGCGTCACGGAAACCGATGTCGCACCGGAGGTGCCCGGCTGGGCCGAAGGGCCGCTGGCGCTGGTGCAGGAATCGGTGGCAGCCTTCCAACGCCATGCCGTGCAGGTGATGCGCGGAGAGGCCCCGGCGCAGCCCTCGGGGGCCGACAACCTGCGGACCCTTGCCGTCACCCTGGCGGCGATCCGTTCGGCCGCGACCGGGCAATCGGTGAGCCCGGAGGTCCTGGCATGACCGACCGGATCGAGGCCGATTACCTGATCGAAACCGCCTTCCCGCCCGACCAGGCGGCCCAGGCGATGGCGGGCGAGCAATCCTCGGGCACCTTCATCGCCCTGCCGGGCGAGACACCGGAACTGAAGGCGCGCGCCGCCGCGCGGGTGGAACGGATCGAGGATCTGGGCCCGGTGCCCGGCCCCTCCCTGCCCGGCGCCGGCCGCCGCGAAGGCCCGCACCGCCGGGCGCGGGTGACGCTGTCCTGGCCCTCGGGGAACATGGGCACAAGCCTGCCGAACCTGATGGCGACCGTGGCGGGCAACCTCTTCGAGCTTCACTGGTTCTCGGGCCTGCGGCTGACCGACCTGCGGCTGCCCGATGCCTTCCTGTCCGCCTGCCCCGGCCCTGCCTTCGGCGTGGACGGCACAAGGCGGCTGTCGGGCTGCAACCGGGGTCCGCTGGTCGGCACCATCGTCAAGCCCTCGGTCGGGCTCTCGGCGGACGAGACGGCGGCGCTTGTCGCGAGCCTTTGTGCGGCCGGGATCGACTTCATCAAGGATGACGAGCTGCAAGCCGACGGCCCGTCCTGCCCCTTCGAAGACCGCGCCCGCGCCGTGATGTCTGTCATCAACGTCCATGCCGACCGCACCGGCAAGCGGGTGATGTTCGCCTTCAACCTGACCGGCGAGGTCGACGAGATGCGCGCCCGCCATGATCTGGTCGAGGCGCTTGGCGGAACCTGCGTGATGGCCAGCCTCAATTCGGTCGGGCTGGCGGGGATGCTGGCGCTGCGCCGCCACGCGCGCCTGCCGATCCACGCCCACCGCAACGGCTGGGGCTATCTGTCGCGCCACCCTGCGTTGGGGTTCGACTACAAGGCTTGGTCCGTGTTCTGGCGGCTGGCGGGGGCCGATCACCTGCATGTCAACGGGCTGGCCAACAAGTTCTGCGAGCCCGACGACAGTGTCATCGCCAGCGCCCGCGCCGTGCTGTCGCCCCTGTCGGTGGCGGTGCCCGCCACGGCGATGCCGGTGTTTTCCTCGGGCCAGTCGGCGCGGCAGGTCCATGCCACATGGGCGGCCCTCGGCCATGCCGACCTGATCTTCGCCGCCGGTGGCGGCATCATGGCGCATCCTGGCGGCCCCGCTGATGGCGTCCGCTCGATCCGCGATGCCTGGGACGCCGCGATGGCGGGCGTGCCACTGGACAAGGCCGCCCGCGAAAGCCGCGCCCTCGCCCAGGCGCTGGAGCGCTACGGGTCATGACCGCAGCCGCCCCCATCCTTGCCTGGTATGGCGATGACTTCACCGGTGCCGCCGCGGTGATGGAGGTGATGGAGTTTTCCGGCTTCGCCTCGGTCCTGTTCCTCGATCCGCCGACGCCCGAGCTTCTGGCGCGCTTCGCCGGCCGCCGCTGCATCGGCATCGCCGGCGACGCCCGGACGCGCGGGCCTGACTGGATGCGCGCGACGCTGCCCGCCATCCTTGCCGCGCTGCGCGCGACCGGGGCGGGGATCGTCCACTACAAGATGTGTTCGACCCTCGACTCGGCGCCCGGGGTCGGATCGGTGGGCTGCGCCGCCGAAATCGGCCTCGAAGGCGGGGCGACCGCCCTGATGCTGGTGGCCGCCCCCCGGATCGGCCGCTGGCAGGTCTTCGGCACGCTCTTTGCGCGCCATCCCGGCGGCATCGCACGGCTGGACCGGCACCCCACGATGTCCCGCCACCCGGTCACGCCGATGCACGAGGCCGATGTCCGGCGGCATCTGGCCCGGCAGACCGACCTGCCGGTCGGCCTGATCGACATCCTCGACCTGCGGTCGGATGCCACCGCCGCGCTCGCGCGAGAAAAGGCCGCAGGGGCGCGGATCATCGCCGTCGATCTTCTGGACGGCGCGTCACTCATGGCGGCGGGACAGCTTCTGCGGGGCGAGAC
>CAZCPY010000087.1:0-6495 GCA_964499865.1 uncultured Rhodobacterales bacterium | reverse complement strand
TCTGGCAGCGCGGCGGACGGCCCTGTTTCGCCATCGGCTCGCAGGGCGTCGAGGATGCCCTGGTCGCAGCGGCCGTGGCCGACGGGCACGCTCTGCCCAGCCCCCGCCCGGCAGGCTCGGTGGACCGGATCGTGATCGGATCGGGCTCCTGCTCGCCCGAGACCGCACGGCAGATCGCCTGGGCCGAAGCGGCGGGCTTTGCCGTGATCCCGCTGAACGCAGCCCTTGCCACCGACGACAGGGCCTGGCGGGGGGCCTGCGACGATGCTGAAGCTGCGGCTCTGGCCGCCTTGCACCAGGGAAGCAGCGTCATCCTCGCCTCGGCGCGCGGGCCGGACGATCCCGCAATCGCAGCCGCCCGCGACGCTCAGACCGCCGCCGGGGTTTCACCGCGCGATGCGGCAGAGGCATTGGGATCGGGGATAGGCGGCATCCTCGCCCGGTTGCGCGACCGCGGTGCGGCGGCGCGCTTTGCCGTCGCGGGCGGCGATACCTCCGGCTTTGCCACCCGCGCCTTCGGGGCCGTCGCGATGACCGCCGAGGCCGGGATCGCCCCGGCCGTGCCGCTGCTGAGGGCGCATTTCCAAACACCTGACACCGCCTGCGACTGGATCGTCAAGGGCGGCCAGATGGGCCCGGAAGACCTTTTCGTGCGCATGCGCGACGGGGTGGACCGATCCGAACCGGAATCGCAGTTCGCGTAGCCGGAAGACCACCGAAGACAGCTTTCACAGGGAGGATACCATGAAGCTGCTGAAGACCACCGCAACGCTGGCGCTGATGGCCACAGGCGCGACCTTCGGGTCGGGTGCGCAGGCCGCGACCATCTGCTTTGCCTTCCAGGACCTCGAGACCGAGTTCTGGGTGGCCGGCCACAAGGCGATCACCACCACGCTGACCGAAGCCGGTCACACGGTGATCGAGAAGAACGCCAACGAGGACGCCAACCGGCAGCTTGAACAGGTGCGCGACTGCATCGCCCAGGGCGTCGACGGCATCATCGTCATCCCGCAGGACGGCGAAAGCGCCGTGACCATCGTGAACGAGGCGCAGGCCGCCGACACGCCCATCGCCGTGTTCAACCGCCCGCCGACCGACCTGTCCAAGGGCATCATCGTGGTCGCCGACAACGCCACCATCGCCGAGGCGGCCACCGACTATGTGGTGGAACAGGCGCTGGCCAAGGCCACGGGCGACGAGAAGCTGAATGCGCTGATCATCGTGGGCGACCTCGGTGACCCGAATGCCGTGGGCCGCAAGGACGGCTTCTATGCGGCCATCAACAAATACGCCGACCGCTTCAACGTGATCGAGGTGGCTTCGGAATGGGACGCCGCGACCGCGCTTGCAAACCTCGAGGCCGCCGTCACGGCAACCCCGGACATCGACCTGATGTTCACCTCGTCGGACTTCCTGTTCCCGACGATCCGGTCGGTGCTGGAGCCGCGCGGCATGTGGAAGAAGGTCGGCGAGGAAGGCCATATCCCGCTCGCCGGTCTGGACGGCGACGCCACCGCCTGCAAGCTGATCAAGGAAGGCTACGTCTCGGCCACCGGGGTGCAGGACCTGTATTTCGAGGCCGAGTCAGCGATGACCGCGATCCTCAAGGCCGTCGAATCCGGCAACGCCCAGCCGAACGAGGTGATCCCCGATCCGGGCTTTGCCCTGACCCAGGCCAACCTTGCCGAGCGCGAAATGGACATGTGGGGCTGCGTGCTCTTGTCGGAAGGCTTCCTCGACAAGTGACCGCTCCGCAGGGTCCGGCCGACACTCCCGCGGCCGGACCCGACTTCCAGCACCGGAATCCAGACGCATGACCGTTTCCTCCGCGCCGCCGCGACGCCCGGCCGACCGCGCCGCCGACCTGTTCCTGTCGGACTGGTTCGTGCTCTACATGTCGCTGGCGTTCCTTGCAGTTCTGGCACCTTTCCTGCCAACGCTGCTGACCCCCAGCAATGCCGTCAACATCCTTTCGAACATGTGGCCGCTTCTGATCGTCGCCATCGGGCAGACCTTCGTGCTGGCCATCGCCGGGATCGACCTCAGTCAGGGCGCGGTGATCGCGCTGACCTCGGTGATCGGGGCGGCACTCATCACGCTGGTTGCCGACCCGGTGGTCCTGTCCAAGGCCCCGCTCTGGGGCAGCGTCATCACCGAGACCGGCGGCCCGCTTGCCGGCGTCACCGGGGGCGTTGCCATCGCGATCATCGTCATGCTCACCCTGGCCGCGCTGATCGGGCTTCTGAACGGTCTCCTGGTCGCGGTGCTGGAAATGCCCGCCTTCATGGTCACGCTGGTCAGCATGATGACGATCAGCGCGCTGGCCATCTACCTCACCCAGTCGGAAAACATCGCGCAACTGCCGGAAAGCTACATCGCACTCGGCAAGGGAGACATCATCTCGGTCTATTTCGGCGCCAAGGACACCTCGCAACTGCCGCGTCGCGAGGTGTTTTCGCTGGTCACCTATCCGATGGTCGTCGCCGTCGCGATGGCGATCCTGGCACATGTGCTGCTGAACCGCACCGTCTTTGGCCGCCAGGTCCTCGCCATCGGCCTGAACCGCAAGGCGGCCGAGATTTCCGGCGTGCCGGTGCGGCGCGTCATCGTGCTGGTCTTCGTCGTCTCGGCCGTCTGCGCGGCGATCGGCGGCATCCTCTACGCGGCGCGGCTCGAGGCCGGGCGCCCGACGCTGGGCGAAGGCACCTTCCTTCTGGACGTGATCGGCGCGGCGGTGATCGGCGGCACCAGCCTGTTCGGCGGCAAGGCCAAGATCATCTGGACCGCGTTCGGCGTGTTCTTCTTCGTCCTTCTGTCCAGCGCGCTGGGGGCGATGAACCTGTCGGCCTTCCAGGTCGACATGGTGAAGGGCGCGGTGATCCTTGCGGCGGCCCTGCTCGACGTGCTGCGGTCCCGGATCATGCGGGAGCGGACGCGATGACCGCCCTTCTGTCGCTGGACGGCCTGGGCAAGTCCTGGTTCGGGGTGCCCGCCGTTTCGGACCTGACGCTGCAGGTTGCCGAGGGGCGGCTTCTGGGGCTGATCGGGCAGAACGGCGCGGGCAAGTCCACGCTGATGAACATGATCGGCGGCGTGGTCCAGCCCAGCAGCGGCGCGATGCGCTGGCGCGGCCAGACCTACGCGCCGCAATCGGCGGGCGACGCCGCGCGCAGCGGGATCGCCTTCATCCACCAGGAACTGAACCTCTTCACCAACCTTTCCGTGGCCGAGAACCTCTACATCGACGGCTTCCCCCGCCGGTTCGGCCTGATCGACTGGCCGGCCATCCGCCGCCGCAGCACCGAGATCCTGAAGCGCCTCGCGCTGGAGGTCGCACCGGACACGCCGGTCGGCCGCCTGTCGCCCGGCGAACGGCAACTGGTCGAGATCGCCAAGGCGCTGCACAACGAGGCGCAGCTCATCATCTTCGACGAACCGACGACCTCGCTCACCCCGCGCGAGACGGCGCGGCTGTTCGACACCATCGCCACGCTGCGGGCCGAGGGGCGGACGATCATCTACATCAGCCACATCCTGGGCGACGTGCAGCGGCTGGCCGATGACATCGGCGTTTTGCGCGACGGGCGGCTGGTGGACAGCGGGCCGGTCGACGGCTTCGACGTGCCGCGGATGATCCGCTCGATGATCGGGCGCGACCTGGGCGGGCTGTTCCCGCCCCGGACCGCAGGCCCGGGCGGCGCGACGGTGCTGCAGGTGCGGGGCCTGACGCAGCCCGGCGTCCTGCAGGACGTGTCGCTGACGGTGCGGGCGGGCGAGGTGGTCGGGCTGTTCGGCCTGATGGGCGCGGGCCGGTCGGAACTGGCGCGCATCCTCTTCGGGCTTGACCCCTGTGCCGCGGGCTCGGTCGCGCTGAACGGCGCGCCGGTGCCCGACGGCATCGCCGCGCGCATCGCCGCCGGCATGGCCTTCGTCACCGAGAACCGCCGCGACGAGGGCCTGATGATGGAGGCGCCGATCGCCGACAATCTGGCGCTGGTGTCGCTGCGCGGCTTCGGGCGCGGGCCGCTTGCACTGCTCGACGAACCCGCCATCGCCGCCCGCACCGAAGGCGCGCGGCGCGACCTGACGATCAAGGCGGGCGACATCCGCACCCAGCCGGTCAAGGCGCTGTCGGGGGGCAACCAGCAGAAGGTGGTGATCGGCAAGTGGCAGATGACCGCGCCGCGCCTGTTCATGCTGGATGAACCGACCCGGGGCGTCGATGTCGGTGCCAAGTTCGAGATCTACACCCTGATCGACCGCCTGGCCGCCGAAGGCGGCGGCGTCCTGATGATCTCGTCCGAGCTTGACGAGCTTCTGGGCATGGCCGACCGCATCGTGGTGATGAACCGAGGCGAGGTGACGGGCGAAGTCGCCCGCCCCGACTTCGACCGCGAACGCATCCTGTCGCTCGCCTTCCGGGAGGCCATGGCATGACCACGTTGTCCGAACGCGCCACCGATCTTGCCGTGCGCCACGCGACCTACCTGATCTTCGCGGCAGTCCTGATCTACTACGGCCTGCAGGCCCCGGCCTTCCTGATGCCGGAAAGCCTGGCCAACATCGTCAAGCAGTCCTCCTTCATCGGCATCGCCGCCATCGGCATGACCTTCGTGCTCTTGACCGGCGGCATCGACCTGTCGGTCGGGTCGGTCATGTTCCTGGCCCCCCTCGTCGCGGGCTACGTCATGCGCGAGCTGGGCGTGCCGGTGCCGGCGGGCTTTGCCGTGGCCATCGCGGCGGGGCTGGCGATGGGGTTGATCAACGCCGTCTTCATCGTCTGGCTGCGGGTCATCCCCTTCATCGTCACGCTGGCGACGCTGTTCCTGTTCCGCGGCTTCGGCACCTGGCTGACCAGTTCCACCGCCTTCGACTTCAACGACGACTTCCGCGCCTTCGGGCTGTCGTCCTTCGCGGGCATCCCGACGCCGATCCTCATCTTCGCCACGATCGCCGTCATCGCGCATGTCGTGCTGGGCCACACCACCTTCGGCCGCCAGATCTACGCGCTGGGCAACGACCGCGAGGCGGCACGCAAGGCCGGGGTGAATACCCGGCTGGTCGAGGCGAAAGTCTACGTCATCAGTTCCGTCTGTGCCGCCATTGCAGGCTTCGTCCTGATCGCGCAGATCGGCCGCCTGGACGCGGGCTTCGGCGAGGGCCGCGAGTTCGACGTCATCGCCGCCGCCGTCCTGGGCGGGGCCAGCCTTTTCGGCGGCGTCGGCTCGGCCTTCGGTGCCGTGATCGGCGCCACGCTGATCCAGACCGTCAAGCTCGGCCTCGTGTTCACCGGCGTCAACCTCTACCTCCAGCCGATGATGCAGGGGCTGATCATCCTGCTGGCCGTCCTGGCCGACGGCGTGCGCGAGAAACGGATGCGGGTGCTGCTCAAGCGCCGGATCCGCCCGGTCGGCTGATGTGGCGCGCGACGGCCCGGCTGGATTGCGCGCGCCCGGCCCGCTAACGTCTCCGGTCGAATGCCCCAGGCTCAGGTTGTCCCGCGCATGATGAAGGAACCGATCGAACGCCGCCGCCTCTACCAGGAGGTCATGGACCGCATCATCGGCATGATCGAGGAAGACGGCCTGCGCCCCGGCGATTCGCTTCCGGCCGAACGCGAACTGTCGGACCGCTACTGCGTGGGCCGGCCCGCCGTGCGCGAGGCGCTGCAGAACATGGCGCGCATGGGGCTGATCCGCCTCGTGCAGGGCGAACGGGCCCGCGTGGCGGCACCGACCTTCGCGAACCTGCTGACCTCGATGTCGATGACCACGAGCGGCATCCTGCGGTCGTCGGAAAGCGGCCTTGCCGACCTCAAGGAGGCGCGCCTTCTGTTCGAGGTGACCATGGTCCGCCTGGCCGTGGACCGGGCCACCGCATCGGACATCGAGACCCTGGCGCAACGCCTGCGGGAACAGCGCGAAAGCCTGCCCGACATGGCGCAGTTCGTGCGCTGCGACATGCGCTTTCACGGCGAAATCGCGCGCATCACCGGCAATTCCATCTTTCCGACCCTGAGCGAGGCGATGATGGGCTGGCTGGCCGAATTCTACCGCGACCTCGTGCGCCTTCCGGGAACCGAACAGCTGACGCTGCAGGAGCACACGGCGATCCTCGGCGCCATCAGGGACCGGAACCCGGATGCGGCAGAACGCGCCATGCGGGATCACCTCACGCGCGCCAATGCGCTGTACCAGCGGATTGCCGCGGAGAAATCGCCCGAAGCGGGATGGCGGACCGGACCCGGCTGAACTCGCGGACCGGCGGGCGCTCGGGCCTGCGGACGGCGCGGGGCGAGGGGTCAGGCCCCGCGGCGCCTCGCCCCGGTCGCGCGGACCGGCGGGCGGCAGGACGGCCGGAACCGTCGGCGACCGAGGTCAGCGCCGACCGCGGCGCGGGTGTCCCCGCGAACGCCGGATGACCGCCTTGCGCGGCCCCCGCCGCGACCTTACCACACGGGACGATGACCCCGCCCCCGCCCGCCCCGCCCCCGCC
>CAZCPY010000086.1:0-13128 GCA_964499865.1 uncultured Rhodobacterales bacterium | reverse complement strand
GGGCCGGCGCGCCGCCGCTTCGCGCGCCCGCGCCCGCCGTCGCTGGCGGAACGCCGGCGATGAACCCGCTCGTCTGGTTCATGCGCATGTCGCAATGGGCGCGCAACCCGCCGCCCCGCTGGAAGGTGATGCTGGTGCTGGGGGTGGTCGCGGCCAGCCTGGCGCTGGTGGCGGTCGAGACCTTCATCGGCTGGCCCGACGGACTGACCACGCAGGGCGGCGCGCGGCCGGTCCGCGGCCCGTAGCCGGGGCGCGCTGCACAACCGCGTGGCCCCGGGTGGACAGGACGGCCCGGCCCCGCCACTCTGGACCCGGCAACGGCAGGGGGAGAGGCGCCATGCGCTGGGGACGGCTGATCCTGGGGCTGATCGTCCTGGGCGGGACGGCGGGCTGGTGGCTGACCCGGCCGCAGCCCTTGTCCGAGGCCGATGTGGCGGGCCTGACGGGCGATGCGGCGCGCGGCGCGGCGGTGTTCCTGGCCGCGGGCTGCGCCTCCTGTCACGCCGCACCGGGGGCGGAGGGTGCGGCGGAACTGGTGCTGTCCGGCGGGCAGGCCTTCGCCACCGCCTTCGGCACCTTCTACGCGCCCAACATCTCGCCCGCGCCGGAGGGCATCGGCGGCTGGACGTTGCGGGACTTCGCCTCCGCCGTCACCCGCGGGGTCTCGCCCGAGGGCGCGCACTACTACCCGGCCTTCCCCTATGCCGCCTACCAGAACGCGGACCTCGCCGACATCGCCGACCTTTACGCCTACATGCGGACCCTGCCCCCCTCAGATGCGGTCTCCAGACCGCATGACGTGGGCTTCCCCTTCAACATCCGCGCCGGCCTCGGCGGCTGGAAGCTGCTGTTCGCACGGCCCGGCTGGGCGCTGGACCAGAACCTGACGCCGACCGAGACGCGCGGGCGCTACCTCGCCGAGGCGATGGCCCATTGCGCCGAATGCCACACGCCGCGCAATGGGCTCGGCGGGCTGGACCGCACGCGCTGGCTGGCGGGCGCGCGCAATCCGACCGGTCAGGGGACGATCCCCAACATCACCCCAGCCGCGCTGACCTGGACCGAGGCCGAGATCGTCGAATTCCTGACCTCGGGCTTCACGCCCGAATTCGACACCGCAGGCGCGCAGATGGCGGACGTGGTGGCGAACTTCGCCCGCCTTCCGCAGGCCGACCGGCAGGCGGTGGCGGCCTATCTCAAGCGCGTGCCCGGGGTGGCGCCGGCGGAATGACGCAGGCGCTCAGCCGCCGCGCCAGTCCTCCAGCGCCGCATTCCCCTCGCCCGCCGGTGCGGGACCGGCGGCCGGGACGCTGCGGTTGCGGAAGTAGTAGGTCTCGCGCGCCCCGAAGTAGAAGGCGACGATGGCACCCAGAAGCCACCACAGCGGTTCCGGCACCGCGTTCAGCCCGACCATGCGGGCGCCGAAGGCTGCCGGGTCCACCATCGCGAAGACGAACAGCCCCAGCGTGCCGAATGCCAGCATCGGCCGCGGCATCCGGTTCAGCCCGTTGATGAAGCGGTCGAACCAGCCGAGCGCGGGGTTCCCGTATTCCTCGCCCAGCTGCTTCAGCGCCGCCATCTGCGCCTCGGCCGACAGCTCCATCCGGCGGGTGGCCGAGGGCGTGAAGACCTCGGCCAGGCCGGTCGCGGCCTCGCCGAGCGCGGTGACGGCGGCCGGGCCGCCGATCAGCTTGCCGATCACCCCCATGCGGCGACCCGCGCGCGGTGCGCGGCCTCGGTCAGTCGGTACTTGGGCGCCATGAATTCCTCCGCGCGTGTGATCCAGCCCCCCTTGCCGCCATCGCGGCGGCGCGCGTATTTGCGGCTGGCGGGGCGGGCATCGGCCAGCGCGTAATAGTAGTTGCGCCGGGCGATGGCATAGGCATCGGCCAGATGCTCCGGCGCGGCCTCGGCCGCCGCGGCCGCGGCGCGGATCGTCTGCGGCCCGATCACGCCGTCGGGTTCGGCGGGAAAGCCCATGTCGGTGAGCAGCCTTTGCAGGATCTTCACCGCATTGGCTCCGGCGTTCACATACATGTCGAAGACCGAAGGCTGGATCGACTCGGGCAGCGCGCCGATCCCCGGGCGGCGGTGGTAGTGTTCGACGTAGATGTCGACCGCCTGCGCCTTCGTCAGCCGGCGCACGTCCGCCTCGGTCACCGCGCCGTCGCGGTCAAGGTCGAGCCCCAGGCGCCGCATCGTCTGGATGGTGACGCCGAAATTGGTCGCCCCGCCCGGGTCATCGGGGTCGTTCACGAAGCCGCCCTCGCGGGCGACGATCTCTTCGGCAATCTCGCGCACCGTCTTCATCGGACCCTCCGCTTTGGACGGAAGGCTGCGGCGGCCGGGTTAATTCGTCGTAGCCGCGGCGTTCGCGCCGGCGTTCGGGTCGACGTAGACGCCCTGCGCCTTCAGCGCCTCCACCACCTCGGGGGGCATGTACCGCTCGTCGTGGCGGGCCAGCACCTCGGTCGCGACGAACGTGTCGCCCTCCATCCGGCCGGTGGCGACCACGCCGTCGCCCTCCTTCACCAGGTCGGGCAGGATGCCTTCAAAGCGCAGCGGCACCGCGGCGTTGGTGTCGGTCACGCGGAAGGTCGCGAAGGTGCCCTGGCGCACCATCGAGCCTTCCTCGACCAGCCCGCCGATGCGCAGCACCTGGGTGGGCGCGGGCGGGCTTTCCACGATCTGCGTCGGCGTGCGGAAGAACTGGATGCCCTCGCGCATCGTCCAGGCGACAAGCCCGGTGGTCAGCGCGAGGCTTGCGGCCGTGATCGCCAGCACCTGGATGCGGCGGCGTTTCTTCAGGCCCCTCACGGGAACACCGGGGCAAGCATCAGGCCCTGGGTCTCGGGCAGGCCCAGCATCAGGTTGGCGTTCTGGATCGCCTGGCCGGAGGAGCCCTTGGCGAGGTTGTCCAGCACCGAGACGATGACCGCCCGGCCCGGCATCCGGTCGCCGGTCACCCCGAGATGGCAGAAGTTCGACGCCGCGACATCGCGCGTGGACGGCAGTTGGCCGAACGGCAGGACCTTGAGGAAAGGTTCGGCGGCATAGGCACTTGCGAGGGTTTCGTGAACCTGCCCGGGGTCGCCGTCGACATAGACGGTGGCGAGAATGCCGCGGTTCATCGGCAGCAGGTGCGGCGTGAACTGCACCCGCACGGGGCGGCCCGCGATGGCGCTGAACTCCTGGTCGAACTCGCCCAGGTGCCGGTGCCTGCCGCCGGCGGAATAGGCATGCGTGCCGCCGGACAACTCGGCATGCAGCAGGTTCTCCTTCAGGCTGCGGCCGGCGCCGGAGACCCCGGCCTTGAGGTCGATGACGATGCGGTCGAGGTCGATCACCCCCGCCGCGATCAGGGGCCGCAGCGCATACTGCCCGGCGGCGGCGTTGCAGCCCGTGCCTGCGACCAGCCGCGCGGGCCGGATTGCGTCGCGGTAGAATTCGGTCAGGCCGTAGACCGCTTCGGCCTGCAATTCGGGCGCGGCATGCGGCTGGCCGTACCACTTCTGATACTCCGCCGGGTCGCGCAGGCGGAAATCGGCGCTCAGATCGACGATCCTCAAGCTGCGGGGCAGCCTTGCGACAACTTCCTGAGTCGTTGCGTGAGGAAGTGCGCAGAAGCACATGTCAAAGCGGGAGAAATCCAGATCGTCGATCTTGGCCAGCCGCGGCAGGTCCAGATGCCGCAGGAAGGGAAACACCTCTGCCATGGCCATCCCCGCCTTGCGGTCGGCCGACAGAGCGGCAATCCGCAGGCCCCCGTGGGTGGCCAGCAGTCGCACCAGCTCTGCCCCGGTATACCCCGAAGCCCCGAGGATGGCGATGGAATGTGTCATGGCGCCCTCACCTGCACGCGCCGGTGTTCTGCGGTGCCGCGTCGGCCGATGCAAGGGGCAAGGCGGCCGGTCTCGGGGGTGCTCACCGGCCTGTCATCGCGCGACAAGCCCGGATGACGCGCGCCCCGGCCGGGGTGGCCGGGGCGCGGCAGCGTCATCCGTCGATGCGCTTGATCACGCCATCGGCAAAGGCGGCGATCATCGCGGTGTAGAACGCGTCGCTGCTGGCGGTGAGGTTGGTCATGTCCACCGTCTCGGGGAAGAACACCCGCGCCTGGTTGACGTCGACCGTCAGCTCGTATTTGTCGACCAGCGCGGCATCCGGGCTGGCGATCGTGATCACGCCGACCAGCCGCGTGTCGGCGGCGCCGACCATGTCGGTATAGGTGTTGCTGAGCTCCACCTCCGACAGGTCGACCGAGATCTTCATCCCGGCCTCGTCGAGGCGGTCCACCAGACGCACCGCAAGGGCGTTCTTCAGGTCGTCGGCCGTGGTGGCAAAGCGCTTTGCGGCCGCCTGGTTGGTGACGGCGGCGAGGTCCATCGTGCCCTCGATCTCGCCGACCTTGTCATCACGGTCGGCCATGGCGGTGGAGGACATAAGCGCGGTGGCGGCCGTGGCGGCCAGAAGGAAACGGATCATGCGAAGACTCCAGGGCTGATGGCGCGGCGGGCCCCTGGGGAACACGCAGCGCGGAACGACGCGGGCGGATGCCCGAACCGGAAGCTGTGGGGAATTGGTCCGCGATCCGAAGATCCGAGCCCGGGACGGGCAGCGGCAAACCGACGTGACAGGGCCGTCTGCCAGCCTGCCCGAGACGGGCAGCGCAACGTCCAGAAACAGAGATGGTGACTCCGGGCCCGGATTACAAGGTGCGGCCGGTTTCCCGGCGGTGTCGGGCGCCGCTGGCAGACACCTCCGCCGGCCAGCAGCGCCCCCCGGCGGCGTTCGTCGGCCTCAGGCCGCCTCGAACGTCACCTTGCGGCGCAGGAACTGCGTCGCGCGGTCGGATACCGCGCGGGGGTCGCCCGTGGTCAGGAAGCGCGACAGCGTGCCTGTCCCCAGGAACTCCGGCCGCCGGGCCAGGTAGTCGGACAGGCTTTCGGCCACCAGCGGCGCCTGCGAGAACACCTTGACGCCGGGTCCCAGCGCTTCGGCAAAGACCGTTTCCATCAGGGGGTAATGCGTGCAGCCCAGCACCGCCGCCTCGGGGTGCGGCATCCGGCGCTTCAAGGCCTCCACATGGCTGCGGATCAGCGCCTCGGCCAGCATCTCGTCGCCGGCCTCGATGGCATCGACCACGCCGCCGCAGGGCTGCGCCTCGACATCGACGCCGATCGCCCGGAACGCCAGTTCCCGCTGGAAGGCGCGGCTCGCCACCGTCGCGGGCGTGGCGAACAGCGCCACATGCTTGACCGCCACCTCGCGCGGGGGGGAATTGTCACCCCAGCGGCGTTCCGTCACCGCCTCGATCAGCGGCACGAAGACCCCCAGCACCCGCTTGTCGCGCGGAACCCAGGTCTCCTGCATCCGCTTCAGCGCCGCGGCGGAGGCGGTGTTGCAGGCCAGCACGACCAGATCGCAGCCCTCGGCCCAGAGCCGTTCCGTCGCCGCGCAGGTCAGGTTGAAGATGTCGTCCGGCGTGCGCACGCCGTAGGGCGCATGGGCATTGTCGCCCAGATAGACGAACGCGGTCTCGGGCAGGCGGCGCGCCACCGCGTCCAGCACGGTCAGCCCGCCCAGGCCCGAATCGAACACGCCAACGGCCAAGAGGCCCCCTTTCAGCGAGTCCGGTATTTTTCCTCGAACTCGTAGCCCCTGTCATAGGACGGCAAAGGGCGGGGCGAAAGGGCGTAGGTTTCGCGGCGCAGATGGTCCATCATCGCCACCGGATCGGCACGCAGCGCCGCCAGCCTTTCGCGGTCCAGCGGGCGGCCGATGGCGACGCGCACGGGCTCGTCGATGCGCGACCGGAACTCCTTGATCAGCAGGCCAAGCCGCAGCGTGTAGTGCAGGTGGCTCGCGATCTGGAACAGGCGCGAGTTGTGGCCGTCGAAGAAGACCGGGACGACCGTCGCCTCGGACTTGGCGATCATCCTCGCGGTGAAGTTGCGCCAGCCCGGGTCGAGCGGCGTGGAAAACGGCTTGGCCGCGGTCGACACCGTCCCGCCCGGAAACACCCCGATGGCGCCGCCTTCGGCAAGATACTTCAGCGCCGCGGCGCGGGTTTCCAGGTTCAGCCTCACCGCCTCCTTGGTCTCGTCGAAGGAGATCGGCAGCATCACCCGGTCCAGCGCCTCGGCCCGGCGGAAGACGGCGTTGGCGAGGATGCGGAAGTCGCCGCGCAGCCGGTCCAGAAGGTGCCCCATCATCAGCCCGTCGAGGATGCCGTAGGGGTGGTTCGCGATCAGGATCAGCGGCCCGTTGGCGGGGATGTTGCCAAGCGACCCGCTGACGATGTCGAGCGACAGGCCGAACCGTTCGGGGATCACCTCCCAGAAGCTGCGGCCCTGCGCGATCTCGTGCTCGTAGCCCTCGGCCCGGCGGATCAGCGACAGGCGGCCGGTCACGTTCTCCAGCACCCGGATCAGCGCCCGGCCGCCGCGGGACCGCGCCGACGAGGCATAGGAGATGTCGCGCGTCACCGTCCGTTGGCTGGTCTGCATGCGGGCCCCGTGTGGATGAATCGCGTCCCCGACGTAGAGTCTTTCGCGGTCCGATGACAGCGCCGTGACAGCGCCGCGCCTTCGGCTATTCCGCCGCCATCTGCGCGGGCCGGGGGCGCAGGGCGGCGACGATCGCTGCCCTGCGCAGGGCGGCCTGTTCCGCCGCCTGCGCCTTGACCGGGCCAAAGCCGCGGATCGCCAGCGGCAACTCTGCCAGCTCGCGGATCAGGGGGATCGTCGCGGGCGCGGCCTGCGGCAGCCATTCGGCCATGTCGGCCTCATAGGTGGCGATCAGCGCGCGCTCCATCCGCCGCTCGGCCGTGCGGCCGAAGGGGTCGGCCCAGGTGCCGCGCAGGGGCTTGAGGCGCGCCAGCAGGCGGAAGACGGGCAGCACCCAGGCCCCGAAGGCGCGTTTCTTCGGGCGGCCCTGGGCATCCCGGCCGGGCAGGACGGGCGGGGCAAGGTGGAAGGTGGGTTTCAGGTCGCCGTCCAGCGTCTGCCGCGCCCGGTCGAGCGTTTGCAGATGAAGGCGGGCGACCTCGTATTCGTCCTTGACGGCCAGCAGGTGGTGATAGCCCCTTGACACGCTTTCCCGCAAGGTTTCAGGGGCTTGCGCGACAAGGTTCAGAAATCGCTGCGCCAGCGCCTCGCCGGTGTGGGCGCGCAGGTGGTCGGCGCGGAAGGCCACCGGGTCCGGCGCCGGTGCAGCCTTGGGCGCCTCGAGCCGCCCCAGAACCGCCGCCCGGCCCAGGTCGACGGCCGCCAGGTTCGCAGGCACCGCCTGCCCGTTGAGTTCGATCGCGCGGCGCAGCGCGGCCAGCGTCACCGGGATCAGGCCCTTCTGCCAGGCCGCCCCAAAGGTGACCATGTTGGCATAGATCGCATCCCCCAGCCTGTCGCGCGCGAGGTCGGATGCTGCAACCAGCGTCAGGCCATTGCCCAGCCTTTCCTCCAGATCGGCCCGCAAGGCGCTGCCCGGTATACGGAAATCGCGGATGCGGGTGAAGGTGCCGGTGGGCGTCTCCTCGGAGTTCACGACCGCACCCGTGCGGCCCTTCTCCATCAGCGCCAGCGTCTTTGCCCCGGCGGTGACGACCAGATCGCCGCCGATCACGCAATCTGCCTCGCCCGCCGCCACCCGCACGGCGGTGATCCCGGCAGGCGTTTCGGCAATGCGGCAATGGATGGTGACGGCGCCGCCCTTCTGGGCGATGCCGGTCATCTCGATCATCCCCACGCCGCGGCCGTCCAGATGCGCGGCCATCGACAGGATCGCCCCCACCGTCACCACACCCGTCCCGCCGATGCCGGTGATGACGGTGGAATGCGTGCCGGCCAGCGCAGGCACGGCAGGCTCGGGCAGGTCGTCCGGCACCGGGGCGCCCGCCTTGCGGCGGGGTGCAGCCCCCGACAGCGTGACGAAGGACGGGCAGAATCCCTGCAGGCAGGAGAAATCCTTGTTGCAGGACGACTGGTCGATCTGCCGCCTGGTCCCCAGCGGCGTTTCCAGCGGCAGGATCGCCACGCAGTTCGACTGCACCCCGCAGTCGCCGCAGCCCTCGCAGACATCGGGGTTGATGAACACCCGCCGGTCAGGATCGGCAAAGGCCCCGCGCTTGCGGCGGCGGCGCTTTTCGGCGGCACAGGTCTGAACGTAAAGGATGGCCGATACGCCCTTGATCCGGCTGAAGTCCTCCTGCACGCGCGGCAGATCCTCGCGGACGTGGAAGCGGGCCTGCGCGGGGTAAAGGCGGCGGTCCTGCGGCTCGGCAGGGTCGTGCACCACGGCGAGGTCGCGCACCCCCATCGCCACCAGTTCCTGCGCGATCTGCTGCGGCGTCAGCCCCCCGTCCACCGCCTGCCCGCCGGTCATCGCCACCGCGTCGTTGAACAGGATCTTGAAGGTGATCGTCGTCCCCGCCGCCAGCGCTGCCCGCACCGCCGTGGCGCCGGAGTGGTTGTAGGTGCCGTCGCCCATGTTCTGGAAGACGTGGCCGCGCGTCGAGAACAGCGCCTCGCCGATCCAGTTCGCGCCCTCGGCGCCCATCTGGGTGAAGCCCTCGGTCGCCCGGTCCATTCCCTGCACGAGGTAATGGCAGCCGATCCCGGCATAGGCGCGCGACCCCTCGGGCACCTTGGTCGAGGTGTTGTGCGGGCAGCCGGCGCAGAAATAGGCGGTGCGGGTGGCGCGGTCGGTGCCGCCCTCGGCTGCCTGTGCCGCCGCCAGCCGGGCCAGCCGCGCGGCCATCTCCTCCGACCCCCGCCCCTCCTCGGCCAGCACCCGGCCCAGGGCGAGGGCCACCTGCACGGGGTCGAGCGCGTAGCGGACGGGGAAAAGTTCCCCGCCCCGATCGTCGCGCCAGCCGTAGACGCGGCGGCCGTGGCGGTCGTGGAAGATCGCCTCCTTGGCCTGCACCTCGATCAGCTTGCGCTTTTCCTCGACGCAGACGATCAGGCTGAGGCCCTCGGCCCAGTCGCGGAAGGACGCGAAGTCCATCGGCCAGACCTGCGCGACCTTGTAGGTGGTGATCCCCAGACGGTCAATCGCCGCGGCGTCGATGCCCAGCAGGTCCAGCGCGTGGACCATGTCGAGCCAGGACTTGCCCGCCGCGACGAGGCCGATCTTCGCCCCCGGTTTCCCGTGCCCCCGCCGGTCGATGCCGTTGGCGCGCGCGAAGGCCTCGGCGGCGCGGCGCTTCCAGTCGATCATCCGGGCTTCCTGCGCCACCGGGTTGTCGTTCAGGCGGATGTTCAGCCCGCCGTCGGGCAAGGCGAGGTCGGGGGTGACGAAGCGCAGCCGGTGCGGGTCGCCGTCGATCACCGCCGTGGCCTCGGCCACGTCCTTCATCATCTTCAGGCCCGCCCAGGTGCCTGCATAGCGACTGAGCGCGTAGCCGTAGAGGCCAAGGTCGATCACCTCCTGCACGCCCGCGGGCGACAGGACGGGGATGTAGAGATCGACCAGCGACCAGTCGGACTGGTGCAGCGTGGTGGAGCTTTCGCCGGTGTGGTCATCCCCCAGCGCCAGCAGCACGCCGCCCCGGGGCGAGGAGCCCGCGGCATTGCCGTGCCGGAAGGCGTCGCCCGACCGGTCCACGCCAGGACCCTTGCCGTACCACAGCGCGAAGACGCCCTCGTGCGTGCCCTCGCCGCGCAATTCGGCCTGCTGCGTGCCCCAGCAGGCGGTGGCGGCGAGGTCTTCGTTCAGGCCGGGCTGGAAGGTGATGTCGGCGGCGCGCAGAAGTGCCCCTGCCCGCGCCATCGCCATGTCGACGCCGCCGAGGGGAGAGCCGCGGTAGCCGGTCACGAACCCCGCCGTGCGCCAGCCCGCCGCCCGGTCGCGCGCGGCCTGCGACAGCATCAGCCGCACCAGCGCCTGCGTGCCGTTCAGAAGCACCGGCGACTTCGCCAGGTCCAGCCGGTCGGCCAGGGACACGCGCTCGCGGATCATCGGCTCCTCCCGCATGCAGGATAGGTCAAGATGGCTGACCTACAAAGCGGAATCTTCGCCTGCCCGCGCATCGGTGATTTACAGGGCCCCGCATTCGTCTAGGTAGGGCCACATGCTGGACTGGGACAAGCTGCGCATCTTCCATGCCGTCGCGGATGCGGGGTCGCTGACCCATGCGGGAGACCAGCTGCACCTGTCGCAATCCGCCGTCAGCCGCCAGATCCGCGCGCTGGAGGAAACGCTCGACGTCACCCTGTTCCACCGCCACGCCCGCGGCCTGATCCTGACCGAACAGGGCGAACTCTTGTTCGATGCCACCACCGCGATGGCAAAGCGGCTGGAGGCCGCCGCCGCGCGCATCCGCGACAGCGAGGACGAGGTCTTCGGCGAATTGCGCGTGACCACGACGACGGGCTTCGGCACGCTCTGGCTCGCCCCCCGCCTGCCCGCGCTCTACAAGCTTTACCCCAGCCTCAAGATCGACCTGATGCTCGAGGAACGCGTGCTCGACCTGCCGATGCGCGAGGCGGACGTGGCGATCCGGATGAAGGAGCCGTCCCAGGCCGACCTGATCCGGCGGCGGCTGATGAACATCCGCATGCGGCTTTACGCGACGCCGGAGTATCTGGCCGAGGCCGGCACGCCCGCGACGATGGACGAGTTCGGCCACCACCGGCTGATCTGCCAGCACGCGGGCACGCCGCAGGTGACGGCCGGAGCGGCGCTGGTGGCGGAACTGATGACGCACGAGGTGGCCTCGACGCTGACGGTCAACAACTACTTCGGCGTCCTGCAGGCGGTGCTGAGCCACCTCGGGATCGGCGTGCTGCCCGACTACATCACCGAGGATTCGCCGAACCTCGTGCGCGTGCTGCCCGAGGTGGAATCGGCCGAGGTCCCGGTGTTCCTCGCCTATCCCGAAGAGCTGCGCCATTCCAAGCGCGTGGCGGCCTTCCGCGATTTCGTGATGGACGAGATCATGGCCTACCGGAAGCGCCAGCAGCTGTGAGGGCGGAGGGACGGCGGGCTCGACCCCACCCCGAAGAGGGGCGGGGGTGCTCGCCCGCCGTGGCTGCCGCGGGAAAGACCTGCGGGCGCGTCACCGGCGGAGCGCCCGGGGCGCCGCCCCGGACCCCGGGGTATTTCCGCCAAGATGAAGGGGCAGGGTGCGGCGCCGGGGCGGCGCGCGGGGCGGTCCGTGACACTGGCATGTCAGCCATGCCCGCAACGCATGGCGGGCATGACATCCCGGCAGCATTACCCCGCTTGATCGACGCTAACGGTCCGCCTAGATCCCTGCGTGAGGCGGCGGGAGAGTGTCTCCTGCCGTCTCGTACCTCCCTGTTGGACTTTGGCCGAGCTTCTGCTCGGCCTCTTTTTTGCGGGGACGGCCTTTTGCCTGTCAGTTCAGCAGCCGCGCCCGGGCTTCGGCCAGATACCGGGCGTCCGGCGGATCGGCGAGCGCGATGGCGCGGTCGTAGGCGGCGAGCGATTCGGCGCGGCGGCCGAGGCGGGCCAGCAGGTCGGCGCGCACGGCGTGCAGGGGCTGGAAGCCGTCAAGCCCGGGCGCCAGCGCCTCGACCAGCGCCAGCGCCTCGGCGGCGTGCCCGGCCTCGGCGCGGGCGACGGCGGCGTTGAGCGCCACGACCGGGGTGGGTTCGTGGCGCCAGAGCGCGCCGTAAAGCGCCGCGACCTGCGTCCAGTCGGTCGGCGCCGCGCCCGCGTGAAGGGCGGCGATGGCGGCCTTGATCTGGAACGGGCCCGGATGCCCGCGGGCCACGGCGCGGGCCAGCAGGCCCTGGCCTTCCGCGATCATCGCACCATCCCAAAGCGCACGGTCCTGCCGCGCGGGCGGCACCGTCACGCCCGCGGGCGCCCGGGCGGCGGTGCGGGCATGGGTCAGGAGCATCAGCGCCAGCGCGCCCTCCACCTCGGCCTCGCCGGGGCGCAGGTGGTCGAGCAGGCGGGCCAGGAACAGCGCCTCGTTGCACAGGCCGACCGTGCCGCCGGTGTAGCCGGTGGTGAAGACAAGGTAGACCGCCGTCAGCACGGCGCCCAGCCTTTCGTCCCAGTCCTCGGGCCCCGGCACGCGCCAGGCGATGCCCGCCGCCGCGATCTTCGATTTCGCGCGGCTGAGACGCTGGCCCATCGTGGCGGGGTCGTCCAGGAAGGCGCGGGCGACCTCGACCGTCGTGAGCCCGCAGACGGTGCGGAGCGTCAGGGCCACGCGGGTCTTGGGTTCCAGCGCCGGGTGGCAGCAGGTGAAGATCAGGCGCAGGCGGTCGTCGGGGATCGCTTCCGGCTCGGTGTCGTCCGCCTCGTCCCGCGCCAGCAGCACAGGGTCCGCGGCCGCCCGTCCCGCCACGGCCTGTCCCCGCAGCCGGTCGATCGCCTTGCGCAGCGCCACCCGCAGCAGCCAGCCCTGCGGCGACCGGGGCGCACCGGCGCGGCCCCAGTGCACCAGCGCCGCAGCCGCGGCCTCTTGCAGCGCGTCCTCGGCCAGCTGGAAGTCGCGCAGCCTTGCGATCAGCGCCGCCAGCAGCCGCCCCCTGTCCTGGCGCAGGACCAGGTCCAGGGTTTGCACTGCGGCATCTGCCCCGGCGGCATCCGGCACGTCAGACGACCGTGTTGGCGACCACCGGGCGCACCTCGACCGTGCCGAAGGCTGCCGAGGGCACGAGGGCCGCGTAGCGCAGGGCGGCGTCGAGGTCGGGCACGTCGATGACGTAGTATCCGCCCAGATGCTCCCTCGTTTCGGCAAAGGGTCCGTCCATCGTTTCCACCTTGCCGCCCCGCAGCCGGACCGACGTGGCGGTGGCCACCCCCTGAAGGCCCGCGCCGGTGACGGGGATGCCGTCGGCGGCGAGCCTTGCGTTCAGGCTGCCAAAGCCCGCGACCCAGGCGTCGAAGGCCGGCGTTCCCCAGACCGGTTCGTTCGCGGGCTCGGCGTAGATCAGCATCATGTATTTCATCGGCGAGGTCCTCCTGTCGGATGCGATGGTGCCTTGCACCCCCGGCCTTCGCCAAGGGGTCATGGCAAGGACGATCCGCACGGGCGGATTTCGACATCGCCGACGGAAATTCTTTGCGGACCTTCCGCCTGCCCGGCCCTTGGTCTAGGTGTGAACTCTCAGGAGGTTGTTCATCCGGAACGGGGTTAGGCTGCAA
>CAZCPY010000085.1:0-13309 GCA_964499865.1 uncultured Rhodobacterales bacterium | reverse complement strand
GGTCGGTCGCCAGCACCCGCAGCACCTGCCCCGGCGCCATCGCCACAAGCCGCTTGCGCGCCCGCAGCACCGGCAGCGGGCACAGAAGGTCGCGGGCGTCTTCGGTGGCATCCCAGGGCTCGGTCATCGCCAGGCTTCTAGCGCGGCGACCCCGGAAAGGGAAACGGCCCGGGCCTGCGGGCCCGGGCCGTTCCCTGCAGCACCCGCGGGGGAGGACCCGCAGGCGCCGGCAGTCAGTAGTTGTAGGCGCTTTCGCCGTGCGAGGTCTGGTCGAGCCCCTGGCGCTCTTCGTCGGCCGTGGGCCGCAGACCGAAGACCGCCCTGATCACCAAGAACAGCACTGCCGAGACGACCCCGGTCCACACCACGGTGACGGCGACCGCCTGGACCTGGATCCAGACCTGCGCGCCCATGTCATAGGCCGCGACCGCCGCCGGAAAGACGGTGAAGTCGTAGTAGCCCTGACCGCCCAGGCTCGGATCGGCCACGATGCCGGTCCCGACGGCGCCGACGATGCCGCCGATGGCGTGGACACCGAAGACGTCCAGGCTGTCGTCGTAGCCGAGCGCCTTCTTCACCGAGGAGATGAAGATGTAGCAGATCGGCGAGACGATCAGGCCAAGCGCGATGGCCCCCATCGGCGAGGCGAAGCCCGAAGCCGGGGTGATCGCGACCAGGCCCGCGACCGCGCCGGTGACCGCGCCCAGGATCGACGGGCGGCCGTGGCGCAGTTGCTCGACGATGCACCAGGACAGCGTCGCCGCCGCGGTCGCCACGAAGGTGTTGATGAAGGCGAGCGTGGCGAAGGCGTTCGCTTCCAGGTTCGACCCGGCGTTGAAGCCGAACCAGCCGACCCACAGAAGCGAGGCACCCACCATCGTCAGCGTCAGCGAATGGGGCGGCATCGCCTCCTTGTTGTAGCCGATGCGCTTGCCGACGATGATGCAGCCCACCAGCCCCGCGATGCCCGCGTTGATGTGGACCACGGTGCCGCCTGCGAAGTCCAGCGCACCCCAGCCCCACAGCAGGCCCTTGTCGCCCGCATAGTCGGGAACCGGCAGGAAGTCCGGGCCGGCCCAGAACCAGACCATGTGCGCGATCGGGTAGTAGGCGAGCACCAGCCAGGCCGCCACGAAGATCATCAGCGGCCAGAACCTGATGCGCTCGGCGAAGGCGCCGACGATCAGCGCCGGGGTGATGCAGGCGAAGGTCATCTGGAAGATGACGAAGGCGTATTCCGGGATGTAGACGTTGTTCGAGAAGGTGGCGGCATAGGTGCCGGTGTTGACGCCCGCGAGGAACGCCTTGTCCAGGCCGCCGATGAAGGGGCTGCCCGGGGTGAAGGCGAGCGAATAGCCCACCGCCACCCACATCAGCGCCGCCACGCTGACGATCATGAACACCTGCATCAGCAGGCTGAGCATGTTCTTGGTGCGCACGAGGCCGCCGTAGAACAGGGCCAGCGCCGGGATCGACATCATCAGCACCAGCGCCGAGGACACCAGCATCCAGGTCGTGTCGCCCTTGTTCACCATTCCCGCCATCTGTTCGACGGACGGGTTCAGGATCAGCGTCGTGGCGGGTGCGGCGGCTTCTGCCGCCGCCCCGGCCGTTTCCGTCGTCGCCTCCTGCGCCCAGGCGGGCAATGCGGCGAAGGCTGCGGCACCCAGGCCCGCCAGTCCGCCGCGTGTCATCAGGTTCTGCATCTGCATCTGTTCCCCTAAATCCCCCGACCGCCTTCAGAGAGCGTCGTCGTTGAGTTCGCCGGTGCGCACCCGCACCGCATGTTCGACATCGAGCACGAAGATCTTGCCGTCGCCGATCTTGTCGGTCTTGGCGGTCTTGGCGATCGTGGCCACGACCTGGTCGGTCAGCCCGTCGGGCACGACGATCTCCAGCCGGACCTTGGGCACGAAGTTCACGGCATATTCGGCGCCGCGGTAGATTTCGGTATGGCCGGACTGCGAGCCGAAGCCCTTGATCTCGGTCACCATCATGCCGCGCACGCCGATGGCGGTCAGCGCCTCGCGGACCTCCTCGAGCTTGAACGGCTTGATCGCTGCGATGATGAGTTTCACGTGGGTCCCCTTCCCCTAGTGGCGGACACCCCGAAGCCGCGGGGTCGCGGAACATGAAGGGGCGCGCCTGTGCCCCTTCTCAAGGCGCCGCCCGGGCGGGACAGGCCCGCAACGGCCGCGACATGCCCTGTTTTTACGCTTTTCGGGCGTTTGGCACAAAAAATGTGCGGAAATGGAAGCCGAATCGGCCCGCTTCCCGTTTCTTGCGGGGCGGGGTAATCTGCGCGCCAGAACCGGCACAGAACCGGCAGCGACCCGACAAAGGCAGGCAGATGGCAACGAACGGCAAGGGCAGGCTGGTGGCCGACCGGCGCTACCGGGCAGAGGCGCCGAAACCCGCGCCCCGCAAGTCCGCACCGCCGCGCAAGCCGCCGCGGCGTCGCAGGCGGGGGCCGGTCGGCTGGCTGGCGGCGCTGGCGGTCTTCGTCCTTCGTGTCCTCTGGGGCGTTGCCTGGCGGGGCGCGGTGGCGGTCGGGCTGGTCGTCGCGGCCTCCACCTGGTACTTCTACGCCCGCCTGCCGGAGTTGACCGACCTTCTGGACGGCCGCGCGCGCGGGTCCGTCACCATGCTGGACCGCAACGGCGAGGTCTTCGCCTGGCGCGGCGAAACCTTCGGCGGTTCCATCGACGCTGCCTCGGTCTCGCCGTTCCTGCGCAACGCGGTGATCGCGGCCGAGGACAAGCGGTTCTACCGCCATCTGGGCATCAGCCCCCGCGGCGTCGCCTCTGCCATCCGCATCAACCTGAGCGAGGGGCGCGGCCCGCTCGAGGGCAACGGCGGGTCCACGATCACGCAGCAGGTGGCGAAGCTGCTGTGCCTGGGCGTGCCCTACGACCCCGCGCAGTGGAAGTCCGAGGCCGACTACGAGGCCGACTGCCGCCGCGGCAGCCTGTGGCGCAAGATCAAGGAGATGCCCTATTCCTTCGCGCTCGAGGCGAAGTATTCCAAGGACGAGATCCTGTCGATCTATCTCAACCGCGCCTACCTGGGCGCGGGCGCCCGCGGGTTCGAGGCCGCGGCGCAGCGCTACTTCGGCAAAAGCGCCAATGCGGTGGATGCCGCGGAAGGCGCGATGCTGGCGGGCCTCTTGCCCGCGCCGTCCTACTTCGCGCCGACCGGCAACCTCGAACGCAGCCAGACCCGCGCGAATGTGGTGATCGGCCTGATGGAGGAGCAGGGCTACATCGACGCGGCCGAGGCGGCCGAGGCGCGGCAATACCCGGCACAGTTGTCCAAGGCCGCCGCGGCGGCGACGGGGGGCTATTTCGCCGATTGGGTGATGGAGGTGACGCCCGACTTCCTGTCCCGGACCACGACCGAGGATGTCATCATCCGCACCACGCTCGACACCCGCCTGCAGAAGGCGGCCGAGGAGGCGCTGGCCTACATCTTCGAGACCAAGCTCAAGGCGGGGTCGAAAGCGCAGGCTGCCGTCGTCGTGATGTCGGCCGACGGGGCAGTCCGTGCGATGGTGGGCGGGCGCGACACGCGCAGCGCGGGCGAATTCAACCGCGCCACGCAGGCCCGGCGGCAGACGGGATCGTCGTTCAAGCCCTTCGTCTATGCCGCGGCGCTGGACCTCGGCTATTCGCCGCTGGACCTGATCGACGACAGCCCGCTGACGATCAGCATCCCCGGATCGGGGCCCTGGTCGCCCAAGAACTATTCCGAGGGATATGTGGGCACGGTCACCCTGACCGAGGCGCTCAAGAAATCGATCAACATCCCCGCCGTGCGCCTGTCGGAAGCCGTGGGCCGCGATGTGGTGCGCAAGGTGGCGAACGACTTCGGGCTGGCCAGCGATCTGGCGGCGGGGCCTGCGCTGGCGCTTGGCGTGTCGGAATCGACGCTGCTGGAAATGACCGGCGCCTATGCGGGCATCCTGAACGGCGGCTCGGCCGTCCGGCCCTATGGCCTTGTGGACCTGCGCCTGCAGGGCGAGGACGCGCCGCTGTTCGGGCAGGAAGGCGGGATGGGCGAGCGGGTGATTTCCGAACGCGCGGCACGCCAGCTGACCTGGATGATGACGCAGGTGCTGGAAAGCGGTACCGGCACGCGGGCGCGGCTGCCCGACCGCCCCGCGGCGGGCAAGACCGGGACGACGCAGGCCGCGCGCGACGCCTGGTTCGTGGGCTTCACCGCCGATTACGTCGTGGGCGTCTGGATGGGGAACGACGACAACGCGCCGCTGTCGGGCGTCACCGGCGGCACCCTGCCCGCCGAAATCTGGCGCGAAGTCATGGTCCGCGTCTCCGAAGGCACCGAGGTCCGCCCCCTGCCGCTCGAGGTGCCCACCGGCCCCAGCGGCCTCGCGCCCGGCGCCGCGGCGGACCCCGCCCCGGTGAAGCCGGGCGCGCCCCGCCCCGTCGAGCCCGGCTACCAGGTGCCCGCCTACCCCGAGGACCCGAACTTTCCCCTCTCGCCCACCCTGCCCGAGGCGATGGCCGCGCCGATGCCGATCGAGCCGCCGGTCCAGCCCGCCGACCCCGCCGAACAGGTGCTGCAAGAGGTGCTGGGGATCGTCGGCAGCAACTGAGCCCGGGGCCTTCGGCGACCCCGCCCCGGCCTTGCGTCGGGGCCTCCTGCCGACACCGCGTGCCGCCGGCGGGTGAGGTCCCGGGTCAGGCCCGGGACGGGGTGGCCGCCGTGGGCCGTCCCGCGATCAGGCGACGGTCACGCCGCCCGTCCGGGCAGCCGCCAGTTGGGGCGGATGCGGTGGCAGGTATAGCCGTTGGGGTAGCGCTCCAGATAGTCCTGGTGCTCGGGCTCCGCCTCCCAGAAGTCGCCCGCGGGCTTGACCTCGGTGACGACCTTGCCCGGCCAGAGACCCGAGGCGTCCACATCCGCGATGGTGTCGCGCGCCACGCGGTCCTGTTCCGGGGTCAGCGGGTAGATGCCCGACCGGTAGGACAGGCCCACATCGTTGCCCTGCCGGTTCGGCGTCGTCGGGTCGTGGATCTGGAAGAAGAATTCCAGGATCTGGCGATAGCTGGTGCGGGCGGGGTCGAAGACGATCTCGATCCCCTCGGCATGGGTTCCGTGGTTGCGGTAGGTGGCGTTCGCCACGTCGCCCCCGGTATAGCCCACGCGGGTGGACACAACCCCCGGCAGCCGCCGGATCAGGTCCTGCATCCCCCAGAAACATCCCCCCGCCAGGATCGCGCGTTCGGTCTTTTCCATGTCGCACCTCCGTTTTGCCGCAAGATGGCGCCTTCGCGCAGGTTGTCCAAGCCCCCTCACGGCAAGCTGACAGGCCCCGTTGCGCCCCACGGCTGCCATTCGCTGCGCCGGCGCCGTCGTTACAGGGCCGACCGCTGTGCGAAGGGGCCCGCCCCTCCGCCGACCCGCCGCCGCTCGCGGCCGGTCCGCGGCCGGAAAGACGGCGCCCGAGGGCACCATCGCCAGCATCACGCGTGCCCGCCCGCACCCGCAGCCGGCCGTCCCCGATGCGTGGCGCGCGTTCCGGCCCGCCGGGCCCCCGGCGGCTGGTGGATCTGCCGGCGGGGGAGCAGATCGGGGGCCTTCGGGGCAGGGCCGACCCCGCGCGACGTCCGGCGCTTCCCTCCCCCCTCGTGCGGAAGGGAGAGGGGGGGGCGTCCGGCCCGGCCGCAGAGGGCCCTTCCCCGCCCCGTGCGGGGAGGGGAGGCGCCCGGGGTCCCGCGGCCGCACCCTTCAAACCCGCGTCCGGGCCCGCCCCTACACCATCCGGATCGCGTCCTTGGCCACCGCCAGCACATAGCCGCGCCGGGCGATGGTCTTGACCAGAAGCTCGCTGACCAGCTGGTTGCCCAGCGCATCGCGCAGCCGCTTGACGCGGGTGGCGCCCGCCGCCTCGTCGCAATCGGCCTCGTTGCGCCCCGAGATCACCGCCTCGATCTGCGCGCCGGTCAGCACGTCGTCGTCCATGCGCGCCTCGGCCAGCACCGACAGGGTTTCCAGCGCCGCCTCGGTCAGCGCGAATTCCAGATCGTTGATGTAGACCGCCCGGCTTTCCCGCGCGATCATCAGGCTGGACACCTGTATCCCCGACCGCTGGATCGCCGAGACGCGGCGGTTGAGCGCGATCAGCATCACCAGGAACACCAGCGCCGCGATCAGCAGCGCGGTGGCGAACAGGAGCAGCACGAACATCACCATCCGGTAGGAGGTCAGCACCTCCTGGAACGAGGTGCCCGACTGCGCGAGGATCTCGAGCAGCCGCACCTCGCCCGTGGTGACGCGTTCGGTTTCGAGGAACAGCCGCTCGACCCGGGCGTTGAAGGCGTTGGCATCGGGCAGGGACAGGAACAGGAAGGTCGCCGTCGCCCCCAGGATCACGACGATCGCCGCGATCCCCCAGGTGACGATGGGCCCGCCTGCCTTGAGGCTGTCAATAGCGGAGGAAGAAGTCCCCGGCATCCGCTTTCCTCTCCTCCAGCCCGTCGCGGCCGAACACGGACAGCACGCCCAGCAGCGTCCAGCCGGCATCGCGCAGCCGCTGCGCCACCTCGCGGTCGGCTCCGCCACCATTGCAGGCGCGGTCCGAGATTTCCATCACCCCGTAATGCAGGCGCAACGGGTCGTCCTTCTTGGCCTTGTAGTCGGCATAGCATTCCGCCGCGGCGGGCAGCGCCGCAAGGGTCAGCACCAGGGCAAGGACGACGCGCAGGGGGCGCATGGCAGGCACGGGCTCCGGCAGGGGAAGGTGCGGGCAGAAGAAGACGCGGGCAATCTGCGCCGCACGGGGCGGATATTCAATAACCGCCGCCGGGGGGGCTGCCGCTATCGCCTAGCGGGGGGGCGTTATTGCCTGTCCCGTCAGCCGCCCCGACCGTGCCTCCATCGCAGCACATCAAGGAGGCCCAGATGCCCCGCAAACAACTTCGCCGCCTGATCGGAACGCTTGCCGCCACCGCCGCCGCGCTGGGTCTGATGACCGCCGCCGCCGCCGTCCCGGCCCGCGCCGACAACCGTGACCTGGCCCGCGCGCTGATCGCCGTGGGCGCCATCGCGCTGATCGCCAAAGTTGCCGGCGACAGCAAGCGCCGCGCCCCCGCCGTGCCGAACCGCGGACTGCTGCCTGCCGACTGCGCCATCGAATTCGACCAGGGCCGCGACCGCACCCGCGTCTATTCGCGCCCCTGCCTCGACCGCTACGGCTTCTGGGACCTGCCCGCGTCCTGCGAAAGCAGCGTCCGCGTGCAGGGCCGCACGATCCCGGTGTACGGCGACCGCTGCCTGCGCCGCGCGGGGTTCCGCGCCGAATGACCGGCGGCCCCGGCCTTGCGCCGCCGCCAAGGGCGGCGCAGGGTCGCGCCATGCCGCCCGACGCCGCCCGCGAAACCGACGCTCTGGCCCGCGGCCTGCGGCTGGCGGGCGTGGACGAGGCGGGGCGCGGCCCGCTGGCCGGCCCGGTCGTGGCCGCGGCGGTGGTGCTGGACGTGACCTGCCTGCCGCAGGGCCTCGATGACAGCAAGAAGCTGACGGCGCCGGTGCGCGCGGCGCTGTTCGCGCACCTGACGGCACAGGCCGAGGTCGGCATCGGCGTGGCGAGCGTGGAGGAGATCGACGCCCTGAACATCCTGCGCGCCAGCCATCTGGCGATGGCGCGCGCCGTCGCCGCCCTGCCGCGGGCGCCGGACCTTGTGCTTGTCGACGGCAACCTCGTGCCCCGCGGCATGGTGGCCGAGGCGGTGGTGCGGGGGGATGCGCGCGTGGTCTCCATCGCCGCGGCCTCTGTTGTCGCCAAGGTCACACGTGATCGGGTCATGGTGGATTTGGCGCAACAGTTTCCCGGCTACGGCTGGGCGCGGAACATGGGCTACCCCTCGCCCGAACATCTTGCCGCGCTGCGGCGCCTGGGCCCGACCCCTTTCCATAGGCGCAGCTTTGCCCCCGTCCACAATCTGTTGTAGCAAGGTATTTCTGTAACCCCTTGATTCAATAAAGAATTTGACGGCCCCTGGCGTTTCCGTGATGCTTCGCCCCAACAACCGGCGCAAAAGCCGGGACAGGCAGAGGGCACGCATGGGTGCGACAGCGACCCCGGGGGCAGGGCTTCCGGTCAACACGATCCTGGCGGGCGACTGCGTGGCGGCGATGCAGGGCCTGCCCGATGCCAGCATCGACATGGTCTTCGCCGACCCGCCCTACAACCTGCAGCTCAAGGGCGCGCTGCACCGCCCCGACAACAGCCTTGTCGACGCGGTGGACGACGACTGGGACCGGTTCGACGATTTCGCCAGCTACGACCGCTTCACCCGCGCCTGGCTGACCGAAGCACGCCGAGTGCTCAAGCCCGACGGCGCGATCTGGGTGATCGGCAGTTACCACAACATCTTCCGCGTCGGCACGGCGATGCAGGATGCGGGGTTCTGGCTCTTGAACGACGTGGTCTGGCGTAAGTCGAACCCGATGCCGAACTTTCGCGGCAAGCGGCTGACCAACGCGCACGAGACGCTGATCTGGGCGGCGCGGCAGGAAAGCAGCCGCTACACCTTCAACTACGACGCCGCCAAGGCCGCCAACGATGGCGTGCAGCTACGCTCCGACTGGGTGATCCCGCTGTGCACCGGGCATGAACGCCTGAAGGACGGCGAGGGCCAGAAGACGCACCCGACGCAGAAGCCCGAGGCGCTGCTCTACCGCGTGCTGATGGCGACGACGAACCCGGGCGATGTGGTGCTCGACCCCTTCTTCGGCACCGGCACCACCGGCGCCGTGGCCAGGATGCTGGGTCGCCAGTGGATCGGCATCGAACGCGAACCTGCCTACCGCGAGGCCGCGCTGGCGCGCCTGGCGAAGGTGCGCGCCTATGACGCCTCGGCCCTTGCGGTGACGGGGTCGAGGCGGACCGAACCGCGGGTGCCCTTCGGCCAGGTCGTCGAACGCGGCATGCTGCGGCCGGGCGAGACGCTGAAATCTCCGCGCGGGCGCAGCGCCAGGGTGCGCGCGGACGGCACGCTGGTGGGCGAAAACGCCAGCGGGTCGATCCACCAGGTGGGCGCGATCTACGAAGGCGCGCCAAGCTGCAACGGCTGGACCTACTGGCATTTCACGCGCGACGGGGTGGACGTGCCGATCGACGTGCTGCGCCAGCAGATCCGCGCCGAAATGGAGGCCGGCGCCTCCTGACCCCTGCCAGGGTCCCGAAAGGTTTGCCAGCGCGGCGGTCCGCCCGCCGCGCCACTGCCCCGCCATGCGCTTTCCGCATGGCGGGGCCTTTTCCCGTTGCGCGCGCGCCGTCACCCCGCCTGGCGCAGCACCGCCGCCAGGCCCACGGCCACCAGCGCGGCCAGAACATCGCGCCCGGTGGCCAGGGTGATCGCCACCGCGCCCGCCAGCGCCAGCGCATCCGTCAGGCTGCCCTGCGCCACCGCCAGCGCCGTGATCGCCGCCATCACGGCCAGCGGCGTGGCGCGCAGCGCCGCCTCCAGCCGCGGGCTTTGCGGGATCAGGCGCATCGCGGCGTAACCCGCGAGGCGACAGGCCAGCGCCGCGGCGGCCATCACCGCCAGCAGGACGGGAAACGACGCCCCGGTCATGCCGCCGGCCCGCGCAGGGCCGCCGACAGGGCGCCCGCCAGCCCCGCGGCGATGATCGCAAGCCCGTTGCCCAGCACCGGCGCCACGGCCAGCGCCACCGCGGCCCCCACCGCGGCGGGCGCCCAGGCCCCCGGGCGGGGCAGCATCGCGGCCATCATCGCGGCGGCGAAGGCGGGCAAGAGCAGGTCGGCCGCCAGCCTCTCCGGCGCGGGCAGGACCGACCCCGCGACCACGCCCAGGGCCGTGCCGACCAGCCAGCCCGCCCCGGTCACCAGCCCCGACCCCGCCAGATAGGCGCGGTCCTCCTCCCCGGCCTCGGCCGCTCGCATGGTCAAGAGCCAGTTGGCATCGCCCAGCACCAGAAGGCTGCCACAGGCCTGCGCGGGCGTCGCCGCCGAAAGCCACGGGCGCAGCGCGGCGCCGAACAGCAGGTAGCGCGCGTTGATCAGAAGGACCGTCGCCGCCAGCGACCACAGCGTGAAGGGCCCCGCCGCCATCAGGTTCATCGCCGCAAGCTGCGCCGAGCCGGAAAACACCGCAGCCGACATCGCCATCGCCTCGGCCAGCGCCATCTGCGCCTGCGCCGCGATCAGGCCGAAGCCCGCGCCGTAAAGCAGGATGCCGAAGGCGAGCGGCAGCCCGTCGCGCGCCCCGCGCCGCAAGCCCGCCCGGGTAAAGGGCGCCATCGCCGGATCAGACCGCGGCCTTGCGCATCTCGTCGATGTAGATCTCGCGCAGGCGGCGGGCGACCGGGCCGGGGGTGCCTGCGCCCACCCGGGCGCCGTCGATTTCGACCACCGGCATGACGAAGATCGAGGCGGCGGTGGCAAAGGCCTCGTCTGCGCCCTGCGCCTCCTCGACCGTGAAGGCGCGCTCCTCGATCTCGAACTGGGCCTCGGCCGCGAACTTCAGCACCGCGGCGCGGGTGATGCCGTGCAGGATGTCATGGCCCAGCTGGCGCGTGATGATCCGGTTGCCCCTGACGATCCAGGCGTTGTTGGACGTGCCCTCGGTCACCTGCCCGTCGGTGGTGAACCAGCTGTCGTCCACCCCCGCCCGTTTCGCCGCCATCTTGCCCATCGACGGATACAGAAGCTGCACCGTCTTGATGTCGACCCGGCCCCAGCGCAGGTCGGGCACGGTGATGACGCGGAACCCGGTCTTCGCCGCGGGGGCGTCGGCCAGGTTGGGGATGTTCTGGGTGAACAGCACCAGCGTCGGCGGCGTGTCTTCGGGCGGGAACAGGAAGCTGCGGTCGCCGGGGTTGCCGCGGGTGACCTGCAGGTAGACCATGCCTTCGACCAGGCCGTTCCGGTCCACCAGGGCGCGGTGGATCGCCAGCAGGTCCTCGTCGCTGCAGGGCCGCGCCATGTCCAGCTCGCGCAGGCTGCGGTCCAGGCGCGCGGCATGGCCTGCGAAGTCCACCAGCCTGCCGCCCAGCACCGAGGTCACCTCGTAAACCCCGTCGGCCATCAGGAAGCCGCGGTCGAAGACCGAGATGCGGGCCTCGGATTCGGGCAGGTAGTCCCCGTTGACATAGACGATGCGCGACATTCTGGGCAGTCTCCCGGCGGTTGCGGCGGTGTTCTGCCACGCTTCCGCGGCGGGGGCCACCCTGCGAAGCCCGGGCCGCGGGCGCGCACCTCTGCCCGTCGGGTGCTTCCCTCCCCCCTCGTGGGGGAGGGAGAGGGTGGGGGGGGACGTCCGGGGGTGGGGTGGCGTCCCCCGTGCGACGGAACTGCCGGGGATGACCGTCAGCCGAAGGTGCCTGCGCAGGAAGCGGCGGCGCCGGAAACAGCGGCGCCCCGGGCCGCCAGGCCACGGGGCGCACGCATCCTCCCCTGTTGCGCCGACGGGCCTCCTCTCCCGGAGCGGCGCGGGAATGTTCACGCGGCGACCGACTCGGGGGCGCGCGTGGTGAAATCGTGCGCCTTTCCTGGGCAGAATGCAAACTCAACCTGCGGTTCAGGCGCCCGCGATCAGGTCGGCCTGCCGCAGGATGACCTCGGCCTGCCTGATCGAGGCGATGTCGATCAGGCGACCCCTGTAGGTTGCGGCGCCCTGGCCCGCCGCCCTGGCTGCGGCCATGGCCGCGACGATCTCGCGCGCCTCGGCCACCGCGGCGTCCGAGGGCGTGAAGACCTCGTTGGCCAGCGCCACCTGCCGCGGGTGGATCGCCCATTTGCCGACCATCCCCAGCGTCGCCACCCGCCGCGCCTGCGCGCGAAAGCCCTCGTCGTCGGAAAAGTCGCCGAAGGGGCCGTCGACCGGCAGGATGCCGTGCATGCGGCAGGCCGCGACGATGGCGGCGGTGGCCCAGTGCCAGGGGTCGGTCCAGTGCCGGGCGCCGTCCTGCAGCATGTAGTAATCCGCCTGCGTGCCGCCGATGCCGGTGGTCCGCATCCCCATGCTGGCGGCGAAGTCGGCGGCGCCCAGGCTCATCGCCTCGAGCCGCGGCGAGGCGGCGGCGATCTCCTCGACACGGGCGATGCCCGCGGCGCTTTCGATGATGACCTCGAAGGCCAGCCGCTTCGCGCGGCCCGTCGCCAGTTCGACCGAAGTCACCAGCGCGTCGACCGCATAGAGGTCGGCCGCGCAGCCGACCTTGGGGATCATGATCTGGTCCAGCCGGTCGCCCCCCTGTTCCAGGAGGTCCACCACGTCGCGATACCAGAACGGCCCGTCCAGCCCGTTGATCCTGACCGACAGCCGCTTGCGGCCCCAGTCGATGTCCCGTGTCGCGCGGATCACCGCGGCGCGGGCGGCGGGCTTGTCGGCAGGGGCCACGCTGTCCTCGAGGTCGAGGTTGACCACGTCCGCCGCACTGGCCGCCATCTTGCCGAACAGCTCGGGCCGTGATCCGGGGCCGAACAGCTGGCAGCGGTTGGGGCGGGCGGGGGCAGGGGGCTGGAGGCGGAAGGACATCGGCGGGCTCGCAATATCATGTCGCATGACTGCCCGCAGGGGATAGGATGTTGCGCCGGCGGGCGCAAGGCGCGCTTTGCGGATGCGGCAATGCAAGTGCGGAAAGCGGTCTGCCCGGTGAAACCCGCCCCCCGCCCCGCCCCGGCCCCCGCCTACCGGCAATAGGGCCCGTTGCGGTAGCGGGCCGTGTCGAGGTGCAGGTTGTTCTCGTGATAGCCGTCCGACCCCGGGCCCAGGGTGGTGCCGAAGATGCCGCAGGCGGCCTTGTAGGCCACCCGCAGCGCCTTGCCCGCCCGGCTGCCGTAGTCCGCCAGCACGTCCAGCACCGCGCCGTTGCCCAGCACCACGGCCGAGATGTCCACCGCCCGCCCGCGCCCGTGTTCGCTGACCGGCGCGCCGGGGATGCTGTTGCGGGTGCGGCAGGCGTAGTGGGCGGCGATCTGAAGCTCGGCCACGCCGGGCCGCCCGACCGCGGGCTTCAGCCCCTTCTTCACCCAGGTCCCGAGCGCCACCGCCGTCGGGCAATCCACCGTGATCGGCACCGAAAGGCGCACGCCGTCGACCTCGGTCACCCGCACCCCGTCGCGCAGGCCGCAGCCTTCCATGCGGGCGGGAATGGGCGGGATCTCCTCGCCGAGGATGGCGGGATCGCCGCAGACCGACCCGCGCCGGGACCGCGTGGCCTCGGGTGCGGGCCGGATGCGGACTGCGGCGGCGGGAACGACCTCTGCCGCGTCGGGCAGGGCCGGGCCGCGGGGCCGGGCCTTGGGGCGGGGCAGGGC
>CAZCPY010000084.1:0-13364 GCA_964499865.1 uncultured Rhodobacterales bacterium | reverse complement strand
CGCAGCTGGTTCAGCCGCATCCCCGGCCGCACCAGCACCGAGAACGACCGCGGGCAGACCTCGGCCCAGAGCGGGCCGCGGTAGCCCTCGGGCACGCGGTCGAATTCGGTGCCGTGGTCGAGGATGGTGCGCGTCAGCAGGTCCAGCCGCCCGGTCGAGGACTTGGCGTTCGTCACGCCGGACACGCCCGCCGGCAGGGCCAGCCGCTCCATCAGCGGGATGAGGTAGACGCATCCGCGTTCCAGCACCGCGCCGCCGGTCAGGTCCATCTCGTGCATGGCAAGGTCGCCCAGCCGGTCCATCACCCGCGCCCCCGCACCCGGCAGGCCCGCGCCCGGCAGGAAGGACGCGCGCAGGCGGATCGCGGTGGCACCAAGGCGCAGGTCCAGGCTTGCGGGCTGGATCTGGCCGGTTTCCGGTGGCGCGTCGGAGGCGATCGCGCCGCCTGCGATCAGCGCGACGAGCGCGTGGTCGGGCAGCACACCGGGGACATTCACGGGGCGGAACCATGGTCGGGCCGGAGAGATTTGAACTCTCGACCTTCCGCCCCCCAGACGGACGCGCTAACCAGACTGCGCCACGGCCCGACGGCGCGAACTCCTAGCGATTCCGTCAGCCGGGGCAAGCGGAAAAGCATCACCGCCGGGGCACCCGCCCGCGTTCCGCCATCCGGTCGCGCAGGGCGGCCAGCCGGGCCACGGCGGGCGCCAGGGCTGCCCCGCGCGCCCTGATCGTCGACGGCGCGATGGCGCGCAGGCGGGCGGCGAAGGTCTCTGTGGGTTCGGCAGGCGGCGCGGGCGGGGGCGGCGCGGCGAAAGGCGGCAGGTCGGCGGCGGGCGGCGGCCCCGCCGCGGTGGCGTCCGCCGGAGCGGGTTCGAATGCGGCAGGTGCGGCCTGCGCAACCTCGGCCGCCCCGGGCGCGGCAGACGGCGCCTCCTCCGCGATGTCGGCACCCGACAGGGCCGCCACATGGCGCACGCCCTGTTCGCGCAGCACCTTCTGCACGCCGCGGATCGTCATGCCCTCGTCATGCAGAAGGCGCCTGATGCCCTGCAGAAGCGCCACATCGGAAGGCCGGTAATACCGCCGCCCGCCCGCCCGCTTGACCGGCCTGATCTGGGGAAAGCGGCTTTCCCAGAACCGCAGCACATGCGCGGGCGTATCCAGGTGGTCGGCGACCTCGCTGATGGTGCGGAAGGCGTCGGGCGACTTGTCCAAAGGTCGGGCCTTTCGGGTCAGCTTGCGTCGCCTGCCGCCACGCGGTCCTTCATCAGGTGCGAGGGCCGGAAGGTCAGCACCCGGCGCGGCGAGATCGGAACCTCGTCCCCGGTCTTGGGGTTGCGGCCCACGCGGGCGGATTTCTGGCGGATGGTGAAGGTGCCGAAGGACGAGATCTTGACGGTATGTCCCGCGGCCAGCGCGTCCGACACATGCTGCAGCACCGATTCGACAAGTGCTGCCGATTCGTTCCGGCTGAGCCCGACCTCGCGGAACACGGCTTCCGAAAGGTCCATCCGCGTCAGAGTCCGGTCGCCCATGTGCATCCCCCCGATGTCCGCGCAGGCAGGATGCGCGCCGCGGAAATCCGAGTCAATATCAGGGTCTTGGCGGCGGTTCTTGAAACCGCGGAAAAGCGCCTGTCGCGGGCGCCGTCACCAGCGCAGCACGACCGCCCCCCAGGCCAGCCCGCCGCCGATCGCCTCGGTCACCACAAGGTCGCCCCGCTTGATCTGCCCGCGGGCGCGGCCCACCGACAGCGCCAGCGGGATCGAGGCGGCCGAGGTGTTGCCGTGGTCCTGCACCGTCACCACCACGCGGTCCATCGGCACCTGCATCCGCTTGGCGGTGCCCTCGATGATGCGGATGTTGGCCTGGTGGGGCACGATCCAGTCGACCTGATCGGGCGTCACGCCCGCACGCGCCAGCGCCGCATGGGCGGTCTCGGCCAGCTTTTCGACGGCATGGCGGAAGACCTCCTTGCCCTGCATGCGCAGGTGCCCGGTCTGTCCCGTCGACGTGCCGCCGTCGACATAGAGCAGGTCGCGGAAGCGGCCGTCGGAGTGCAGGTCGGACGACAGCACCCCCCGGTCGGCGGGGCTGCCCGTTCCCGGTGCGGCTTCGAGCACCAGCGCCCCCGCGCCGTCGCCGAACAGCACGCAGGTCGACCGGTCGGTCCAGTCCATCAGGCGCGAGAAGGTCTCGGCCCCGATCACCAGCGCGCGGCGCGCGCTGCCCGCGCGGATCAGCGCATCGGCGTTCGCCAGCGCATAGACGAACCCCGCGCAGACCGCCTGGATGTCGAAGGCAAAGCCGCCGGTCATGCCAAGCCGCGCCTGCACCATGGTGGCGGCCGAGGGGAAGGTCAGGTCGGGGGTCGAGGTCGCGACGATCAGCGCGTCGATGTCGTCGGGCACCAGGCCCGCATCGGTCAGCGCGGCGGCGGCGGCGGCGGTGGCCAGGTCGGCGGTGGTCTGGCCCGGCGCCACGAAATGCCGCCGCTCGATCCCCGACCGCGTGCGGATCCAGTCGTCGGTCGTGTCGACCAGCGTTTCCAGTTCGGCATTGGGGACCACACGGTCGGGCAGGTAATGCCCGACGCCCCGGACGACCGCGCGCAGGGTCATTCGGCCCGCATCTCCCCTTCACCCCGGGGGGCATCCTGCCCTGCGCGGCCCGCCTCCGCAACCCGCGCCGCGAGCCTGTCGTTGAAGCCCGACCGCGCCAGCTGATAGGCCAGCCGGATCGCCGCCGCCACGCCCGTCGCATCGGCCGCGCCGTGCGACTTGACGACGGTGCCGTTCAGGCCGAGGAACACGCCGCCGTTGACGCGGCGGGGGTCGATGCGCTTGCGCAGGCGGCCCAGAGACCCCAGCGCCAGCAGCGAGGCAAAGCGCGACAGCCAGCCCGCGTTGAACGCCTCGCGCAGGAAATCGGCGATGATCCGCGCCGTGCCCTCGCCGGTCTTGAGCGCGATGTTGCCGGTGAAGCCGTCGGTCACGATCACGTCCACCCGGTCGGACGGGATGTCGCCGCCTTCGACGAAGCCCACGAAGTCGAAGCCCCCGGCCCCGGCGGCCTGGGCCATCTTGTCATGCGCGAGCTTCAGTTCCGCCCGGCCCTTGTGTTCCTCGGTGCCGACGTTCAGCAGGCCAACGCGCGGGCGGGCCAGGTTGAAGCCGTTGCGCGCATAGGCTGCGCCCATCGTGGCGTATTGCAGCAGGTCTTCGGCATCCGCCTTGATGTCGGCACCCACGTCCAGCATCAGGTTGAACCCGCCCGGGTTCCGGCTGGGCCAGAGGCAGGCGATGGCGGGGCGGTTCACACCCGGCAGCTTGCGCAGGCGGATCATGCTGACCGCCATCAGCGCGCCGGTGTTGCCGCAGGACACGGCGACCTTGGCCTCGCCCCGCCGCACCGCCTCGATCGCGGACCACATCGAGGTGCCCTCGCCGTGGCGCATGACATGGCTGGGCTTGTCGGTCATGGCGACCACGCGGTCGGCGTGGCGCAGCTCGCAGCGGGCGGCGAGGGCGGCGCGGCGGGCGACAAGGGGACCGAGCACCGCGCTGTCGCCATGCAGGATGTAGGCGGCCTCGGGATCCTCGGCGGCGGCGGCGGCAAGGCCCGCGACGACGGCCGCGGGGCCGCGGTCGCCGCCCATCGCATCGACCGAAATGACGATGCGCCCCGCCGCGGGCGCCGGGAGATCGGGCGAGGGGCTTGCGGCTTCGTCGGTCATCCGGAAGGCGCAATCCCGCGCGGCTTACGCCGCGTCTTCGTCCAGATCGACCTCGCGGGCCGAGGGAACCACCTCGCGGCTGTCGTAATGGCCGCAGGAGGGGCAGACGTGGTGCGGGCGCTTGAGTTCGCCGCAGTTGGCGCAGGCGTTGGGGTTCGCCGCCACCAGCGCGTCATGCGCGCGGCGCATGTTGCGCCGCGAGCGGGTGGTGCGGTTCTGCGGGACGGCCATGGTGCAACCTCGGGTCGTACGGGGCGCGACGGGCCCCTGATTTCGCCTGCCAAAGCGAAGGCGCGGCAGCCCCGGCGGGGCGCCGCGCCTGCGGCTCTGGTGTGAGGCGCGGAAAATACTGCGATTCCGGGCAAGCGCAAGCCGAAAACGCGGGGTTGTGTCACGTCCCCGGCGGGGTCAGGCGCTTCAGCGCCGCAAAGGGGTTGGGGCGGGGATCGTCCGCCTCCCCGGCAGCGGGCCCGGGGTCGGGCAGGGCCGCGCCGGGACGGCGGGGGTAAAGCGGCAGCGCCAGCATCAGCTCTTCCCCCGCCACCGCCCAGAGGTCCAGCACCTCGGGCAGGGGTTCGCTGTCGGTATCCTCGGGCACCTCGCTTTCGCCGGGCCCGGGGTCGGCCATCCCGGCCAGGAAGCGCCGCGTCACGCCGCGCTCGACGGCGGTTTCCACCGGGTCCAGCGTGACCACGCAGGCCTGCACCGCGGTCGCCACCAGCCGCGCCGCAAGGTCGAAGTCCTCGCGCCCCGCCGGGCGCACCTCGCCTTCGAAGCGGAAGGCGGGCAGGGACAGAAGGCCGAGCGCCTCGGCCAGCCGCGCGCGGTCCGCCGCGTCGGGGACAAGCGCCACGGGGGTGGCACGGCGGCGGGAAAGCCCGCCCGTCCGCAGGATGCCTTGCGTGCCCGCCATGCCCGACATGACCGTTGTCCCCCGCGCTGATCCGTTTCTTGAACAGCCGCCCGGTCTTCGCTATCCCTCGGTGCGATGGCGCCGGGCCGTGACGGGGGATAGGCGCCCCCGGATGCGCTGGCAAGAGGGTGGGGCAGGCATGGGTGACAGGCAGGCGCGGCGCGGGCGGATCAGGTCCGCCACCCTGGCCGTGGCGGTCGCGCTGGCGTTGTCGGCCTGCGCGCCGGTGTTCCGCGACCACGGCTACGTGCCGACCGACGCCGACCTCGAGGCGGTTGTCGTGGGCGAAAGCACGCGCGACAGCGTGGCCGCGGCGGTCGGGCGGCCGTCGGCGCAGGGCCTGCTGAACGATCAGGGCTGGTACTACGTGCAAAGCCGCTGGCGCTCTTTCGGCCCGCGCCAGCCGCAGGAGGTGGACCGCCAGGTCGTGGCGATCACCTTCGACGAGGGGGGCGTGGTGCGGAACGTCGAACGCTTCGGGCTCGAGGACGGCCGGGTCGTCGCCCTGTCGCGCCGGGTGACGCAGTCCAACATCAAGGGCATCAGCCTGATCCGCCAGCTTTTCAGCAGCTTCGGCCGCCTGCGCGCGGGCAACCTTCTGGAATGATCGGGCTGGATTTGCGCGGGATTCGCGGCTAGACTTCCTGCAAGTCATTTGCAAGGAGACCATCGGCGATGGCCGACGATCCGGTGCCGGTCTACATCGACAAGTTCGGCCTGCAGAAACCCTGGGACGCCAGGCTGTGCAAGGGCGCGCCCGATGTGGTCGTGGCCGTCCTCGAAAAGGCGACCGGGCAGGCGAAGGGCTTCAGGCAGGTCCGCACCCAGCCCAGGGAACCGGGCTTCGACATCTCGGGCACCATCCAGAACCTAGAGTACGACGAGAAGAAGAAGGCCATCAAGGGCAAGCTGTCGGTCGTTCTGGCCGAAACGCCGGGCCGGTCGTTCTTCGGCAACGTGTCCAGCAACGGCTCGGTGGACGGGGTGAACCCCAGGAAGATCGAGGATGCGGTGGCCGACCTGGTCAGGACGCTGGCCGAGGACTGTTCCGACAAGGTGTTCAAGCAGCTCGACCAGCGCATGTCCAAGTGGGAAAAGGCCGGGGATAGCGCCGGGAAGCCCGAAAAGCCGCAGGTGCAGGTGGAGAAGGTCGCGCTCGGCAAGGTCTGGGACGTCGAACTGACCAAGGAGGTGCCCGACCTCGTGGGCACGGCGCTGACCAAGGCGCTTGGCGGAAAGATCGAGGTCGTCTCAGCCAAGCCCAAGGAAGGCTTCATCCTCCAGCCCCGCGTGGATCTGGAGTTCGACCGGGACAAGGGCGAAATCTTCGGGCTGATCTCGGTCGTGGTGATGACCGGGGCCAAGTCGATCCTGGGCACCGAGACGCGCAAGGGCCCGATCAAGGGCGTGGACGAGAAATCCCTGCCTGCCAAGCTGAAGGCGCTGGCGATGGCCCTGGGCGGGCAGGTCGGCGGCGACTGCGCGGGCACGGTGCTGAAGGAAGCGGGCGGGAAATAGCCGCCGCCCTGCCGCCCCTCCGCCCGACCGCGCGCCCGCCCGCCCGCCCGCCTGTCGCGATCAGCCCTTGGGTCTGAAGGTCAGCGCCACGCCGTTGATGCAGTAGCGCAGGCCGGTGGGCCGCGGGCCGTCGGGGAAGACATGGCCCAGATGCGCGGCGCAGCGGTCGCAGTGGACCTCGGTGCGGCGCATGAACCAGGACCGGTCCTCCTGCGTGCCGACCCCGGCGCCCTCGGCCGGTTTCCAGAACGACGGCCAGCCGGTGCCCGACTCGAACTTGTGCGCCTGGTCGAACAGCGGCGCATCGCAGCAGACGCAGTGGAACATCCCCGCGGCCTTGGGAAAGTCGTCGTGCGTGAAGGCGCGTTCGGTGCCGTGCTGGCGGGTGACCCTGAACGCCTCGGGGCCGAGTTGCGCGCGCCATTCGGCTTCCGACTTCTGCACCTTGGCCGTCGTGCCCCCGCTGTCGCCCTGGCTGTCCATCGCCCATTCTCCCGTGCTGCCTGCGTCATCTATGCGTCCGTGCGGACCCCGCCAAGGGGGCGACGCCGCCCGCACCTGCCTTCACCATACGCGCGCGGGGCACCTGCGTTACAGGCGGCCCGTCACGGCGCCGTTGCACCCGGCGCGGCATAAGGCCAGAAACAGGGACATGCGGCCCGCGGGCCGCCGGGGCAGGGGCTGGCATGCTGTCGCTTCTCAAGGGCCGCTACCGGGCGCGCGAGGCCGCGGGCCCCGCCGACCTTGCCGCCGCCCGGGCGCTGCGCTGGCGCTGCTTCCGCGCCACGCCAGCGGCGCCCGAGGGGCAGGACGCCGACGCCTTCGATGCCGCCTGCACGCATGTGCTGGTCGAGGACATCCGCAGCGGTGCGCTTGCCTGCACCTTCCGCCTGATGCCCCTGACCGGCGGGGGCGAGATCGCGCGCAGCTATTCGGCGCAGTTCTACGACCTTGGCGCGCTGGCCGCCTACAGGGGCCGGATGGTCGAGATGGGCCGGTTCTGCGTGGCGCCCGAAGCCTGCGATGCGGATGTGCTGCGCGTGGCCTGGGGGGCGATGACCTCCTGCGTCGACCGCGAGGGGGTGGAGATGCTGTTCGGCTGCTCGTCCTTTCCCGGCACCGATGCGCAGGCCTACCTCGACGCCTTCGCGATGCTGAAGGACCGCCACCTGGCCCCGCGCCGCTGGCTGCCGCGGGTCAAGGCGCCCGACGTCTTCCGCTTTGCCCGCCGCCTGCGGGGTGTGCACCCCGATGCCCGCCGCGCGACGCTGGGGCTGCCGCCCCTGTTGCGCACCTACCTGATGATGGGCGGCTGGGTCAGCGACCATGCGGTGATCGACCGCGACCTGAATACGCTGCATGTCTTCACCGGCGTCGAGATCGCCCGCGTGCCGGAAAGCCGGGCGCGCCTGCTGCGCGCGGTCGCGGGGTAGGGCAAATTCCTTGAAGAAAGGAATTTGCCCCGCGTTGACCTTGCGCGGGCGCCCCGCTACCTGCCCGGTGCATGCCCGCCCCGATCCTGCAGCTGTCCGACATCGCGCTGACCTTCGGCGGCCCGCCCGTTTTCGACGCCCTGTCGCTGACGCTGCAGTCCGGCGACCGGGTGGCGCTGATGGGGCGCAACGGGGCGGGGAAGTCGACGCTGATGAAGGTGATGGCGGGTCTGGTCGAGCCCGACCGCGGCCGCGTCGCGGTGCCGCAGGGGGTGACGGTCGGCTATCTGGAGCAGGACCCGAACTTCTCCGGCTTCGCCACGCTGGGCGACTGGGCCGCGCACGGGCTGGCCCCGGGCGAGGACTACCGGCTGGTGGCCGCGGCGGAAGGCCTGGGTTTCCGTCCGGACGCGCCCGTCGCCACCGCCTCGGGCGGCGAGCGGCGGCGGGCGGCGCTGGCCCGCCTGATGGCGCAGGCGCCGGAGCTCATGCTTCTCGACGAGCCGACCAACCACCTCGACATCGCCGCCATCGAATGGCTCGAGGCCACGCTGTCCGCGACCCGCGCGGCCTTCGTGCTGATCAGCCACGACCGCGCCTTCCTGCGCCGTCTGACGCGCGCCACGCTCTGGGTCGACCGCGGCGAGGTCCGGCGGCGCGAGCTGGGTTTCGAGGGGTTCGAGGACTGGCGCGAGGAGGTCTGGGCCGCCGAGGACGCCGCGCGCCACAAGCTCGACCGCAAGATCAAGGCCGAGGCCCGCTGGGCGGTGGAGGGCATCAGCGCGCGGCGCAAGCGCAACCAGGGCCGGGTGCGCGCGCTGGCCGCGCTGCGCGCCGACCGGGCGGCGCAGGTGCGCCGCCAGGGCACCGCGGCGCTGGCGCTGGACGGGGGCCCGGCCTCGGGCGCGATGGTGATCGAGGCCCGGGGCCTCGCGCATGCCTTCGGTGCCAGGGTGATCGCCAAGGGGGTCGACCTGCGCATCCTGCGCGGCGACCGGGTGGCCTTTGTCGGCCCGAACGGGGCGGGCAAGACGACGCTTCTGAACCTGCTGACAGGGCGTCTGGCGCCCGATGCCGGCACGGTGCGGCTGGGCACCAACCTCGAGATCGCCATCTTCGACCAGGCCCGCGCCGCGCTCGACCCCGAGGCGAGCCCCTGGGACAGCCTGACCCAGGACCCGGCGCTGCGGGCAGGCGGCGATCAGGTGATGGTGCGCGGGGTGCCGCGGCACGTCGTGGGCTACCTCAAGGATTTCCTGTTCGACGAGGCGCAGGCCCGCGCACCGGTGCGGTCGCTGTCGGGCGGCGAGAAGGCGCGGCTGCTGCTGGCCCGCATCATGGCGCGGTCCTCGAACCTGCTGGTGCTGGACGAACCGACCAACGACCTCGACACCGAGACGCTGGACCTGCTGCAGGACGTGCTGGGCGACTATCCCGGCACGGTTCTGCTGGTCAGCCACGACCGCGACTTCATCGACCGGATCGCGACGCAGACGGTGGCGCTGGAGGGCGAGGGGCGGATCGTCGCCTATCCGGGCGGCTGGTCGGACTACGCCGCGCAGCGGCCCGGGGCGGCCCTGGCGGCCCCGCCGGTTTCAACCCCGCCCGCACAGTTGAGACCGGTTGCGAAGAAAGCTCCGCAAGGGCTCAGCTTTGCAGAGAAAAAGCGTCTGGACGATCTGCCCGCCATGATCGCCAGGCTGGAGGCCGAGATCGGCAGGCTGAACGCGCTGCTGGCCACCCCGGACCTGTTCGCCGCCGACCCGGTCAAGGCGCGCAAGGCGACCGGGATGCTGGCCGAACGCCAGGCCGCGCTGGTCGCGGCCGAGGAGGAATGGCTGGCGCTGGCCGGACGGGCCGAGGCCTGAGCGGCGGGAACTGCCGGCGGTCCGGCGAACAGCACAGGCGCGCGGACAAGGCGAAACAGCCTGCGGATGATCCCCGCCTGGGGCATGGCCGGGCGCCGCCCGGCAAGCCCCTTGGCGGACGGCGCGGGGCGGCGTATACCCACGGCCATGACGCGCGCCGGTCCTTCGTGCCCAGGCACCACGATCTGCTGCATTGCTTGCTGACTTCGGTCGCGGGCCTTTGCGTCGTGTTCTTCCCGAACCTTCCCAAGGGCCCCCGAGAGGGGAGGGACCATGATCCGGCTGACCAACAGCGCGACGCGCCGGAAGGAGGACTTCCGGCCGCTCGATCCTGCGAACGTGCGGATGTATGTCTGCGGCCCCACCGTCTATGACCGCGCGCACCTGGGCAACGCCCGGCCCGCGGTGGTGTTCGACGTGCTCTACCGCCTCTTGCGCCACACCTATGGCGAAGGTGCGGTGACCTATGTGCGCAACATCACCGATGTGGACGACAAGATCAACGCCCGCGCCGCCGGGACGGGGCGCCCGATCCGCGACATCACCGAAGAAACGGTCGGCTGGTACCATGAGGACATGGATGCTTTGGGCTGCCTGCGGCCCAGCCACGAGCCGCGGGCGACGGAATGGGTGCCGCAGATGGTGGCGATGGCCGAGGCGCTGATCGCGCAGGGCCATGCCTATGTGGCCGAGGGCCATGTGCTGTTCCGGGTGCGGTCCTATGCCGGCTACGGCGCCTTGTCGGGCCGGTCGGTCGACGACATGATCGCGGGCGCAAGGGTGGAGGTCGCGCCCTTCAAGGAAGACCCGATGGACTTCGTGCTGTGGAAGCCCTCGCCCGAAGGCGTGCCGGGCTGGGACTCGCCCTGGAGCCATGGCCGCCCCGGCTGGCACATCGAATGCTCCGCCATGGCCAAGGCCCTGCTGGGCGACCGTTTCGACATCCATGGCGGCGGCCTGGACCTGCAGTTCCCCCACCACGAGAACGAGATCGCCCAGTCCGTCTGCGCCCATGGCGGGCACGGACCGGGGGACATGGCGCAGGTCTGGCTGCACAACGAGATGCTGCTGGTCGAGGGCAAGAAGATGTCCAAGTCGCTGGGCAACTTCTTCACCGTGCGGGAGCTGCTGGAGAGGGGCTGGCCGGGAGAGGTGATCCGGTTCGTGCTGCTGTCGACGCATTATCGCAGCCCGATGGACTGGACGGAGGAGAAGGCGCGGCAGGCCGCGGACGAGATCAACTACTGGAGCAATATCTTGTCGGTAGACCCGGAAGTCTTGGACGACTTTTTGGACAGCGCGGGTATCGACGAACGCGTCGTTGCTGCGCTTGCCGATGACCTTAACACGGCGCTGGCACTCTCAAGACTTCGGGCTATGGCGCGGCGGATAGACAACAGCGCGGATTTCGTTGCGCTTTCCGAGGAATCCCAATTTGATGAGCGCAGGGTTTTCCTCGTGAGCGTCGAAGCTTTGGGAATACCGTTGTGTGAGCTTTCGAAGCGGCGCCGAAACATGGGCTTGCTCCTTGCAAAACAACAGGTGGCACTTGAGGAGCTTCGCCAGACCGCACTGCAAACGCTTGATTTCACTGCAATTGATGCTCTTAAGGCGAAACTCCTAGGAGCCGGGGTTGACGTCCGCATGAGCAAACTTGGCGTTGAGCTGGAACCACGCGCCAACTTCGACCCCGCCAAACTGGAGTCGCTGCAATGACCGCCCCCGTGAACCCCGTCCCGGGCTTGACCCGGGACCTCGCGCCGACCGGGGCGCCCGGTTGCGGGGGAGGCCCCGGGTCAGGCCCGGGGCGGGTATTCCGGAGGGCGGGGTGGTGACCGAACCCCTCTCCCTCTTCGACACCACGCTCCGCGACGGCCAGCAGACGCTGGGCGTGCAGTTCTCGGTGGCGGAAAAGCAGCAGATCGCGCGGGCGCTGGATGCGCTGGGGCTGGACTACATCGAGGGCGGCTGGCCGGGGGCGAACCCGACGGACAGCGAGTTCTTCCGGGCCGCGCCGACCACACGCGCCACGATGACCGCCTTCGGCATGACCAAGCGGCAGGGGCGGTCGGCGGAGAACGACGACGTGCTGTCGCTGGTGCTGGATGCGGGGACGCCTGCGGTCTGCCTGGTGGGCAAGGCGCATCCCTTCCATGTCACCACGGCGCTGGGGATCTCGCTCGAGGAGAACCTGGTCAACATCGGCGCCTCGGTCGCCCATGTGGTCTCGAAGGGCCGGGAATGCCTGTTCGATGCCGAGCATTTCTTCGACGGCCATGCCGCCGACCCGGCCTATGCGCTGTCGGCGGTGAAGGCCGCCCTCGTGGCGGGGGCAAGGTGGGTAGTGCTGTGCGACACCAACGGCGGCACGCTGCCGGCCGACATCGGCCGGATCACGGCCGAGGTGATCGCCGCGGGCGTGCCGGGGGACCGGCTTGGCATCCATGCCCATGACGACACCGGCAATGCGGTGGCGAACTCGCTTGCCGCCATCGACGCGGGCGCGCGGCAGGTGCAGGGCACGCTGAACGGCCTGGGCGAGCGTTGCGGCAACGCGAACCTGACGACGCTGATCCCGACGCTGCTGCTGAAGGAACCCTACCGCAGCCGCTTTGCCACCGGGGTGACGCCCGAGGCGCTGGCCTCCCTGCTGCGCACCAGCCGGATGCTGGACGACATCCTGAACCGCGTGCCGCAGCGGTCGGCGCCTTACGTCGGCGCGGGCGCCTTTGCCCACAAGGCGGGGCTGCACGCGAGCGCGATCCTGAAGGACCCCGCGACCTATGAACACATCGCGCCCGAGGCCGTCGGCAACGCCCGCGTGATCCCGATGAGCAACCAGGCCGGGCAGTCCAACCTGCGCGCGCGGCTCGCCGCCGCCGGGATCGCGGTCGCGGCGGGCGATGCCCGCCTCGGCCGCATCCTCGAGGTCGTCAAGGCGCGCGAGGACATGGGCTATGCCTATGACGGCGCGCAGGCGTCCTTCGAGCTGATGGCGCGGCGCGCGCTGGGTCTGCTGCCCGCCTTCTTCGAGATCAAGCGCTACCGGGTGACGGTGGAGCGGCGCAAGAACAAGTATGACCGCATGGTCAGCCTGTCCGAGGCGGTGGTGGTGGTGAAGATCGGCGACCGGAAGATGCTGTCGGTCAGCGAAAGCATGGACGAGACCGGCACCGACCGCGGCCCCGTCAACGCGCTGTGGAAGGCGCTGGCCAAGGACCTCGGGCCCTATCAGCGGGCGGTCGAGGACATGAAGCTGGTCGATTTCAAGGTGCGGATCACCCAAGGCGGCACCGAGGCGGTCACGCGGGTGATCATCGACAGCGAGGACCGCACGGGCCAGCGCTGGTCCACCGTGGGGGTTTCGCCCAACATCGTGGACGCCTCCTTCGAGGCCCTGCTGGATGCCGTGGTCTGGAAGCTGATCCGCGACGGAGCCGAACCGGTGGCGGTCGCGGCGGAATGACCGCGCAGGCCTGTGCCGAACTGGTGCGCCAGGGCGACCCGGAGCGGTTCCTGGCGGTGATGGCCGCGGCGCCCGCGCTCCGGGCCGGGCTGTTCGTGCTCTATGCCTTCAACCTCGAGGTCGCGCGCGCGCCCTGGGTGTCGGCCGAACCCCTGATCGGTCAGATGCGGCTGACCTGGTGGCGCGAGGTGATCGCCGCTGCGGGGTCGGGGGCGGCGCGGGCGCACGAGGTGGCGGGGCCGCTGCACGGGCTGATCCGGGACCGCGCGCTGCCGGTCGCGGTGCTGGACCGGCTGGTGGCGGCGCGGGCGGCGGACCTGGAGCCTGCGCCCTTCGCCGACCTGCCGGCGCTCATGGCCTATCTGGAGGACACCGGCGGCGGGCTGATGCAGGTCGCGGCGCGGGCTTGCGGCGGGCAGGACGACGC
>CAZCPY010000083.1:0-13478 GCA_964499865.1 uncultured Rhodobacterales bacterium | reverse complement strand
CAGATCAACCGGTTCGGCGGCAACATCAGCCGCACCGCCAGCTTCGTCGGCATGGAACGCAGCGCGCTGCACCGCAAGCTCAAGTCGCTGGGGGTGGTTTCCGCCGCCAAGGCGGGCCGCGGCGGCGGCGAGGAGGCCGAGGACGGGGACGAGGCGGACTGACCCGTGATGCCCCCCCGTGCTCCGCGGAATTGACCGCCGCGCCTGCGTCTGCCACAGAAGCCCGAACGGCGCCGGAGTGCGAAGACGATGAAGGTCATCATCTGCGGCGCGGGGCAGGTCGGCTGGCAGATCGCCCGCCATCTGGCCGGCGAGAAGAACGACGTCACCGTCGTCGACGTGAACGCCGACCTCGTGCGCCGCGCAACCGAGACGCTGGACGTGCAGGGCGTCGCGGGCTTTGCCAGCCACCCCGACGTGCTGGACCGTGCGGGCGCGCGGGACGCCGACATGATCATCGCCGCGACGCACTCCGACGAGGTCAACATGGTGACCTGCGAGGTGGCGCATGCCTTGTTCAACATCACCCGCAAGATCGCCCGCATCCGCGCGGGCAGCTACCTCGACCCCGCCTATGCCGACCTTTACGCCGAAGGCCACCTGCCCATCGACGTGGTGATCTCGCCCGAGAAGGAGGTGGCCGAGGCGGTGCTGCAACGGCTGGCGGCGCCGGCGACGTTCGACACCGAAAGCTTCATGGGCGGGCGGGCGCAGCTCTTGGGCATCGTGCTGGACGACGACTGCCCGGTCCTGAACACGCCGCTCCGGCAATTGTCCGAACTGTTCGCCAGCCTGCGCGCCATCGTCGTGGGGGTGCGGCGCAACGACCGGCTGTTCGCGCCCGAGGCGGGCGACCAGCTTTTCGCGGGCGACCGCATCTATGTCTTCACCCATACCGAGGACATGAACCGCACGCTCGAGATCTTCGGCAAGGCGACCCGCAAGCAGGCGCGGGTGGTCATCATCGGCGGCGGCAACGTGGGCCTGGGCGTGGCCCGTGCGCTCGAGGCGCGGACCGACCGGGTGCGCGCCAAGGTGATCGAGAAGAACCGCGCGCGGGCGGAACGGGCGGCGGATGCGCTGGAACGCACCATCGTGCTCAACGGCGACGGCATGGACATCGAGATGCTGACCGAGGCCGGGATCGACCGTGCCGACGCCGTGCTGACGGTGACCGAGGACGACAAGACCAACCTGCTGGCCGCGGTGCGGGCCAAGCAGGCAGGCTGCGCGATGGCGATCGCGCTGGTCAACGACCCCACGCTGGTGCCGCTGATGGGCGCGCTCGACATCGACGCCTACATCAACCCGCGGGCGACGACGGTATCGTCGATCCTGCGCCACATCCGTCACGGCAAGGTGCGCGCGGTCTATTCCATCGGCGACGCCGAGGCGGAACTGATCGAGGCGCAGGTGCTGTCCACCTCGCCGCTGGCGGGACGCTACATCCGCGACATCGAGTTTCCCGAAGGCGTGCTGGTCGGCGGCGTGATGAAGGGCGACCGCGTGATGAAACCCACGGGCGACCTGCGGCTGGAGGAAGGCAACGTCATCGCCGTCTTCGCCATGGCCAAGGACGTCCCCGAGGTCGAGCGCCTGCTGCAGGTCTCGATCGATTTCTTCTGATGCGGCGACCCGGAAGGCCATCGCCCGTGCCATCGCCCATGCACCAAGCCGCGCGCCCCCCCACCCCATCCCTCCCCCACGAGGGGGGAGGGAGGCGCCCGCAGCCCGCCGGGCCCCACCCATGATGCGGCGCCTGGGTTCCCTGCCGCTTCTGGTGATCCTGCTGGGCTTCTCGGCGCTGGCGATGCTGCTGCCGGCCGCCCATGCCAGCGCGATGGACGCGCACCGCACGGCGCGGGTGTTCCTCTACGCCGCCGTCCTGACCTTCCTGCTGACGGCGATGATCGCGATCGCGACCTCTGCCCGCCGTCCGTCCGACGGGCCGCGCAGCCAGCTTGCGGCGCTGGCCTGGGCCTTCGTGGTGTTGCCGGTGGTGCTGGCGGTGCCGTTCCACCAGGCGCTGCGCGACACGACCTTCCTCAACGCCTGGTTCGAGATGGTGTCCAGCCTGACCACCACCGGCGCCACCGTCTACGACACCCCGGGCCGCCTGCCGCCGTCGCTGCACCTGTGGCGCGTCGTGGTCGGCTGGCTGGGCGGGGCGTTCATCCTGATCGCGGGGGCGGCGATCCTCGCGCCGCAGAACCTGGGCGGGGTCGAGGTGCTGTCGGGCCGCGTGCCGGGGCGCGCGGCTGGGGCGCAGATCACGCGGCTGGCCGACCCCTCGGAACGCCTGGTGCGCCACACGCTGACGATCCTGCCGGCCTATACCGCCTTGACGCTGGCGCTGTGGGTGCTTCTGATGATCGCGGGCGAAGACGGGCTGATGGCGATGTCGCTGGCGATGTCGACGCTGTCGACCAGCGGCATCCTGCCCGGCGTCGGCCTGACGGATGCCTTCGCGGGCTTCTGGGCCGAGCTTTTCGTCTTCGCCTTCCTGCTGGTGGCGGTCACCCGCCGCAGCCTGCCCGGCACCGCGCTGGCCGACCGGTCGCTGCCGCTGGTGCGCGACCACGAGGTGCGGATGGCGGCCGCGATCCTGGTGCTGGTGCCGACCGCGGTGATGCTGCGCAACTGGGTCGCGGCGATCGAGACCGACGGCGGGCGCGACCTCTTGGCAGCGCTGCACGCGTTCTGGGGCGCGGCCTTCACCGCGCTCAGTTTCCTGACCACGACCGGGTTCGAAAGCTCCGATTGGGTGGAGGCGCGGGCCTGGTCGGGGATTCCGGCGCCGGGGCTGATGCTGCTTGGCCTGGCGATGATCGGCGGCGGCATCGCCACCACGGCGGGGGGCCTCAAGCTTCTGCGCGTCTATGCGCTGGCCCGCCACGGCGAGCGCGAGCTCGACCGCATCGTGCACCCCCATTCGGTGGCCGGTGGCGGCGAGATGGCGCGGCGGCTGCGCAACGAGGGCGCCTATGCCGCGTGGATCTTCTTCATGCTGTTCGCGCTGACGCTGGCCGCCGTGATGGCCGCCCTGTCGCTGGCGGGGGTGGAGTTCGAGCGCGCACTGGTCCTGACCGTCGCCGCGGTCAGCAATACCGGGCCCCTGGCGGCGGTTGCGGCCGAGGCGCGCATCGCCTATGCCGACCTCGGCGCCGAGGTCAAGGTGATCCTGGCCGCGGCGATGATCGTCGGGCGGCTCGAGGTGCTGGCGGTGCTGGCGCTGCTGGCCCCCGGGGGGTGGCGGCGATAGGGCGGTAACGGACTGATTTGGGGGCTGGATTTCAGCGGCAAAGCCGGTCCATACTCGGCCCGCGCGGTCCCGGCCGCGCGCAGGGACAGGGTTAACAAGAAAAAAAGGCGGCGGCGATGGCTGGCGACAAGCAGAATCTGCAGGATGCGTTCCTCAATCATGTCCGCAAGGCGAAGGTCCCGGTCACGATCTTCCTCATCAACGGGGTCAAGCTGCAGGGCGTGATCACCTGGTTCGACAACTTCTGCGTGCTGTTGCGCCGCGATGGCCAGTCGCAGCTGGTCTACAAGCACGCGATTTCCACGATCATGCCGGGCGGGCCGATCAACCTCTACGAGGGCGAGGACTGACCGAGGAGGATCTCTTCGAGGAACGGCGCGCCGCCCGCGGTCACGACACCGCGGCGAAGCCGACGCGCGCATGGGTCCTGCACCCCGACCTGCGCGGCGCGGGCAGCCGCAGGCTGCCCGACCTGCGGCTGGCCGAGGCGGTGTCGCTGGCCGCCGCCCTGCCGGGCCTTTCGGTCGAAGGGGCCGAGGTCGTGCGCATCCCGCGCGTGACGCCGGCCACGCTGTTCGGGTCGGGCAAGGTGACCGACCTGCGCGACCGCTTCCGCGGCGACATCGACCTCGTGCTGGTCGACGGCCCGGTCAGCCCGGTGCAGCAGCGCAACCTGGAAAAGGCCTGGGGCTGCAAGCTTCTGGACCGCACCGGCCTGATCCTGGAAATCTTCGCCGACCGCGCGCGGACGCGCGAGGGCGTGCTTCAGGTGGAACTGGCGGCGCTGTCCTACCAGCGCACGCGCCTCGTGCGGGCCTGGACGCACCTCGAACGCCAGCGCGGCGGTTTCGGTTTCGTCGGCGGCCCGGGCGAGACGCAGATCGAGGCCGACCGCCGCGCCATCGACGAACAGGTCGTCAAGCTGAGGCGCCAGCTCGACCGCGTGGTGCGCACGCGCGAACTGCACCGCGCCGCGCGGCGCAAGGTGCCGTTCCCCATCGTCGCGCTGGTGGGCTATACCAACGCCGGAAAGTCCACCCTGTTCAACCGCATGACCGGGGCCGAGGTGCTCGTCCGGGACATGCTGTTTGCCACGCTCGACCCCACCTTGCGCGGCGTGGCGCTGCCCTCGGGGCGCCGGGTGATCCTGTCCGACACCGTGGGCTTCATCAGCGACCTTCCCACCGAACTGGTCGCGGCCTTCCGCGCCACGCTGGAAGAGGTGCTGGAAGCCGACCTGATCGTGCATGTGCGCGACATCAGCCACCCCGAGACGGCCGAACAGGCGGCGGACGTGGCCGAGATCCTGGGCACGCTGGGGGTGGCCGAGGCGACGCCCCTGATCGAGGTCTGGAACAAGCTCGACCGCGTGGACGCCACCGGGCGCGCGGCGCTGGCGGCGCAGGCGCGGGAAGGGGTCTTCCCGGTCTCGGCCCTGACGGGCGAGGGGGTGGCGCCCCTGCTCGACGCCGTCTGCGAAACCTTCGACGAGGATAGGACCGAACGGACAGTCCCCGTGCCCTTCACCGACGGCCGCCGCCGGGCCTGGCTGCACGCCGAAGGCGTCGTGCTGTCCGAGGCGCCCACCGAGACGGGCTTTGCCGTCACCGTCCGCTGGACCGCCCGGCAGGAACGGCGCTACCGCGACCTGGGCTGAGGCCGCGCGCGGCCCGCCTGCGCCATGATCTGCCGACACCTCGCCCCTGATGCGGGCCGCCGGCCACAAGGCGACCGAGGCGGCGGTCCGCGTCTCGGGCCTTGCCTTCACCTTCCGGCGCAACGGCTGGTACACGGAAAACCGCACCGCCGCCCCTGGTGGCGCGATTGCCGCGGGGGGCATGATCGGGTCGGCGGGGGCGGGCCGGTTCTCCTCTGCCGCGCGGGCGGACGATGCCGAGGCGATCGCGGCGGTGGCGGGCGAGGGGCACGCGGGCGCGGTCTACGACCTCGCGGGCGACACGTCGCACAGCTCTGCCGAAATGGCGGCCGAGGTGTCGCGCCTGACCGGCAAGGCGATCCCCTGCGCCGACCTGGCCGCGGTGGCCCATGCCGGGATCCTCGCCGGTTTCGGCCTGCCCGAGGGCTTTGCCCGCATGCTGGCCGATGCCGACGTGCAGGCGGGCGGGGGGGCGCTGTTCGACGACAGCCGGACCCTGTCGCGGCTGAACGGACGGCCGACGACGCCCTGGGCAGCGACGGTGGCCGCGGCGCTGGCCCGACGGGCGGAAAGCCGCGCCCGGCGCCCGGCCCGGTGCGCCTGCCCTCCCCCGTCACGGGAACGGGATGGGGGAGGGAAGCACCCGTGCCGCAAGGCGCGCCGCCGCGCCGGATGTCAGGGCCCCGCCACCACGCCCGCATCCATGAGCCGGCCGATCTGGCCCGCGCCCAGCCCCAGCACCTCGGCCAGGATCGCCTCGGTATCCGCGCCCAGCCGCGGCGCGGGGGCGGGGGGCTGGCGCGGGTGGGCGGACCAGGCGACGGGGCTTGCGGGCGCGAGCAGGGGCCCGATCCCGGGCTGGTCGATCCGCGCGAAGACTGGGTTGTCGGCGGACAGGTCGGGGTCCTCGGCCGCGGCCTGGCCAAAGCTGCGGAACACCGACCAGGTCAGGCCCGCGCGGTCGAACAGAGGCGCGGCCTCGGACAGGGTGCGCGCCGCGAACCAGGGCGCCAGCGTCGCGGTGATCGCCGCCCGGCCGCGCCAGCGGTCGCCCTCGCGCGACAAATCCAGCCCCAGCCGTGCCGCCACCCCGGCCAAGGCGGCGGCGGTCCCCGTGACCTCGACCAGCCCGCGCCACTGGCGCGCGGTCAGGCCCACGACCATCACCCGCGTGCCGCAGGCCAGCACGAAATCCTGCCCGTAGGCGCCGTATAGCGCGTTCCCGGCCTTGGGCCGGTCCACCCCGTTGACCTGCACCTCGCCCAGGATGCCGAGGTTCGCCACCATCGCCGCCGCCACGTCCTTCAGCGCGACCTCTGCCAGCCCGCCCCGACCGGTGCGCAGGCGGTGGCGTTCGGCGGCCAGGAGCGTGCCGACCAGCATCTGCCCGGCGATGCAGTCCCAGGCGGGCAGCACATGGGCCACGGGGTCCGCCGACCCCTCGGGGCCGGTCGCCGTCGGAAAGCCCAGGGCGGGGTTGACGGTATAGTCCACCGCAGGCTCGCCCCGCCGCGTGCCCGCCAGGCTGACCATGATCAGGTCCGCCCGCCGCGCCGACAGCGCAGGCCAGTCCATCCAGCCCCTTGCCCGCAGGTTGGTCAGGAACAGGCCCGCATCGGGGCCGGGCGCGCAGATCAGGGCCTGCACGATCTCCTGCCCCTCGGGCCGGGCGATGTCCACCGCGAGCGACCGCTTGCCCTTGTTCATGCCGGCCCAGAACAGGCTTGCGCCCGTGGCGGTGACCGGCCAGCGCCGCGCGTCGAGCCCGCCGCCGATGCGGTCGAAGCGGATCACCTCGGCCCCCATCTGCGCCAGGGTCATGCCCGCCAGCGGCACCGCCACGAAGGCCGAGCCTTCCACCACCCGCAGGCCCGCCAAGGGGCCGGTCATGCGAAGACCGCCTCGCCCTGCATCGTCAGATGCCCGCCGGCCGCGGCCACCCCGAGCGCCAGCGCGCCTTCCGTATCGCCTTTCCAGGCCAGCACCGAGGGCGCATCTCCGGCAAACAGCGGATGCAGCCCGCGGAAGCGGAAGGCCTGCGGCACGCCGCGCAGGCCGCGGGCGGCCTCCATCATCCAGATCGCCTGCAAGGGGCCGTGCACCACGAGGCCGGGGTATTTCTCCACCTCCACCGCATAGGGCAGGTCGAAATGGATGCGGTGCGCGTTGAAGGTCAGCGCCGAGAAACGGAACAGCGCCACGGTGTCCACCGCCACCGGGCGGCGCAGGTCCGGCGCGGCGGGAGCGGGCTGCCTGGGCGGCGGGGTGAAGCGGTCGGGCAGGGCGGCGTAGACGATGTCCTGCTCTTCCTCCACCCGCCCGCCCGCGGCGCCTTCGGTCACATGCCGCACGGTGACGAAGACCAGCGACCCCGTGGCCCCGGCCTTTTCCGCGATCCTCGTGATTTCCGACGCGCGCTTCAGCCGCTCGCCCAGCTTCAGCGCGCCCCGGAAGCGCAGCCGCCCCCCGGCCCACATCCGCCGGCGTCCTTCGATCGGCGGCAGGAAGCGGCCGAGCGCGGGGTGGCCGTCGGGGCCGAGGTCCGCCGCCCCGACCGCCGGGGCGAAGGCCAGCCAGTGCCAGAGCGGGGGCAGGTCCTCACCCCCAAGTGCTGCGTGGTGCGGCGCAAGCGTGGCGGCCAGACGGCCCGCGTCGCGGGCGGTCACGGCGTCCTCGGCGACGTCCTGCCGCCCCTGCCAGTCGTCGTAGGCTCCGCCCAAGTCCCGCACTCCGCACCTGCCGCCCTGCGACTTGCCGCCGCAGGCCGGCAAGTCAAGGCCGCAGATGCGCGGGGAGGCTACTTGCGCTTCTTCGCCTGCTTCTCGACCTCGTCCCTGATCGCGTCGAGCAGCTTCCTGTTGGTCGCGTATTCGTCGACCAGCATCTTTTCCACCGCGTCGGGGGTTTCCTTGCCGGTCAGCTTTTCGAAGATCGCGTCATAGACCTTGCCGCCGGATTCCTTGCCGAACTCCTCGAACGCCTTGCCCACCGCCTCTTCCAGCGCCTTGTCGCTGGCCTTGGGTCCCAGCGAGGACATCAGGTCCTTGACCACCTTGGCCGGCAGCCTGGACATCAGGGTCTTGGACGACACCTCGCCCAGCTTGGCGAATTTCGAGAACACGCCCGCGGTGATCACCTGCTTGGCGACGATCTTGTAGAAATCGTCCCAGGTCAGTCCGGCGGCGCTGGTCTTGTTGGCCTTCAGGCAGTCGGTGACGATGCCTTCCAGGATGTTCGCGCCGTTGGCCTTGAAATAGGCGCCGACCCACTTCGCCAGCACCTGCTGGCCGAGGTAGCCGAAGACGCGGCCGGTCAGCATCGGGGCGACCCGCTTGGACACCGCGCCGATCAGCGCCTCGCCCGCCTTGCCGGCGGTCAGGCCGCCCACGGCGGCGCCGATGGCCGAATCCTTCAGCACGTTCAGCACGGCCTTGCCGACGCCTTCCGAGGTGCCCGCGATGCCCTTGCCGACCTCGCCCGCGAGGCTTTCCACCGCATTCGTGCCCGCCCCGATGGCGGCGCCCCCGGCAATCATCGTGCCGATGCCCGCACCGGCCGGGACCACCATCGGCGCGGCCAGGATGCCCACCGTGGTGAAGGAGGTGTCGCGCACGAATTCCAGCCCGGTGACGATGCTGCCCGCGCCGTCGATGACGCCGGTGCAGTAGTCCTTCATCGCCTTGCGCGCCTCGTTCGCGGCTGCCTGCGCCTTGGGGAAGATGTTGCCGAAGACCTTGAAATCGCCGTTGTTGAGCGCCTTTTCGGCGGCTCCGGCCAGCGCCTCGGCATTCTTGACGACGCTTTCTGCGGGCAGCGAGGTGCGGTTGGCGGCGTTCACGAAGAAGCTGACGATGTACTGGTCGTCGTTCAGCTTCTTCATGTCGTTGTAGATCGACCGGGCCTCGGCGACCGCGCCCTTGAGCTGGATCATCGGCTTCTGGAACTGCGTCTTCACCCTGGCGATCAGCGACTTGTAGTCGCCGTCGGTCAGGAAATAGTCCTTTCCACCCAGCTTGATCTGGTACTTGACGTCCTTCATCTCGACGGCCTGCCGCAGCAGCTTCAGCAGCGCGGCGTCAAGCTCGCCCGTCTCGCGCATCCCGGCCATCTTCTGCAGCTTCCTGACCGCCCCGACAGTCGCCTCGTCCATCTCGCCGTTTTCGCGGACGATGAAATCGGGCAGCTTGTTGAACAGCTTCTGCGCTTCCAGAATGTCCTTCGGGGAAGCCCCTGCCTTTGCCATGACCTGTTTCCTACCACTTGCGATTGAATCTCAATGCACCTTATGGCCGTTCGGCCCGTCCGGCAAGCGGGAATCCGCGCAAGGCCGTCAGGGCTGCGGCAACAGCGTCGTCACGCCCACCGCCGCAGCGCGCGCAAGGTCGGGGTCAAGGCTCATCGGGATGTATTCGCCCCGCCGCCACAGCACGCCCAGGTCGTCGTAATTGCGGCTGAGCGGGTGGCCGGACTGGCCGGTGGAGATGATGAACACGCTCGAATCGGGGTCGGCAAAGTCGTAGACGCCCCGGTAGGCCGCGCCCTGGACGTTCAGGAACGGGTCGGGATCCTCGCCCCCGGTCTGGCCCCGCATCAGCGTGGTGTCGCCGCCCGAGGTGGACTGGCGGATGTTCACGATCTGGCGCAGGAAGGGAACGTCGCCGAGGACGGGGTGGTCGTGCGTGGCCTGGTGCGCATCGCCCCAGCGCCAGCTTTCGATGCCCGTGCCGTAGCGCGCCTCCAGCCACAGCAGCGCCTCGTCCAGCGCCAGCGAGGCGACCATGGTGCAGGTCTCGATGGCGGCCGACTGGATCACGTCGCACCAGCGCGAGGCCCCGTCGGTGTTGCGGAAGACGCGTTCCATGAACACCGGGTCGATCCGGGTGAAGCGGTCGGCCAGGGGCCCCAGTTCGTCCTGGATCAGGCGGCGTTGCAGGGCGCGCAGCCAGGCCTCGGCGATCAGCGGCTCCGGCAGGTGCTCGCTCATCTCGCCGTTCCATCCGGCCAGCATCTCCAGCGCCTGCTGACGCCGCCGCTCGGGCGTGCCGTCGGGGGCGGGCGTGCCGGTGAACCACAGATCCGCCCCGATCAGCGGCAGCAGAAGCCGCGCGGTGGGAGAGACGGTATCCAGCTGCGCCTCGATGAAGCTTTCGCGGGTGTGCACCGCGCGCGTGCCCATCAGCGTCAGCCAGCGCTGGATGCGCTGCGTGTCGCCCCAGACGAAGGACTGGTTGCGCGGGAACGGCGCGTCCACCGTGCGGTTGTTGGTGTTGCCCAGAAGGCCGGAGGCCGGGTTCTGCACGCGCAGGTTCTCGGCATAGGGATACGCCCCTTGCCAGCGGTTCGCCGCCACCTCGCCCGAGGCGGGCATGCGGCCTTGCGTGGCATGGGCGGGGTCGCGGGCGGGCAGGCGGCCGATCACCTGCATGGCGATGCCGGTGGTATCGGCCAGCATCAGGTTCTGCGCGGGGGCGACATAGGCCTCGCCCGCCGCGATCGCCTCTCCGACGTTGCCCGCCTGCATCAGCCGGATTGCCGCCGTCATCGACGTGTCGGCGGGGTCGAGCGCGGTCCAGGACAGGGCGGCCACATGGCCGGGCGGGGTGACCGAGGCGAGTTCGTAGTAGCCCCCCGGGATCACCGGCCCGGCGGCCGTCCATTGCAGCGTGACGGTGACGGGTTCGGCATCCTTGACAGTGATGATCGACCGCCGTTCCACCATGTCGGTCCAGCCGCCGGGCCCGGCGTATTGCGACGGGTTTTCGGGGTTCAGACGTTCCATCACCACGTCCTGATCGTCGACATAGGCGCTGGTCAGCCCCCAGCCCAGCTTGTCCGACCGCCCGACCAGGATCGCGGGCACGCCCGGGATGGTGCCGCCGATCACCCCGCCGGTGGGCAGCTCCATCCGCGCGAGATACCAGATCGCGGGCGCGGTGAAGCCAAGGTGCGGGTCGTTGGCCAGCAGCGTGCCGCCTGCGGCGGACTTTTCCGGCATCGCCGCCCAGGCGTTCGAGGCGCCCGCCAGCGCCAGCGGCTGCACCGGCGACAGCGGCCCCAGCGCCATGCGCTCGGTCCGACCGAGCGGCCCCAGCGTCGGGAACAGCGCGCCGTAGCGCGGCAGGGCGGTGACCACGGCGCCGGGATCGTCGGGCAGGATGTCGGCCAGCTGCGCGGGCGACACGATCATCGAGACCTGCGCCCGCAGCACCTCGGCTTCCAGTTGCGGGGACATCTGCAAGGCCATCAGCTTGATGATGGCGATGCTGTCGGCCGGCTGCCAGGCCGCGATCTCGTTCGAGAACAGGAAGAACTCGGGCGCCCCGCGCCCCAGCGCGCGGGCGTTCACCTGCCCGATCCAGGCGTTCACCCCCGCCGCATAGGCCTCGAGCGCCGCGCGGGTCTGCGCATCCTGCGCCTCGACCGAGGACAGCGCCAGCGTGTACAGGTCGAAGCGCCGCATCAGCTCGTCGATGCGCAGCGTGCTTTCGCCGAAGACCTCGGACAGCCGCCCCTGCGCGGTGCGCCGCAGCATCGTCATCTGCCACAGCCGGTCCTGGGCATGGGCATAACCCAGACCGAAATACACATCCTCGGCCGAGGCGCCGAAGATGTGGGGCACGTTGGCGTTGTTGCGCACGATCTCGAGCGGCGCGGTGATCCCCGCGACCTCGACCGTCTCGTTGTAGTCGGGGATCGACCGCGACAGGAGGTAGTACAGCACCAGCGCCGCCAGCACGGCCAGCGCCGACAGGCCGAGGAACAGGCGGATCAGCCAGCGGAAGGCGGTATACATCGGGCGGCCTTGACGGGGAATGCGCCGCCGATACCTAAGGCAAGGTCCGCGGCAGGGCAATTCACGCGATCGGGGGCGGTGATGGCGAAGGTGGCATTCCTGGGCCTGGGCGTGATGGGCGGGCCGATGGCGCGGCATCTGGCGGCGAACGGCCACGAGGTGACGGTCTGGAACCGCACCGCCGCCAGGGCTGCGGCCTGGGTCGCGGCGCATGGCGGCCGGGCGGCCGCGACGGCGCGCGAGGCGGCCCTCGGGCAGGCGCTGGTGCTGGCCTGCGTGGGCAATGACGACGACCTGCGGCAGGTCTGCCTCGGCCCCGACGGCGCCTTTGCGGGGATGGACCCGGGGGCGGTCTTCGTCGACCACACGACGGTTTCGGCCAGGGTGACGCGCGAGCTGCACGCGCTGGCCGCGGCGCGCGGCGTGGGGTTTGTCGATGCGCCGGTGTCGGGCGGGCAGGCGGGGGCCGAGAACGGGCAGCTTTCGGTGATGTGCGGCGGCACCGCCGGGGACTATGCCGCGGCCGCGCCGGTGATCGCGGCCTACGCCCGCATCTGCCGCCGTCTGGGCGACAGCGGGTCGGGCCAGATTGCCAAGATGATGAACCAGATCGCGATTGCGGGCCTGGTCCAGGGCCTGGCCGAGGCACTGGCCTTCGGCCAGAAGGCGGGCATGGACGGTGCGGCGGTCGTCGAGGTCATCAGCCAGGGCGCCGCCGGGTCCTGGCAGATGATGAACCGCCACAAGTCCATGCTGGAGGACCGCTTCGACTTCGGCTTTGCGGTAGACTGGATGCGCAAGGATCTTGCGATCTGCCTCGACGCCGCGCGCGAGGCGGGGGCGTCGCTGCCGGTCACCGCGCTGGTCGACCAGTTCTACGGCGAGGTGCAGGCGATGGGCGGCGGGCGGTGGGATACCTCGTCGCTGGTGCGCAGGCTGAGGCGGTAGCCGCGCGCGTTGCCCCGCCGCCGCCGCGGTGCTAGCGGGCGGGCATGCCGCGCTATGCCCTTCTGATCGAATATGACGGCGGCCCCTTCGCGGGCTGGCAGCGGCAGGCGGCCAGCCTGTCGGTGCAAGGCGTGCTGGAGGCGGCTCTTGCGCGGCTCGAGCCCGGGGCGGGGGCGGTGCAGGGGGCGGGGCGCACCGATGCGGGGGTGCATGCGTCGGGCCAGGTGGCGCATGCCGACCTGTCGCGCGACTGGCCGCCGTTCCGGCTGGCGGCGGCGCTGAACGCGCAGCTGCGGCCGCATCCCGTGGCGGTGCTGGCGGCGGCTCCGGTCGCGCCCGACTTTCACGCGCGGTTTTCGGCGGTGGAGCGGCGCTATGCCTTCCGCATCCTGAACCGCCGCGCGCCCCCGGCGCTGGAAAAGGGTCGGGTCTGGCAGGTGGCGCACCCGCTGGACGCAGGCGCCATGGCCGAGGCGGCCCGGTCGCTTCTGGGCCGCCACGACTTCACCACTTTCCGCGCCGCCGGATGCCAGGCCGACAGCCCGCTGCGCACGCTGGATGAGGCAAGGGTGACGGCGCGGGCCGTCCCGGGCGGGCAGCAGATCACGCTGTCCTTCCGCGCGCGGTCCTTCCTGCATGCGCAGGTGCGCTCCATGGTCGGCTCGCTGGAACGCGTCGGCGCCGGGGCCTGGGCGCCCGCGCGGCTGGCCGGGGCGCTGGCCGCGCGCGACCGCACGGCCTGCGGCCCGGTCGCCCCGCCGCAGGGCCTGTGCCTGACGGGTGTCGGATACGAGGACGACCCCTTCGCGGCCTGAGGG
>CAZCPY010000082.1:0-13593 GCA_964499865.1 uncultured Rhodobacterales bacterium | reverse complement strand
CGATTGCAGCCTAACCCCGTTCCGGGTGAACAACCTCCTGAGAGTTCACACCTAGCGCCGCGCGCGTTCGGCGCGGAGGCTTTCGCAAAGGCTTTCGACGGGGGCGCCGTGGTCCGACTGGACTGTGGCGCCTTCCGCGCAGCGGTCGACCAGGTGCGCGAGCTTCACGTCCAGCGCCGACAGCCCGCCGCAGTCATGCGTCGAAAGAACGATGTCCAGCGCGTTGTAGGTGTTGGACCATTCCGGATGGTGGTTCAGCCGTTCCGCCGCCAGGGCGATCCGCGACATGGCGCCCCAGGCCTGCGAGAAGTCGCGGAACTTCATCACCTTGCGGATCGCATCCCGGCCCGGCACCGCCTGCCAGCCGGTGCGGCCCAGGGCGGGCAGGTCGGCCTGCCGCTCGGCGTCAGACAGCAGGTCGGCCATCAGTCCCGCCCCTTTCCCGCAGCCGCATCGTCAAGCGCCCGCGCCGCCGCCAGCGCCGGGCGTGTCCTGATGCGGTCCCAGTAGGCGCGCAGCGTGTCGTTGGCGGTGATCGTGCCGAACTGCATCCCCGTGCCGATCTGGCTGCCCAGGTAGACATCGACGCCGGTGAACCGCCCGTCGGCGAAATAGTCGTTTCGGTCCAGATGGTCGGTCAGCGTGCGCAGCACGCGGTCAAGGCTGCCGTAGCCCGTACGCCCCTTGTCCTGCGGGGTCTGCGGGACCCAGCCGAACGCGGTGTTGACCACCGCCTGTTCCACCGGCCCGGCGGCAAAGAACATCCAGCGGTAGAAGGCGCCGCGGTCCTCGGCCATCAGCCCGGCCTGCGGGAAGGCATCGGCGAGCCAGGTGACGATGGCCGCCACCTCTGTCACCACGCGGTCGCCGTGGCGCAGGGCAGGCACCTTGCCCATCGGGTTGACCGCCCGATAGTCGGCCCCGTGCATCGCCGGACCGTAGTCGACGATCACCGTCTGGTAAGGCTGCCCCACCTCTTCCAGCATCCAGCGCCCGATGCGCCCGCGCGACATCGGGTTGGTGTAGTAGGTCAGTGCCCCGGTCGCGGTCATTGCTGCTCCTCCATCGCCTCTGCCGGCGGCCCGCGGCGGAACGGGCCATAGGCGGTCAGAACCTCGATCTCCTGCCCGACCGCCTGGCGTTCGGCCTGCAGGTACTGCGCCACCGCCCGCCGCAGGCCGCCGTCGGCGATCCAGTGCAGCGAATGGGTCGCCACCGGCAGATAGCCGCGCGCCAGCTTGTGTTCGCCCTGCGCCCCCGCCTCGACCCGGCTCAGGCCGCGGGCGATGGCCCAGTCGATGGCCTGATGGTAGCACAGTTCGAAATGCAGGAAGGGGTGATGCTCCACGCAGCCCCAGTAGCGGCCGAACAGCGCCTCGCGCCCGATGAAGTTCAGCGCGCCCGCCACTGCCCGCCCGTCGCGTTCGGCCAGCACCAGCAGCACGTCGTCGCGCATCGTCTGGTGCACCAGGTCGAAGAAGGCGCGCGTCAGGTAGGGCGAGCCCCATTTGCGCCCCCCCGTGTCCTGGTAGAAGGCCCAGAAGGCATCCCAGTGGTGCGGTTCGATGTCGTCCCCGGTCAGCGCCCGGATGCTGCCGCCGAATGCCTGCGCCTCGGCCCTTTCGCGCCGCAGCGCCTTGCGCTTGCGGCTGGCGAGCGTGGACAGGAAGTCGTCGTAGCTGCCATAGCCGCGGTTCATCCAGTGGAACTGCTGCGTCACCCGGTGCATCAGCCCCATTGCCGCCCCGGCGGCGGCCTCCTGCGGGGTGCAGAAGGTGGCGTGAACCGACGACAGCCCCCCGCGTTCCGCCACCTGCACCGCGCCGGTGACCAGTGCCGCAAGGCCGCGCTCTTCCTCGCCCGGCAGGGTCAGGAAGCGGCGGCCGGTGGCGGGGGTGAAGGGCACGGCGATCTGCAGCTTGGGGTAGTAGCGCCCGCCCGCGCGTTCCAGCGCCTGGGCCCAGGAATGGTCGAAGATGTATTCGCCCTGGCTGTGGCTTTTCGCATACATCGGCACGGCCGCGATCAGCCGCCCGCCGGCGCGCGCGGTCAGGATGCGCGGGCTCCACCCCGTGCCGGTGCCGACCGACCGCGACACTTCCAGCGCATGCAGAAAGCGGTGCGTGGTGAAGGGATCGAGCGGGGTGCCGCCGCCGGGACTGGCCAGCCCGTCCCAGTCGGCCGCGGCGATCTCGGCCACGCCGCCCTGCAGGGTGATCTCGACAGGCTCTGCGTCCATCCGCGCCTCCCTGCGGCGAGAGGAGAGTGCGGCGGGCGTCGCGGTCAAGCGGGGATCGCGGCGCGATAGCCTTCGAAGGTCACGTTCTCGGCAACCCTGCGCGCCTCTGCCTCGGCCGCGGGCGAGCGCACGGTCCAGCACAGGATGCGGGCGCCCTGCGCCTTGAGGTCCGCGACACGCGGGCGGGTCAGGTCGGTCGCGTCGTGGCTGATGAACGTCGCCGCGACGCGGCCGTAGTCCGCAATTGCCCGCAGCCGGTCGCGCACCGGCGCGCTGAGGTGGGCATATTCCGTCGGGTCGAAGGCTTCCGTCACAAGGCCGCGCGGCCGGTCCGGCGCCAGACGCGCCAGCGCGGCGACGTGTTCGGGATTGTAGGACATCAGCGCCACGGGCCCGCCGTAGCCTTGCAACGCTGTCGCCACCGCCGCCTCAAGCCGCCCGTCGCCGGTTGCCATCGCACCGGTCTGGTCCTTGACCTCGATCAGCAGCGGCACCCGGCCGCCGACCGCCGCCAGAACCTGCGACAGCGTCGGCACCGTCTCGTCGCAGTGCCGCAGGCGCACCCGGCCGAGTTCGGCCGCGGTCAGCGCGTCAACCCGCCCCGAAAGCCCGGTCGTGCGGTCGAGCGTCGAATCGTGGAACACCACGGCCTGGCCGTCCGCGGTTCCCTGCACGTCGAATTCGATGCCGTAGCCCGCAACGACCGCGGCGGCGACCGCGGCGAGCGAATGCTCCGGCCGACCGGCGCGGGCGTCGTGCAGGCCCCGGTGCGTCAGGGGCGCGCGCAGGAAGGCCTCCGGCATGAGCACAGGCGTCACGGGGCGATTCACGGGATGATTCACGGCGCGATCTCGAAGATGCCCTCGATCTCGACCGCCACGCCGAAGGGCAGGCTGGCGGCAGAGACGGCGGAGCGCGCGTGCCGCCCGGTGTCGCCCAGCACGGCCACGAGGAAATCCGAGGCGCCGTTGACGACCCTGGGTTGGTCGGTGAAATCGGGGGTGGAGTTGACGAAGCCGGTCAGCTTGACCGCCCGCCGGAACCGCGACCAGTCGCCGCCGCAGGCGCGGCGCAGTTGCGCCAGCAGGCTGATCGCGCAGGCGCGTGCGGCGGCGGCGCCGTCCTCGACCCCCATGCCATCGCCGAGGCGGCCCCTGATCTGCCCGCCGGGCCCCTGGCTGATCTGGCCCGAGACATGGACAAGGCCGCCCACGACGACGAAGGGCACGTAGTTCGCCGCCGGCGGCGGGGCGTCGGGCAGGGCGACGCCAAGCTCCGCCAGTTTCGCCTCGATCGGATGCATCGCCGTGTCCCCCGCTGGTGCCACCCCCCAAGGCTAGCCGGGCGGTCAGGTGACGACAACAGGCGACGACAACCGGGGGCCTTTCCCCCGCCCCGCGGTTCGGCCTATGGCTGGCGGCATGGATGGCTGGCAGTTCTGGACGCTCGCGGCGCTCGCGGCGGTGCTCGTGGGCCTGGGCAAGGGCGGATTGCCGCTGGTCGGCATGCTGGCGGTGCCCGTGCTGGCGCTGAAGATCTCGCCGGTCACGGCGGCGGGGCTTCTGCTGCCGATCTATGTGCTGTCGGATGCCTTCGGGCTTTACGCCTACCGCCACGCCTGGAACCGCCGCGTGCTGGCGATCATGGCGGCGGGGATGACGCTGGGGGTGGGGGTCGGCTGGGCGACCGCCTCGGTCGTGCCGGAGGCGCTGGTGACCGCGCTGGTCGGGGCGATCGGGGTCAGCTTTGCGCTGACGATGCTGCTGCGCCGGGGGGCCGAACCGCCCGCACGCCCCGCCGCGCTGGGGCGGGGCCTGTTCTGGGGCACGGTGACGGGGTTCACGAGCTTTGTCAGCCACGCCGGCGCGCCGCCCTATCAGGTCTATACGCTGCCGCTGAAGCTGGACAAGGCGACCTTCGCGGGCACCGCGACCATCGCGTTTGCCTATGTCAACGCGATCAAGCTGGTGCCCTATGCCGCGCTTGGGCAGCTGAACCCCGCCAACCTGCGCGCCGCCGCGCTGGTCGCGCCCGCGGCGGTGGCGGGGGTGTTCCTGGGCGTCTGGCTGGTGCGCAAGACGCCCGAGGCGCTGTTCTTCCGGCTGATCACCTGGGCCCTGCTGCTGATCTCGCTCCGCCTGCTGTGGCAGGCGGCGGCGGGGTAGCCGGTGCCGCTCAGGCCGGGTCGCCCGAGGCGGGCAGTGGTTCGGCCACCGCCTCGAACCCCTGGCCCGAGGCGACGAGGCACATCCGCCCGTCGGGCGTGGTGACGGTGATCGTCCAGGTGCCGGTGGTGTCCGCCGCGAAAAGCTCCATCACCGCGCTGTTGCCCGCCAGCCCCATGGCGCGGCGGCTTTCGGCATACTTGGTGCCCAGATGCGCCACCACCTGGTCGCGCGGGCCGCAGGGCGGCGCGGCCTGGGCATGGGCCGTCTGGGCGAAGACGGCAAGGGCAAGCCCGGCGAAGCCGAGCGAGAGGGCGAGGTCCTTCTGCGTCATGTCGGGCTTTCCTTTGCATCCGGGGCGCGCATGAACGAGGCGCGACGGGGAAAGCCTGCGCCGCCGGTCCTGACGCAGGGTTAACGCCACGTCCGCGCGCAACCCTCCCGCCTTCCGCCGCAGCGCAGCATCTTTCGGGTTGCACCTTTTCGCGCCGAAAGGGAACCTCGCGCCCGGGGAATCACCGCCCCCATGGAAGCTTCGCCATGAAACCCGCCGCGATGTCGCCACCCTGCCGGTCTGCGCTGTACCTGCCCGCCTCGAACGCCCGCGCGCTCGACAAGGCGCGCAGCCTGCCCTGCGATGCGCTGATCTTCGATCTGGAGGACGCCGTGGCGCCCGAGGCCAAGGCCGAGGCGCGCCACCTGCTGGCCGCCGCCCTGCGCGAGGGCGTCTATGGCGACCGGCTGCGGCTGGTGCGGGTGAACGGGCTCGACACGCCCTGGGGCGCGGCGGACCTCGCCGCTGCGGCGCGGATGGACTGCGACGGCGTGCTGATCCCCAAGGTGAACGGTCCGGCCGATCTGGACGCCGCCGCGTCCCGCGCGCCCGGCCGCCCGCTCTGGGCGATGGTGGAAACCTGCCCGGGGGTGCTGGCGGCAGGCCTCATCGCGGCGCATCCCGCGCTGCGGGGGCTGGTGATGGGCACCAACGACCTGGCGCGGGAGCTTGGCTGCCGCCCCCGCCCCGACCGCCTGCCGCTGCTGCCCGCGCTGGGGGCGGGGCTGCTGGCCGCGCGGGCACATCGCCGCCTGGCGCTGGACGGGGTGTTCAACGGGTTGGCCGACGCCGGGGGGCTGGCCGCGGAATGCGCGCAGGGCCGCGACCTGGGGTTCGACGGCAAGACCTTGATCCACCCCGCCCAGATCGCCGCCGCCAACGACGCCTTCGGCCCTGACGCGGCCGAAGTCGCGCTCGCCCGCCGCCAGATCGCCGCCTTCGAGGCGGCGCAGGCGCGGGGCGAAGGCGTGGCCGTGCTGGACGGCCGCCTGGTCGAAAACCTGCACGTCGCCGCCGCCCGCAGCCTGCTGGCCCGCGCCGATGCCATCGCCATCCGCACCCGCACCCGCACCCGCACCCGCGAAAGGGGAGCCGCATGATCCTTCTTGTCCTAGGCCTGGCGTTGTGGACGCTGGCGCATCTGTTCAAGCGGCTGGCCCCGGGGCCGCGGGCGGCCCTGGGGGGCGCGGGCAAGGGGCTGGTCGCGGTGCTGGTGCTGGGGTCGGTGGCGCTGATGTACTACGGCTATGGCGCGGCCATGGCCGGGGCGGATGTATGGTGGGGCCGGTCGCCGGCGCGCGTCGGGATCAACAACCTGCTGATGGTGCTGGCGGTCTATCTCTATGCCGCGTCGGGCACGAAGGCCGCCCTCGCCCGCCGCATCCGCCACCCGCAACTGACGGCGGTCAAGACCTGGGCCGTGGCGCACCTGCTGGTCAACGGCGACCTGCCGTCGTTCGTCCTGTTCGGTGGCCTGCTGGCCTGGGCGGTGGTCTCGGTCATCGTGATCAACCGCGCGCAGCCCGCCTGGACTCCGCCGGTCGCCGCGCCCGGGGCCGAGGTGAAAGCGGTGGCGGGCACGGTCGCGGTTCTGGCGGTCATCATGCTTGTGCACAACTGGCTGGGCTATCAGCCCTGGGGCTGAATGAGGGGGATGAGGGGATGAAGCTTTACCGGTTCCTGTCCGACGACGACACCCCGGCCTTCTGCCACAAGGTCACCGCCGCGCTGAACAAGGGCTGGGCGCTGCACGGATCGCCCACCTACGCCCTTGACGCATCGCGCGGGGTGATGCGCTGCGGGCAGGCGGTGGTGAAGGAGGCCCCCGGCGACTATCACCCCGGCCTCAAGCTGGGCGAGCAGTGAAGACCGGCGCGGGGCGGTTCTTCGAGGACTGCCGGCTGGGCGAGACCCTGACCCATGCCGTCCCGCGCACCCTGTCGGGGGGCGAGCGGGCGGTCTACCAGTCGATCTATCCCGCCCGCCACGCGCTGGCCTCGTCCGACGCCTTCGCGCGGGCCTGCGGGCTGGTCCGGGCGCCGCTGGACGAGCTGATCGTCTTCCACACCGTCTTTGGCAAGACGGTGCCGGATGTCAGCCTGAACGCGGTGGCGAACCTGGGCTATGCCGAGGGGCGCTGGCTGGCACCCGTCCACCCGGGCGACACGCTGACCGCGACGTCCGAGGTGATCGGCCTGAAACAGGCGTCGAACGGGGCGACGGGGATCGTCTGGGTGCGCACCACGGGGCGCAACCAGCACGGCACGGCGGTGCTGACCTATGTGCGCTGGGTGCTCTTGCGCAAGCGCGACCCGGCGGCGCCCGCGCCCGCGCCCGCGACGGTCGTGCCGGTGCTGGCGCCTGCGGTGGCCGCCGGCGACCTCGTCATCCCCCCGGGGCTGGACTTCGCGGGCTACGACACCGCGCTGGCCGGGTCGCCGCATCGCTTCGCCGACTATGCGACCGGAGAGCGGATCGACCATCAGGACGCGGTGACGGTGGACGAGGCCGGCCACCTGACGGCCACGCGGCTGTGGCAGAACACCGCGCGGGTGCATTTCGACGTGACGCAGCGGGCGGACGGGCGGCGCCTGGTCTATGGCGGGCATGTCGTCAGCCTTGCGCGCGCGCTGTCCTTCAACGGGCTGGCCAATGCGCAGCCGGTGGTGGCGCTGAACGCGGGCACCCACGCCAACCCCTGCTTTGCTGGCGACACGGTGCGCGCCTGGTCCGAAGTGCTGGACAAGGCGGAAACGCCGGTGCCTTCGATCGGCGCGCTGCGCCTGCGGCTGGTGGCGCAGCGCCACGACGCGCCCGCCTTTTCGCTGCGCGACGGCGCGGGCTATCACCCCGGGGTTCTGCTCGACCTCGACCTCTGGGTGCTGTTGCCGCGGTAGCGCGGGACCGGGACAGCCTTGCCAGAGGTGGCGCAGGCGGTTTCTTCGAAGAAACCGGACCGGAAACCGTGAGGTTTCCGATGCGGAGTTTTCGCAAAACTCCGCCCGGTGCTGCGCACCGGGTGTCCCGCGCGCCCGCGCTGCCGGTCTCCCGCCTGTCAGCCCGGCGCGGCGATGGCGCGTTCCACCCCGTCGCGGCGGGCGTAGAGGCCCAGCACCTCGGCCTGCATCCGCGCCAGCGCGGCGACCGTGTCCAGCACCGGCGTCGGCAGCGACAGGCCGCGGGCCAGTTCCTGCACCGCCGAGACCAGCGCATCCAGTTCCACCGGGCGGCCCTGCTCGATGTCGTGGCGGGTAGAGGGCTTGTGGCCGACAATCTCGGCCCCGCCGTCGATGCGGCGCTCGATGCTGACGGCGAAATGCGCGCCAAGCGCCTCGCCCACCGTGCGCACCTCGGCCATCGCCGCCCGCACCACGGCCCGGGCGGCCGGATCGCCGCCGATCAGGTCGAGGCTGGCGCCGGTCAGCGCCGAGACGGGGTTGAAGGTCGCGTTGCCCAGCAGCTTGACCCAGATCTCGTCGCGCAGGCGCGACTTGACCGGCGCCCGCAGCCCGCCCCTGACCAGCGTGCGCGACAGCGCCACGGCGCGGTCGGACATCGTGCCGTCGGGCTCGCCCAGCGTCACCCGGTCGCCGCCCAGGTGGCGGATCACGCCGGGCGCGGCAACCTCGCAGGCGGGGTAGACCACGCAGCCGATGGCGCGCTGCGGGGTGAGGCCGTGCCACTGCGCGCCGCCGGGATCGACCGTCTGGATCGGGCGGCCGTCCAGCGCCGTGCCGGTGCCCGCAGCATGGAAATACCACCAGGGCAGGCCGTTCACCGCGGGCACCACCGCCGTCTGCGGCCCCAGCAGGGGCAGCATCGCCGGCACCGCCGCCGCCGCCCCCTGCGCCTTGAGCGCCACGACGACGTAGTCCTGCGGGCCGAGGTCCGCGGCCCGGTCGCTGGCGGGCACCCGGATCGTGCGCGCGGTGCCGTCGCGGTCCAGGGTCAGCCCGCGGTCGCGGATCGCGTCCAGATGGGCCCCGCGCGCCACCAGCGACACCTCGGCGCCGCCCTCATGCAGCGCATGGGCCAGAAGCCCCCCGATGGCGCCGGCGCCGAAGACCGCGACCTTCATGCCTCTGCCCCCAGCCCCAGCTTTTCGGCCAGCCCGATGCGCTGGAGCTTGCCCGTGGCACCTTTCGGGATGTCGTCCAGGATCAGCACGCGCCGCGGCACCTTGAAGGCGGCCAGACGTTCGGCGGCAAAGGCGCGCAGGGCCTCGGGCGAGGCGTCAGCGCCTTCCTTCAGCACGATGGCGGCGCCCACCTCCTCGCCCAAGGACTTGTGCGGGATGGCGAAACAGACGGCCAGCGCCACCGCAGGATGGTCCATCAGCACGTCGTCCACCTCGCGCGGGCTGACCTTTTCGCCGCCGCGGTTGATGATTTCCTTCAGCCGTCCGGTCAGCCAGAGGAAGCCGTCCGCATCCAGCCGCCCCTGGTCGCCGGTGCGGAACCAGCCGTCGTGGAAGGCGGTCGCGTTGGCGGCGGGGTTGGCGGCATAGCCGGATGTCACGTTCGGGCCGCGGATCACCACCTCGCCCAGGGTGTCGGGCGCCGTGCTGACCCCCGCGTCAGTCAGGATCGCGACCTCGGGCCCCGCGGCGCGGCCCACCGATCCGGGCTTGCGGCCCGACAGCGGGTTGCAGGTCATCTGGTGCGCGGCCTCGGTCATCCCGTAGGCCTCGACCACCGGGCAGCCGAAGGTTTCTTCCAGCGCCAGCAGCACCGGCGCGGGCAGCGAGGCCGAGGACGACCGCAGGAAGCGCAGCCGCTGGCGCGCGATGACGGAGGCGTTGCGGGGCGCGCGGGCCAGGATCGCCTGGTGCATCGTGGGCACCCCGGTCACCCAGGTCGGGCGCACGGCGTCCAGCCATTCGAAATGCCTCAGCGCGTTGAATCCCGGCGTCACATGCACCGCCGCACCCGCCGACAGCGAGGCGAGGACCGAGGCGATCAGCCCGTGGATGTGGAACAGCGGCATGATGTTCAGCCCCAGGTCGTCCGGCCCCAGCGCCAGCGAGGCGGCGATGTGGCGGGCCGAGGCGGCGATGTTGGCTTGGGTCAGCGGCACGATCTTGGGCCGCGCGGTGGTGCCCGAGGTATGCAGCACCAGCGCCTCGTCGCCCGGCGCGGCGGGCGCCGGGGCGGGGCCTGCGGGCAGGTCCAGCGTGAAGGCGCCCGCGGCACCCGAAGCGGTCAGGCAGGCGACGGGAATGCCCGCGCCTTTCGCGGCGCGCGCCGCCGGGCCAAGGGCACTGTCCGTCAGCAGCATCTTCGCGCCCAGGTCGGTCATGTAGTAGGCGAATTCGGCCTCGGTATAGGCGGGGTTCAGGGGGGCGGCGGAACAGGCGGCCGCCACGCAGACGAAGGCCGCCGCCATCTCGGGCCCGTTCGGCAGCACGATCGCCACCCGGTCCGCGCGCGTGACCCCCGCCGCCGCCAGCGCGCCGCCCGCCTGCGCGACCAGCGCGCGCAGGTCGCCGTAGCTCAGCGGCGCGCGCGCCTCTGCCATCAGGGCGGTGCGGCCGGCGGGATGGGCGGCGAGAAGGTCGGCAACGGTCATCGGCAATCCCCCGTGATCCGGCCCAGACTAGTCCAGGGGGCGGGCGGCGGCAAACGGCCGGGCTGTGCGGGCGTGCAGGGTCAGGCGATCAGGATGGCGCGGAAGTCGTTCACGTTGGTCAGCGTGGGCCCGGTGACGACCTGCGCGCCGATGGCGCCGAAGAAGGCATGGGCATCGTTGCGGGCGAGGCTTGCGGCGGGGTCGATCCCCCTTGCCCGCGCAAGGGCGAGGGTGTCGGGGGCGACCAGCGCGCCCGCGACCTCGGCTGCGCCGTCCACGCCGTCGGTGTCGCAGGCGATGGCGTGGATCCCCGGTGCGCCCCGCAGCGCCAGCGCCAGCGCCAGGCAGAATTCCGCATTCGGCCCGCCCACCCCGTCGCCACGGCGGGTGACGGTCAGCTCGCCGCCCGACAGCAGCAGCAGCGGCGGATCACCCGGCCTGCGGCGGGCCTGTTCCGCAAGCGCCAGCGCCGCCTGTGCGGCGGCGACCTCGCGCGCTTCGCCTTCCAGCCCGTCGCCCAGGACCTGCACCGCACAGCCCGCGGCCCGCGCGAGGTCCGCCGCGGCGGCCAGCGATTGCGCGGGGGCGGCGCAGATGCGGTTTTCCACCCGCGACAGTCGCGCATCGCCGGGCGGCACCACGCCGCTGCCGCGCGCCAGCGCCGCCAGCACCGAAGGCGGCGCGGAAATGCCCCAGCGGTCCAGCACGGCGCGGGCATCCCCTGTCGTCGAGGCATCCCCCACCGTGGGCCCCGAGCCGATGAAGGCCGGATTGTCGCCCGGCACGTCCGAGATCATCAGGCACAGCATCCGCGCCGGATAGGCCGCCGCCGCAAGCTGGCCGCCCTTCACCCGGCTGAGGTGCTTGCGCAGGGTGTTCATCCGGTCGATCGGCGCGCCACTGGCCAGAAGGGCCGCGTTCACCGCCTGCTTTTCGGCCAGGCTGACGCCGTCCACCGGCGCCGCCAGCAGCGCGGAAGCCCCGCCCGACACCAGCGCCAGCACGAAGTCGCCCTCGCCCAGACCTTGCAGCAGCGCCAGCATCCGCGCCGTGGCAATCGCCCCGGCCTCGTCGGGCACGGGGTGCGCGGCCTGAACGATCTCGATCCCCCGGCAGGGGCGGGCGTGGCCGTGGCGGGTGATGACCAGCCCCTCGCAGGGGCCCCAGGCGGCCTCGACCGCCTCGGCCATCCGGGCGCTGGCCTTGCCCGCGCCCACCACCACCACGCGGCCCGCAGGCCTGGGCGGCAGGTGGCGGGACAGCGAGCGCATCGGGTCGGCCACCTCGACCGCCCGGTCGAACAGCGCGCGCAGCAGCGCCGCAGGCATCATGCCATCCCCCCCGAGGAGGCCCGCACGATCAGCCGGACGGGCGAGACCGTCTCGGCCACCGGCACGCGGCCCTGTTCCAGCCAGTCGAGCACCGTCGCCGCGATGCCCGCGCCGAAATCGGCGATGCCGCAGCGCACCGAGGACAGCGCAGGATAGACCTGGGCGCAATCCTCGATGTCGTCGAAGCCCACGATGCGCAGCGCCTCGCCCACCTTGCGGCCCTGCTCGGCGCAGCCCGACAGCAGGCCAAGGGCGACCAGATCGTTGAAGCACAGCGCCGCATCGACCTGGCGGTGGGCCTCGGCCAGCACCGCCGCCACCTCGCGCCCGAAGGCGCGGCCGGGGCGGCCGGGCAGGACCACGGCGGCCATGCCCGCGCGCTGCAGCGCATCCAGATACCCCGCCATCCGCCGCTGCGTCACCGGCCGGTCGGGGATGCCGCCCACGAAGGCCACCTGGCGCGCGCCGCAGGCCAGCAGATGTTCGGTCGCCATGCGCGACCCGCCTTCGTAGTCGGGCGCGGCAAAGGGAAAGCGGGCGGTATCCTCGGTGATCTTGCGCAGCACCTGGATCGCCGGGATGCCCGCCCGCGCGATGGCGCCAAAGACCTCGACATCGCCGTAGGCGGGCGACACGATCAGCGCCGAGACGCCGTGTTCGATCATCGCGGTGACGACCTGCGCCTGCAGGGCGGGGTCTTCGTCGGTGTTGGCGACCACCGTCGCATAGCCGCGCGCCGACAGCGCCATCTGCACCGAGGTGGCAAACTCGGTGAAGAACGGGTTTCGCAGGTCGTTGATGACCAGCCCGATCAGCCCCGCGTTCGACTTGCGCAGGGTGGCCGCGGCGCGGTTGTAGACATAGCCGATCTCGCCCATCGCCCGCAGCACGTCCTGTCGCGTTTCAATCCGCACCAGCGGCGAGTGCTGCAGGACCAGGCTGACCGTCGACTTCGACACGCCCGCCTGCCGGGCAACGTCGATGATCGTCGGGCGGCGGTCCATCGGTCAGTCGATCCCGTGCAGCGCCAGCAGCAGGCGCATCCGTGCCTCGGCCTGATCCGGCGTCGCCAGAAGGCCCGCGGCATCGGCAAGGCGGTAGACTTCGGCATAGTGGGTGATGTCGCGGCTGGACTGGAAGCCCGCGGGCATCACGAAATGCCGCTGCGGGCCGTTCAGCCAGGCAAGGAAGGCGATCCCCGCCTTGTAGAACCGCGTGGGCGCCCGGAAGATCTGGCGCGACAGCGGCACGGTCGGGGCGAACAGCCGGTCGTAGGTGGCCATGTCGCCCAGCGCCAGCGCCTCCAGCGCCTGCGCCGCGGCGGGCGCGATGGCGGCGAAGATGCCCAGCAGCGCATGCGAATGCCGGGTGCCATCCCCGGCGATCAGCGGCGCATAGTTGAAATCGTCGCCGGTGTAGAGCCTGACGCCCGCGGGAAGGCGGGCGCGGAAGGCTGTCTCGTGCGCCTCGTCCAGCAGGCTGATCTTGATGCCGTCCACCTTGCCCGGGTTCTCGGCGATCAGCGCCAGCACGAAGTCCGAGGCGCGGGCGACATCCTTCGTGCCCCAGTAGCCGTGCAGCGCGGGGTCGAACATCCCGCCCAGCCAGTGCAGGATCAGCGGCTGCGCGGCGCCGTCGATCAGGCGGCGATAGACCTGGTGGTAGGTGTCCGCCGTGGCCCCCATCGACGTGAACGCGCGCGAGGCCATCAGGATCACCTGCCCGCCCGCCGCCTCGATCGCCTCCATCTGCGTCTCGTAGGCGCCCGCGATGGCGTCGCGGGTGGCAAGGTCGGCCGCGTGGTCGGTGCCCGCCCCGCAGGCGACGCGGGGCTTCAGCGGATGCGCCCTTGCCGCGCGCAGGGTTCGCTCGATCAGCTCCCTCGCGGTGTCCCAGTCCACCCCCATGCCGCGCTGCGCGGTATCCATCGCCTCGGCCACGCCGAGGCCCAGCTTC
>CAZCPY010000081.1:0-13984 GCA_964499865.1 uncultured Rhodobacterales bacterium | reverse complement strand
TGTGAATCATGTTCCGAAAACCGGGTCGAGGGCAGACTTCTTCAGCAGCCTGCTAAAGATCCCGCTGCCGTCCCTCGACGATCAGCGCCGCATCGTCGAAAGGCTCGACCAGGTCGCGGCACTGGTGGACGAACGCCGCAACGCTATCGAGGCGGCAGAGCGGGAGACGCGGGCGCTGCTGCTAAAAGCCTTTCAGCGCGCCATCGATGGCGCCCCCCTGCGCCCCATGGCCGAGGTCGCGCCGCTGATGCGCAGGCCGGTCGAGATCGATCTTGACGCGAGCTATCCCGAGCTCGGCGTCCGTTCGTTCGGCCGCGGTACTTTTCATAAACCCGATCTGCTGGGCGCGGACCTGAGCTGGCAAAAGCTCTTCCTTGTTCAGCAAGGCGACCTCGTGTTCAGCAACATCAAGGCTTGGGAGGGGGCGTTCGCAGTGGCTGGCCCCGATGACCATGGGCGGGTCGGCTCGCACCGCTACCTGACATGCGTTCCCACTCAGGGGCTCGCGACAGCCGAGTTCATCTGGTTCTACCTCCAGACCTCTGAAGGTCTCGGCAAGGTCCAATCCGCATCGCCCGGAAGTGCCGACAGGAACCGCACTCTGGGGCAAGGAGCGCTGGAGGCAATCACCGTTCCGACGCCACCGATCGGCCGCCAGGAATGGTTTGACCGTCTGCATGCGAAGGCCCGCGAAGCCCGCGGCATCCGCGCCAGCACTGCTAAGGACGTGGAGGCTCTTATTCCGGCCATGCTACACGAGATCTTCGACGGTCGGGCGAAGGCCGCATGATACCTCGCGCCGTCCTTACCCGGATCGACCGGGCTGCGGTACAGGGACGAACGGGGCCTGTCCTGTCGGCCTGCGAGGCGGATGGCGAGGAAGAGGTCGAAGTTTTCGTCAAGCTTTCGGCAGGTTGCGACCAGGCGGTAGTGAACCTGGCGAGAGAGGCCATTGCCGCATGTCTTGCAGCCGATCTGGGGCTTCCGGTGCCAAGGCCCTGGATCGTCGAGATCCCGCCGGAGATTTTTCCGGTGGTGACAGACCCCCAGATCGCTGACAAGCTGCGCCGCAGTTGTCCCTTGGCGTTTGGCTCTACGCGCAGCACGGGTTTCTCCGCCTGGAGCAGCGGTCAGCGCCTCTCTGACGCGATGAGGCCAGTTGCCGCTGGCATCCTGCTGTTCGACGCGATCATCCAGAACCCTGATCGGCGGGCGGAGAATCCGAACTGCCTTGTCAGGGGCAACGATCTGAGGATCATCGATCACGAGCTTGCCTTCGCCCACCGCCTGCTCCTCCTGTGGCGCGCGCCATGGGTACTTGGCGGCATGAGGGACTTAGAAACCCCTGGCAGGCATATTTTCGTGCATGAGCTGAAAGGCGCGCCGTTCGACTTCAGCGAGATCAAATCTCGCTGGAGCGCCTTGTCGGATGCGCGGCTGCAGGAGTATGAAGGAGCCATCCCCCCGGAGTGGGCAGCAGCCCGCGCCGACATAGATGCTGCGCTGAAGTTGATCGCCGAGGCTAGGGACAACATCGATGCATGCATCGGGGAACTTGGGAGGATACTGGCATGACCGCGAAGGAGCCGTATAGCTACGTCGTTCTGCGATACATTCACGATGTCCTTACGGGCGAGTTCGTGAATGTCGGCTTGGTCATGGTCGTCCCTGGTCGACCGCTCATCCTGACGAAATCCCGCAAAACATTCGGCCGTATAAAGAATGTTTTTCCGGATCTGGACAGTGAGTCCTACAAGCGCGCGATCGAAGCCATCGATCGGGGGATGAAGAGCGTTCAGCGTAGTCTGAAAAGTGAGGGCCTTTTCAAAGGCGAGAGGACAGCCGGTGACTATGCGCGGATCGCGTTGCCGCTCGATGACAGCTCGTTGCAGTGGTCGCCAGTAGGCGCCGGCCTGACTGCGGACCCGCAGAAGACCTTCGATCAGCTCTATCTGCGTTTTGTATCGAGGTATGATCGACCGTCTGAGCGCCGACGGAGTGATGACGACGTATGGCGTCCCGTCGAGGCGAAGCTCAAGGAGCATGGTGTAAACGTTGAGCTGGAGCCGAAGCGCATCCAAGGAAATACGGACGCTGTCGAGTTTCGTCATGCGTGGAAGAACGGGCGCTGGCACGTATACGAGCCACTTTCATTCGACCTGTCTGACGCAGACAACATCAAGGATAAGGCACGCCGCTGGCTGGGGCACCTTTCAGCCGTCAAGATTGGCACAACCGAGGATGTTCAGGTTCATTTCATAGTGGGGCGTCCTCAGAACACCTCCTTGGAGCCAGCGTACCGGAATGCCGTCGAGATCCTTCGTCAGGTGCCGTTCGACAACAAGGTGTTTGACGAGGACCAGATCGAAGACTTCGTGAATCAGATTGAGGACGAAGTGCGGCACCACGAAGGGCGCACTCTGCAATAGACCGCGGCCGTCGCGCGCGCTCAGTTCGAGGACAGTGTCGTCCTCATGCCAAACGCCAATACGAACAGCGATCACCGCTCGCAGACGATTATTCTTATTCTAATCAGTGACTTGCGAGCTGTTCACCGAAAGCGCGGCGGTTAACAGGTCCGGAGAATATCGGCCCGGAGAGAACGCGTGTGCGCCCTTCGGGGCGTGAGCCGGTTAACAGCCCCTCCCGCATAACTCTCGAAAACAACGGAAAAATCCGGCCGCAGCCGGATCGGGAGAACGCTTTCGCTGGGGTAAGTGGCGGAGAGGGTGGGATTCGAACCCACGGTGGGCGCAAACCCACAACGGTTTTCGAGACCGCCCCGATCGACCACTCCGGCACCTCTCCGCGCTTGGGGGTCGTCGGGGCAGGCGTCTAGCGGGCGGCGGGGCGGGATGCAAGCGGCTTCCGCGGAAGGCGGCGGCGGGTGCCCGGGGTTGCGGCGGTCGGTGGCGGGCGATGCGGTCTTGCCGCTTGGCAAAGCGGCGGCGGGCGACTACCTGCCGTCCTGCACCCCGATGGAAGGCCCCGCCGATGCGCGCCCTGCGTCTTTCCGCCCGTTCCCGTGTCCTTTCCCGTGTCCTTTCCCGTGTCCTGGCCCGTGTCCTGGCCCTTGTCCTGGCCCTTGCAGCGCCGCTTTCGCCTGCGCCGGCATCGGCGCAGGACGCCCGGGTCGCGGCGGAGGTCGGGCAGCTCTCGGCCGCGCTGATGCTGCCCGAGATGATCGCCATCCTGCGCGAGGAGGGCATCGCCTATGCCCTGTCGCTGGAGGGGGACCTGTTTCCCGCCCGGGGCGGCACCGGCTGGGGGGCGCAGGTGCAGGCGGTGCATGACCTGCCGCGGATGCAGGCGCGGTTCGAAGCGGCCTTTGCCGAGGCGCTGGCGGGCGACGGCGCCACCATCGCTGCGGCGGTGGACTTCTTCGGCAGCGAACGGGGCCGGCGCATCATCACGCTGGAACTCGAGGCCCGCCGGGCGCTGCTCGACAAAGCGGTGGAAGAGGCCGCGCGCGTCCGGTTCGACGCGATGGCCGCCAAGGGCGATCCGCGGGTCGACCTGCTGCGCCGGTTCGCCGAGGTCAACGACCTGGTCGAGGCCAATGTCGAGGGCGCGCTGAACGCCAACCTTGCCTTCTACCGCGGGCTGGCCGACGGAGGCGCGCCGGGGCTGGCGGGCCTGCCCGAGGAGGAAATCCTCGCCGATGTCTCGGGGCAGGAGGCCGAGGTGCGGGCCAGCACCGAGGTCTGGCTGTTCCCGTTCCTGGCGCTGGCCTACGGCGGGCTGCCCGACGACGACCTGCGGCCCTACATCGCCTTTTCCGGAACGCCGGAGGGCCAGCGGCTGAACCGCGCGCTGTTTGCCGGCTTCGACGCGCTGTTCGGGGCGCAGTCCTACGACCTCGGCCTGGCGACGGCGCGGCAACTGGCGGGGCAGGACCTGTAGCGCCGCCGCTTGACAGGACCCGCGCCCTGCGCCATAGCGCGGCGTCCCGGCGGGGTGACACCCGCGCGGGGCTTCTTGCAATGACGCCCCGACCGGGGCGCGCTGTCCGCAGGCACCAAACGCCGGGGTCCGTCCCCGGGGCCGCAGGGCGCGGAACGATGGAAGGAACGACGCGATGTTCGCGGTCCTCAAGACCGGCGGCAAGCAGTATACGGTGCGGGCGGGCGATGTCCTGCGCATCGAGAAACTGGCAGCCGAAGCCGGAGACAAGATCCAGTTCAACGACATCCTGATGGTCGGCGGTGACGCCACCGTCGTGGGCGCGCCCTTCGTGGCCGGTGCCGCCGTGCAGGGCGAGGTGATCGACCAGATCAAGGGCGAGAAGACCATCCACTACGTCAAGCGCCGCCGCAAGCATTCGTCGCAGCGCACCAAGGGCCACCGCCAGCACCTGACGCTGGTCAGGGTGACCGATATCCTGGCCGCGGGTGCCGACGGGACGGGCGTGGCCGCGGCCACCGGCACCGCCGCCGCCCGCCGCGCCGCGCACGGCACCTCGCCCGCCGCCGCGGCGGCGCAGGCGCCCGCCAAACCCGGGCGCTCGGCCAAGGCCAAGGCCGACACCGCCAAGACCGAAACTTCGAAGACGGAGGTCTGATCCATGGCACACAAGAAGGCAGGCGGTTCGTCCCGCAACGGCCGCGACTCGGCCGGCCGCCGTCTGGGCGTGAAACTCTCGGGCGGCCAGGCGGCGATTCCCGGCAACATCATCGTGCGCCAGCGCGGCACCACGTTCCACCCGGGCGCGGGCGTGGGCATGGGCACCGACCACACGATCTTTGCCGTGGTCGAGGGTCATGTGACCTTCAAGCGCGGGCTCAAGGGCCGCACCTTCATTTCCGTCCTGCCGCGGGCCGAGGCCGCCGAGTAACCGAACCGTCACGAACGACGTGGTAGGGGACCGGCGGGAACGCCGGTCCCCTTCCGCATTTCCGGCCCCGCAACGGGCCGCTGGCGGAGCGGTCCTGCATTGCACCACGGCCCCCGCGTCCCCATCTTCTGGGGCAGGGGGACCGGGGCCCCTGGCGGCCCCGCATGGCGTCGAGGGAGGACACCATGACCTTTGAACGTCTTGGCGGCGCGCGGGCCGCCGAAACCCCCATCGACGCGGGCCGCCTGGTGCTGCGCCGCGTGCGGCGGCCGGATGCGGCGCTGTTTGCGCTGTATGCGGGCGACCGGCGGGTGGCCGAGGCCACGCAGGCGATCCCCCATCCCCTGCCGCCCGGCGCGGCCGAGGCTTTCGTCGCGCGCGCCATCGCGGGCACCGGCGACGAGGATATCTGGACGCTGGACGGCACGCCGTCCGGTCTGCCCGAGGTCGTGGGGGTCATGTCGCTCAAGAAGATGGATCGCGGCCAGTCCGAGGTCGGCTTCTGGATCGCGCCCGCGTTCTGGAACCACGGGCTCGCGTCCGGCGCGCTGGCGGCGCTGATCGCGGCCAACCCGCAGGCCAGCCGCACCCTGTTCGCCGAGGCGTTCCAGGACAACCCCGGATCGGCGCGCGTGCTGACGAACAACGGCTTCACCTACATCGGTGACGCCGAAAGCTTCTCGGTCGCCCGCGGCACCCGCGTGCCGACCTGGACCTACCTGCGCAAGATGGGCTGACGGCGGGGCCGCCCGCGGCTATGCCGGGCGCGAAGCCGTCCGAGGCCCCCGCGATGCGCCCTGTTCCGCCCTGGCCGGGCCTCACCTCGGCCCGCCTGACCTTCCGCCCGCTGCTGCGCGCCGATGCGCAGGCCTTCCGCGCGCTGGTGACGCGGGCAGAGGTCGGGCGGATGCTGTTCAGGTTCCCGCCGGACCTGACGCCGGCCGAGGCCGGGGATTTCCTCGACACCGTGGTCTGGACCGGGCGCCTGCCGTTCCGGCTGGCGGTCGAGCGGTCAGGTCTGTGGCAGGGCTGGATCGGGGTCGGCGACGATCCGCAACCCGAGGTCTTCTACGCGCTGGAACCCGATGCCGCCGGGCAGGGCCTCGCCTCCGAGGCGCTGGCGGCCTTCGCGGCCTTTCTCTTCGCCCGCTTCGACATGCCCGCGCTGACGGCGGGGGTCTTCGCCGACAATCCCGCATCCGCCCGCGTGCTGGAGAAATGCGGCTTCCTGCGCACCGGCACCGCGCCCCACGCCTCGGCCGCCCGCCCGGCGCCTGCGCCCTGCCACCACTACCGCCTGGCCCGGCGGTGACGCAGAGACCCGCCGGCGGTGCAGCGGCGGTCCGGGCGGCCGCGCCGCAGCGACCCGCTTGCCCCCGCCGCGCCCGCGGCGTATCGCCCCGTCCTGATCCAGCCCCGCCTTTCCACACCTTGCCCCCCGTGAGCCGATGAAGTTCCTCGATCTTGCCAAGGTCACCATCCGCTCCGGCGGCGGCGGTGCGGGCTGCGTGTCCTTCCGGCGCGACAAGTTCGTCGAATTCGGCGGCCCCGACGGCGGCGACGGCGGGGCAGGGGGCTCGGTCTGGGCCGAGGCAGTCGAGGGGCTGAACACGCTGATCGACTACCGCTACCAGCAGCATTTCTTCGCCCGCAGCGGCCAGCCCGGCATGGGCGCGCAGCGCACCGGCAGGTCGGGCGAGGACATCGTGCTGAAGGTCCCGCTCGGGACCGAGATCCTCGACGAGGACGAAGAGACGGTGATCGCCGACCTGGTGAACCCCGGCGACCGGGTGCTGCTGGCCAGGGGCGGCAACGGCGGCTGGGGGAACCTGCAGTTCAAGTCCTCGACCAACCGCGCGCCCGCCAATGCCAATCCCGGCCAGCCGGGGGTGGAACGGATGATCTGGCTGCGGCTGAAGCTGATCGCGGATACTGGACTGGTGGGGCTGCCCAATGCGGGCAAGTCCACCTTCCTGGCCGCGGTGTCGAATGCGCGCCCCAAGATCGCCGACTATCCCTTCACCACGCTGGTGCCGAACCTGGGCGTCGCGGGCATCGACGGGCGCGAATTCGTCATCGCCGACATCCCCGGCCTGATCGAGGGCGCCTCGGAAGGCCGCGGCCTCGGCACCCAGTTCCTGGCCCATGTGGAACGCTGCGCGGTCCTTCTGCACCTGGTGGACGGCACGTCCTCGACGATCACGAAGGACTACCGCACCATCGTGACCGAACTCGAGGCCTATGCCGAGACCTTGGGCGACAAGCCGCGGATCACCGTGCTGAACAAGGCCGATGCGCTGGACGCCCGCACGCTCGGCACGCGGCGCAGGGCGCTGGAAAAGGCCAGCGGCGGGCCGGTCCTCGTGATCTCGGGCGCCACCGGCCGGGGACTGCCCGAGGTCCTGCGCGACCTGCAACGCCGGATCGACGCCGCCCGCGCGCGGCCCGAGGAGCCCGCGGAATGGCGGCCCTGAACGCGCCCACCCCGACCCCATCCACCCTGACGGCACCCGACATCCGCCAGGCGCGCAGGCTGGTCGTCAAGATCGGCTCGGCGCTACTGGTCGGGCCGCAGGGCCTGCGGCAGGGCTGGCTGGCGGCGCTGTCGCAGGACGTGGCCGAGGCCAAGGCGCGGGGGGCGGACGTGATCCTGGTCTCGTCGGGCTCGATTGCGCTGGGGCGCAAGGTGCTGGGGCTGGCGGACGGCGCGCTGCCGCTGGAACAGTCGCAGGCCGCTGCGGCCGTGGGGCAGATCAGGCTTGCGCGCGCCTACGAGGAGGCGCTGGCCCCGCATGGCATCGTGACCGGGCAGGTGCTGGTCACGCTGGAAGACACCGAGGACCGCCGCCGCTATCTCAACAGCCGCGCCACGATGGAAACGTTGCTGGGTCTGGGCGTCGTGCCCATCGTGAACGAGAACGACACCGTCGCCACCGACGAGATCCGCTACGGTGACAACGACCGCCTGGCCGCGCAGATCGCGGTGACGGCGGGGGCGGACCAGCTGGTGCTGTTGTCCGACGTCGACGGCTTCTATTCCGCCAACCCCAAGACCGACCCCGCGGCGGTGCGCTTCGACGTGGTGGAGGCGATCACGCCCGAGATCGAGGCGATGGCGGGCGACCCGGTCTCGGGGATGTCGAAGGGCGGCATGAAGACCAAGCTGATGGCGGCCAAGACGGCGGTCGCGGGCGGCTGCGCCATGGCGATCATGGAAGGCTCGGCCGAACGCCCGCTGACGGCGCTGGCGCAAGGTGCGGCGCGGACCTGGTTCGTGCCGGACGCCAACCCGCAGCTCGCGCGCAAGCGCTGGATCGCGGCGATGAAGCCCCGCGGCGAGATCACGGTTGATGCGGGCGCCGCGGCCGCGCTGCAGGCGGGCAAGTCGCTGCTGCCTGCGGGCGTGCGGGCGGTGAAGGGCGGGTTCGGGCGCGGCGAGCCGGTGGCGATCCTGGGGCCCGGCGGCGAGGTGCTGGGCAAGGGCCTGGTGCGCTATACCGCCGCCGAGGCGCGGGCCATCGCGGGCCACCGGTCGGGCGAGATCGAGGCGATCCTGGGCTATCCGGGCCGGGCGGCGCTGGTGCATCGCGACGACATGGTGTTGTAGGGGCGTGTTGTGGGGGGCGGCAAATTCCTTGAAGAAAGGAATTTGCAAAATCCTTTCTTCAAGGATTTTGCGCCCGAGGCGAGGGAGGGCGGGATGGACGGCGCGGGAACAGGGCTGATCGACCGGATGGGACGGGCTGCCCGCGCCGCGGCGGCGGACCTCGCCGTGGCCTCGCCCGAGCGCAAGTATGCCGCCCTGATCGGTGCCGCCCATGCCGTGCGCGACCGGGCGCCTGCGATCCTTGCCGCCAACGCGCTCGACCTTGAAGCCGCCGCGCAGAAGGGCCTGTCACCCGCGATGACCGACCGCCTGCGGCTGGACGCGGACCGCCTGTACGGCATCGAGACCGGCCTGCGCGAGGTGGCCGAGGCGCGCGATCCCGTAGGCCGCGTGCTGGCCGAATGGGACCGGCCGAACGGGCTGCACATCCGGCGCGTGGCAACCCCCATCGGCGTGATCGGCGTGATCTACGAAAGCCGCCCCAACGTGACGGCGGATGCGGGCGCGCTCTGCCTCAAGTCCGGCAATGCGGTGATCCTGCGGGGCGGGTCTGACAGCCTGCATTCCTCGATGGCGATCCATGCCTGCATGGCCGAGGGCCTGCGCAGCGCGAACCTGCCCCCGGCCGCGATCCAGCTTGTCGCCAGCGGCGACCGGGCGCTGGTGGGCGAGATGCTGGCGGCGACGCAATGGATCGACGTGATCGTGCCCCGCGGCGGGAAAAGCCTTGTCGCCCGCGTGCAGGCCGAGGCCCGCGTGCCGGTCTTCGCGCATCTGGAAGGCATCTGCCACGTCTACGCCGACCGTGACGCCGATCTGGCCAAGGCCCGCCGCGTGGTCGTGAACGCCAAGACCCGCCGCACCGGCGTCTGCGGGGCGGCGGAATGCCTGCTGATCGACTGGCAGTTCTACACCCGCCACGGTCCGGTGCTGATCGAGGACCTGCTGGCCGCGGGCGTCGAGGTGCGCACCGAGGGCGAGTTGCTCAAGGTGCCCGGCACCGTGCCCGCCGCGCCCGAGGATTTCGGGCGCGAGTTCCTCGACATGATCATCGCCGCGCGTCTGGTCGACGGGGTCGACGAGGCCATCGCCCATATCCGCCGCTACGGCTCCAGCCATACCGAGGCGATCCTGACCGAGAACGACGCCACCGCCGCGCGGTTCTTCGAGCGGCTGGACAGCGCCATCCTGATCCGCAACGCCTCGACCCAGTTCGCCGACGGCGGGGAATTCGGCATGGGGGCGGAAATCGGCATCGCCACGGGCAAGCTGCATGCGCGCGGGCCGGTCGGGGCGGAACAGCTCTGTTCGTTCAAGTACCTGGTCACCGGCGACGGCACGATCAGGCCCTGATCGGTCAGAAGGCGATGCGCAGCCCGGTCTCGGCCATCTCGACCGCCAGCCTGCGGCCCTGCCGTTGTGCCTCGGCCACCAGCAGGGCGAACTGCACCGTGGCGGGGTCGGGCGCGGCCGGGGCGGCGTCGGCCAGCGTTTCCCACAAGCTGGGGTCGATCCGCAGCCGCCGCGCGCTGCCCGCGACCGACCAGCCACGTTCCCCCTGGGCCATCGCCACCGCGCCGCCGAAGGGCATCGCGGTTTCGAGGCACAGCAGCGCCAGGCAGGCGAGCTTCACCTCGGCCCGCGACAGGTCGGCCGCGGCGCTGAACTCCACCGCCAGCCGCCCGCCGCGGGTGAGGTCGGCCAGGATCGAGGCGACCTCGGACCGTCCGATGCGCGCATCGCCCCCGCTGGCGCCGAAGGCCAGGCGGAAGAACCGCACCCGGGCCTGCGCATTGGCCACGCTGTCGGCGATCAGCGCGACCTCGGGGCTGCCGCCGCCCGGGCCCATCTGCAGCAGTTCCACCCCGTTGCCGATGGCGCCCAAGGGGCTGACCAGATCGTGGCAGATCCGCGACCCGATCAGCGCGGCCAGGTCCTTGTCGGTCATCGTGCATCCTTCCGCCAGGGGGCAGGCGTCGTCATGAGGAGCATCCTCGAACCCGGCATGCTGGTCCGCCACCCCGGCCAGCCCGACTGGGGCCTGGGCCAGGTGCAGTCCACCATCGCCGACCGCGTCACCGTGAACTTCGAACACCGCGGCAAGGTGACCATCGACAGCCGCCACGTCACGCTGACCCCCGTCTTCGGCCCGCCGCCGCAGGAATAGCGATCCGGCCGGGGGATGCAACCGGGGATTGCGCGTCTGCCCCGCCAGCGTTGCATTCCGGTGCCGCAGACAATAGCTGTCGCCGCGGGCGGGGTTCGGGGAGCGGCGATGGAGGCGGACGATCCGCATCTGGACGTGCGGCTGGCGGTCGATGCGCGCGACCTGCGCGCGGCGCAAAGACTGCGCTACCGCGTCTTCGTGCAGGAACTGGGCGGCGACGGGCCGCTCGTCGACCACGCCGCGCGGCTGGAAAGGGATGCCTTCGACGACCTCTTCGACCACCTGATCCTGGTCGACCGCCGCCGCGACCCGGGCGCGCTCGACGACGTGGTGGGCGTCTACCGCGTGCTGCCGGGCGACCGGCTGGGGCCGGCCGGGCGGTTCTATTCCGAGGGCGAGTATGACCTGACCTCCCTGCGCGCCAGCGGCCGCCGCCTGCTGGAGCTGGGCCGGTCCTGCGTGCATCCCGACTTTCGCGGCGGGTCGGCCATGTTCCATCTGTGGAACGGGCTGGCCGGATATGTGCTGGACCGCGGCATCGAGGTGCTGTTCGGCGTGGCGAGTTTCCACGGCACCGACGCTGCACCCCTGGCGCAGCCGCTGTCCTGGCTGCACCACCACCACCTGGCGCCGCAGGCGCTGCGGGTGCGCGCCATCGGGCCGGAACGGCTGGGGATGGATCTTCTGCCGCCCGGGGCGCTTGACCGCCGCGCGGCGATGCTGGGCACGCCCGCGCTGATCAAGGCCTATCTGCGGCTGGGGGGCTTCGTGGGCGACGGCGCCTGGGTGGACCGGGCCTTCAACACCACCGATGTCTGCCTGGTGATGGACACGCAGGCGATGTCGGACAAGCACCGCGCCTATTACCTGCGCAAGCAGGGCCGCGGATGACAGGCTGGCGCGAGGGCCGCCCGCCCGACTGGCGGCCGGGCCCCGGCGGCCGGCTGCGCATGGTCCTGCGCGGCGCGCTGGTGGGGGGGCTGGCCTATGGCTGCCTTGTGCTCCTCCTGCTCGTCCGCCTGGTCGAAGCGCCGCTCTGCCGCCCCGCCCGGCCCGTGACGCCGCACATCACCCGCTTTGTCTGCCGCAACGCGCTGCGGCTGATGGGCCTGCGGCTGCGGGTGACGGGCAGGCCGATGACCGAGCGCGGGGCGCTGGTGGCCAACCATGCCTCCTGGCTCGACATCTTCGTGCTGAACGCGTCGGACTGCATCTATTTCGTCGCCAAGGCCGAGGTTGCGCGATGGGCCGGGATCGGCTGGCTGGCGCGGGCCACGGGGACCGTCTTCATCGCCCGCAGGGGGTCGGAGGCGAAGGCGCAGGAGGCGCTGTTCCGCGACCGGCTGCTGGCCGGGCACCGGCTCCTGTTCTTTCCCGAAGGCACCTCGACGGACGGGTTGCGGGTGCTGCCCTTCAAGCCCACGCTCTTTGCCGCCTTCTTCGCCGACGGCCTGCGCGAGGCGCTGCACGTCCAGCCGGTGACGGTGGTCTACCGCGCCCCGCCGGGCGGGGACCCGCGGTTCTACGGCTGGTGGGCCGAGATGGACTTCGCCCCCCACCTCGCCCGGGTGCTGGCGCAGGCGCCGCAGGGATCGGTCGAGGTCACCTACCACCCGCCCCTGCGCGTGGCCGGTTTTGCCGACCGCAAGGCGCTGGCGGCAGAGGCCGAGCGCGCGGTGAGCGCCGCCCACGCGGCGGCGGGCCTGCCGACCCTGCCACCGGTCGGCTGACCGCGATCAGCCCAAAGGCGCCAGCAGCGCGCCCAGCGCGGCCAGCGGGTCGTCGGCACCCCAGATCTCCGGCCCCAGGGCGAAGAAGTCGGTCACCGGGCCCAGGCGGGCCACCAGGTCGGGCGTCAGGCCGCCTTCGGCCACGACCGGAACCTCGATCATTTCGGACCACCAGTCGAACAGGTCCGCCGCCGCCAGGGTGCCGGTGCCAAGCCCCGCCTCGCCCACCGGACCGAAGCTGACGTAATCCGCCCCCGCCTCGGCCGCCAAGATCCCCTCGTGCCGCGTCGCGCCGCAGGCCGCACCCAGGATCGCATCGGCGCCCAGCAGCTTGCGCATCGCCCTGATCTCGCGCGCGCCATCCGTCAGGTGCAGTCCGTCCAGCCCGTGCCGCGCCACCAGCCGCGCATGCGCCTCGATCACCACCGCCACGTCGCGGGCATGGGCCACCTCGCGCAGGGCGTCCGCCGCGCGGCCGATCTCGTCGGCATCGCGACTGGCCAGCGACAGGCGCAGGCAGGCGATGGCGGTGCCGTCCAGAACCGCGGCCAGGCGGTCGGGGAAGACCGCGAGGTCAAGGGTCGGCGGGGTCACAAGGTAGATCTGCGGGCGGTCGTCGGGCATGGCGGCGTCTCCTTGGCCCCTGCCTAGCCGGTCGCCCCCTTGGGCGGAAGCCCCCGCACCGCCACTGGCGCCCGCGGGCGGCCGCGGCGGTCCGTCCGACCGCGCCAGATGCGGAACCGTCGGTCCACGCCATCCGTGCCTCCCTCGCCCTGCCTCCCTTGCCCCGCTCAGGGGGCCAGACTATCACCCGCGCCACCCTTGCCCCAAGGCCGCCATGGACCCTGTCGTCATCCTCGTCCGCCCGCAGATGGCCGAGAACATCGGCGCCGCCGCGCGCGCGATGCTGAACTTCGGCCTGACCTCGCTGCGCCTTGTGGCCCCGCGCGACGGCTGGCCGCAGCCCGGGGCGGTGGCGATGGCCTCGGGCGCCTCGCGGCTGCTCGACCATGCCGGGGTCTTTCCCGACGTGGCCGCCGCGGTGGCCGATTGCGACTGGGTGATGGCCACCACCGCCCGCGGGCGCGACCTGGTGAAACCCGTGCTCAGCCCCGAACGCGCGATGGCCGACGCGCGGGCCTTGGCAGGCCAGGGCCGCCGCGTGGGCCTTCTGTTCGGGCCGGAACGCACGGGGCTGGAGAACGACGACCTGCTGCCCGCCAACGCGCTGGTCACGGTGCCCGCCAACCCCGACTTCCCGTCGCTGAACCTTGCCCAATGCGTGCTGCTGATGGGCTACGAATGGGTGCGGCTGGGGGGCGAGGTGCCGGGCGAGGTGCTGGCGCTGGCGGGCACGGAACTGGCGTCGAAGGCCGACACGGACCGGCTGGCGGCCCATTGGGAAGAGCGGCTGGAAGCCGCCGGTTTCTTCTTCCCGCCCGAGAAGGTCGCCCACATGAAGGGGTCCCTGCGCAACATGTGGGGCCGCCTGCCGCTGACCCGGGCCGAGGTGCAGACCTTTCACGGCATCCTGAAGCAGATCGCCCACAAGCTCCGGCGGCAGGACGAGGGCGAGCAGCCCCCGCCGGGCGCCTAGATGTGAGTTCTCATCAGGTTGTTCACCCTTGTGAGGGGTGGCAGGCCGT
>CAZCPY010000080.1:1291-14306 GCA_964499865.1 uncultured Rhodobacterales bacterium | reverse complement strand
TGAAGACGCTGTCCGACAGCCGGTAGAGGTCGTTCAGCGGCCCCAGCGCCTGCGCGGTTTCCTCGTGCAGGCAGTCGCGCACCTCCTGGGCCGAGCTGTCGGCGGGCACGAAGATCGCCGCCCGGCGGCGCTGCGTGATCTGCGTCCAGTCGCTGCGGGCGGTGTTGCGGGCGGCGCGGAAGTCGTCCCAGCTGGACACGCCCGGCACCACGAAGCAGGCGACATTGGCATAGACCGACCGGATCGCCGCGCGGGGCACGAATTCCACCGTGATCGCCGCGCCCGCGTCCCCGGCAGCGGTCTCGCGGATGTCGATCCCGGCCTCGGACCGCAGGCGCGACAGCAGGCGGTCGAAGTCGGTCGCGGCCGAGGCCGGCACGGCGCCCGTCATCCGCGCCGTCACCGGGCCCTCGAAGCGCGACATCACCGCCAGCGGGCGGCCGCTTTCCATGCGGAAGGTCAGGTCGATGACGTCCTGCGCCACGCTGGCGTTGGACCGCGGGCCCAGCCGCCCCGGCGCGCGGCCGAAGGCGTCCATCGTGCCGGGGATCGCCGCCGTGGACAGGCCGGTTTCGGGGCCCGCCTTCGACACCTCGGTCGAGGGTACGGGCAGGCAGGCGGCGAGGAAGGCGCAGGTCAGAAGCGACGTTCGGCGCATGGCTTACACCGCCTTGTGATAGACGATGAAGGGCGACCGGATGGCCACCCGGTCATAGAGCGTGCGGCCGGGATAGTTGTTCTCGGCCGTCAGCCAGTAGACGCGGGCCGACCCTTCGCGCGCGGCCTCTGCATGCACCGCCCCGATCAGCGCGCGGCCAAGGCCCCGTCCGCGCAGGCCGGGCAGGGTGTAGAGGTCCTGCAGATAGCAGGTCGGCCGCGGTTCCCAGCAGGTCGGGTGGAAGATCGCATGCGCGATGCCGCCGAGGGTGCCATCCACGACGGCGACAAAGCCGCGCATCGCCGAGGCGCCGCCTTCGGTCAGCCGCCGGAAGGTCAGCGCGAACTGCTCGGGCGCGCGGACGGCATCGTAGAAGGCGAGATACGCCTCCCACAACGGCCGCCACGCGGCTTCGTCCCCCGCGCCGAGGGGGCGGATCACAACAGAACCTTCGGACATTCCCGGGCCTTCGCAGACGTTTCCGGCACATCACCAGACAACTTGGGCCGAGTGTCAGGATCGGGGCCGCCGCGTGTCAATCGCGAGGGAAAATGCGCCCGGACGCGATTCAACCCGTGGTGCCGTCCTGTGGATAACCCGCGAGATGGGGGAGAGGCATGTCACGGAATGTTGCGGAAGCCCGCGCGATTGTGTCAGATCGTGAGCAATTGTGGCGCAATTGAGGCGAAACGGGGGCAAGGCCGGGGCCGATTCGCGTCAAACGGGTGAGCCCGATTCCCGCGCGCGAAAAGCCACTTGCGCGGCGTTCTTCAGATCAGCCCCGGCCGCTGCGGTTCATGAACGCCAGCCGTTCGAAAAGGTGAATGTCCTGTTCGGTCTTGAGCAGCGCCCCGTGCAGGCGCGGCAGCGCCGCGCGCGCATCGGCGCGCAGGTCCTCCGCCGTCAGGTCCTCGGCCAGCAGCAGGCGCAGCCAGTCCAGCACCTCCGATGTCGAGGGCTTCTTCTTCAGTCCCGGCGTTTCCCTGATCTGGAAGAACCGCGCCAGCGCCTCGGTCAGCAGGCTGTCGCGCAGGTCGGGGAAGTGCAGCCGCACGATGGCGGCCAGCGTCTCGGCATCGGGAAAGCGGATGTAGTGGAAAAAGCATCGCCGCAGGAAGGCGTCGGGCAGGTCCTTCTCGTTGTTCGAGGTGATGATGACCACGGGCCGAGCCTTCGCGCGCACGATCTCGCCGGTTTCCTGCACCAGGAACTCCATCCGGTCGAGCTCCAGCAGCAGGTCGTTCGGGAACTCGATGTCGGCCTTGTCGATCTCGTCGATCAGGAGGACCACGCGCGCCTCTGCCGCGAAGGCCTGCCACAGCGGCCCCTTGCGGATGTAGTGGGACAGGTCGGCCACCCGCGCCTCGCCCAGCTGGCTGTCGCGCAGGCGGCTGACGGCGTCGTATTCGTAGAGCCCCTGCACCGCCCTGGTGGTCGACTTCACATGCCATTCGATCAGCGCCATCCCCAGCGCCTGCGCCACCTGGCGGGCCAGTTCGGTCTTGCCGGTGCCGGGTTCGCCCTTGACGAGCAGCGGACGCTCAAGCGCCACCGCGGCGTTGACGGCGATGGCCAGGTCGTCGGCGGCGACGTAGCGGTCGGTCGAGGCAAAGCGCATGGCGGTGTGGCCCGGTGTCAGGATCGCCCCTCGGCCTAGCCTGCCGCGGAATTCGTCGCAACCGCTAGTGACAAGCCCCGGGCCTTGGGCTATCAGCCGCCCGCAACGAGAGGTGCGTCATGGCAATCGCCCGTCTGCCGCTGCCACCCGCAGAGTTGGAGTTTTCGAAGATGAAGGCCGAGGTCTTCCTGCCCGACGATTACCGCCCTGCCGAAAACGAACCCTTCATGAACGACCGGCAGCTGGAATACTTCCGCCGCAAGCTTCTGACCTGGAAGCAGGAACTGATGAGCCAGTCGGCCGAGACCATCGACAACCTGCAAGACAGCGCCCGCAACGTGCCCGACATCACCGACCGGGCCTCCGAGGAGACCGACCGCGCGCTGGAACTGCGCACCCGCGACCGCCAGCGCAAGCTGGTGTCGAAGATCGACAGCGCGCTGCGGCGGATCGAAAGCGGCGACTACGGCTACTGCGAGGCGACCGGCGAGCCGATCAGCCTGCGCCGCCTGGACGCCCGCCCGATCGCCACGATGACGCTCGAGGCACAGGAAAAGCACGAACGGCGCGAGCGTGTGCACCGCGACGACTGAAGCGCGACCGACGCGCAGGGGGGCGCCGGGCCGCAGGGTCCGGCGTTTGCGTCTGCGATGCAGGTGATCGTGGCCGGCGCCGGCGTGGCGGGGCTGGCGGTGGCCCGCGCGCTGGCGCTGCGGGGGGCCTCTGTGACCGTGCTGGAACGCGCCGACCGGGTGCGCGAGGTGGGCGCGGGGCTTCAGGTCACGCCGAACGGGGCCGCGGTGCTCAAGGCGCTGGGGCTGTGGGATGCCGCTTCGGCCGCGGGCCTTCGGGCGCAGGCGGTGTCGCTGCGCAAGGGCGCCACGGGGCGCGAGGTGCTGCGGCTGGACCTTGCGCGCCTGCGCCCCGGGCAGGACTGGCTGCTGCTGCACCGCGAGGCCCTGATCGCGGTCCTCAAGGACGGCGCCCTTGCGGCAGGCGTGCGGATCGAGACCTCGGTCGCGGTCGAGGGGCCGGTCGAGGGGCCGGGCGAGGGCGCCACCCTGCGCACCGCCGCCGGTCCACGCTCTGCCGATCTGGTGATCGGCGCCGACGGGCTGCATTCGGTCATCCGCAAGGCGCTGAACGGCGGCGTGGCGCCGTTCTTCACCATGCAGGCCGCCTGGCGCGCGGTGATCCGCGACGAGGACGCCACGCCCGCGGCCGAGGTGCACATGGGCCCCGGCCGCCATCTGGTCAGCTATCCGCTCAGGGGCGGACTGCGCAACCTGGTGGCCGTGGAGGAACGCCGCACCTGGACCGCCGAGGGCTGGGTGCAGCAGGGCGACCCGCAGGCCCTGCGCGCGGCCTTCGCCGGCTTCTCTCCGCGCGTCAGGGGCTGGCTGGAGCGGGTGGAGCAGGCGGGGCTGTGGGGCCTTTACCGCACGCCCGTGGCGCGGCACTGGCACCGCGGGGCCGGGGTCGCGATCCTGGGCGATGCGGCGCATCCGACGCTGCCCTTCCTCGCGCAGGGCGCCAACCTCGCGCTCGAGGACGCCTGGGGCCTGGCCGCCGCCGCCATGGCCCCCGACCGCGCCGCGGCGCTGGCCGCCTGGGCCGCCCTGCGCCGCCCGCGGGTGGCGCGCGCGGTCGCAGGCGCGCAGGGCAATGCGCGCGCCTACCACCTGCACCGCCCGTGGTCCGACATCGCGCATCTGGGGCTGGCCGTCGCCGGGCGCATCGCGCCGGGGCGGATGCTCGCCCGCCACGACTGGCTCTGGGGCCACGACGCCACCGCCGCGGCCGAATGCCCCCCGCGGTTGCCATCCGCCGGGGCGGGCGTGTAAGAGCCTGACAACTGGGGCAGGGGGCGTGCGGCATGCGGCGTGTGGTGGTCACGGGGCTGGGGATGGTCACGCCGCTGGGCGCGGGGGTGGAGGCCACCTGGTCGCGCCTGCTGGCCGGGCAGTCCGGCGCGCGGGCGATCACGCGGTTCGACGCGACCAACGTGGTGACGCAATACGCCTGCGAGATCCCCTTCGGCGACGGCAGCGACGGCAGCTTCAACCCCGACGACTGGATGGAGCCCAAGGACCGCCGCAAGGTTGACGACTTCATCCTCTACGGCATCGCCGCTGCCACCCAGGCGGTGCGCGACGCGGGGATCGAGGCCCTGCCCGAGGCCGAGCGCCTGCGCGCGGGCGTGATGATCGGGTCGGGGATCGGCGGGCTGACCTCGATTGCCGAAACCGCGGTGCTGATCAAGGAACGGGGCCCCAGGCGGGTGTCGCCCTTCTTCATTCCCGGCGCGCTGATCAACCTCATCTCCGGCCAGGTCTCGATCCGCTTCGGGCTCAAGGGGCCGAACCATGCGGTCGTCACCGCCTGTTCGACCGGGGCGCATGCGATCGGCGACGCGGCGCGCCTGATCCAGTGGGGGGACGCCGACATCATGGTCGCGGGCGGGGCGGAATCGCCGATATCAGAGATCGGCATCGCCGGGTTCAACGCCTGCAAGGCGCTTTCGACCAAGCGCGCCGACGACCCGACCCGCGCCAGCCGCCCCTATGACGCCGACCGCGACGGCTTCGTCATGGGCGAAGGCGCGGGGGTCGTGGTGCTGGAGGAATACGGACACGCCATCGCGCGGGGCGCGAAGATCCATGCCGAGGTGCTGGGCTACGGCCTGTCGGGCGACGCCTGGCACATCACCGCGCCGTCCGAGGACGGCGACGGCGGCTTGCGCAGCATGTCCGCGGCGCTGGCCCGCGCCGGCCTGACGGCGGACCGGATCGACTACATCAACGCGCACGGCACTTCGACGATGGCCGACACGATCGAACTGGGCGCGGTGGAACGCCTGCTGGGCGATGCGGCGGGCCGGGCCACGATGTCGTCCACCAAGTCCTCGATCGGCCACCTGCTGGGGGCTGCGGGCGCGGTCGAGGCGATCTTCTGCATCCTCGCGATCCGCGACCAGGTGGCGCCGCCCACGATCAACCTCGACACGCCCGCGGTGGCCACCGCCATCGACCTCGCCCCGCACCGGGCGGTGCGGCGGAAGATCGAGGTCGCGCTGTCGAACTCCTTCGGCTTCGGCGGCACCAACGCCAGCCTGATCCTGGGGCGCGCGCGCTGATGTGGAAGGCCATCGCCTCCAACGCGCTGACCGGGCTGATCCTGGTCCTGGTCGTCGTCGCGGGCCTGCTGGCCTGGGCGCGCGACGCCTATGTGGGCCCCGGGCCCCTGACGGAAACCGCCTGCGTGCGGGTGGACCGGGGCGCCAGCCTGTCATCCGTCAGCCGCACGCTGGAAAGCGACGGGGTGATCGGCGACGCCCGCGTCTTCCGCATCGCGGCGGATTACGCAGGGCGGGCCGACGCGCTCAAGTTCGGCTCCTATCTCGTGCCGCCTGGCGCCTCGATGGCGCAGGTGCTGGACATCCTGACCGCGGGCGGGCAGTCGACCTGCGGGCGCGAGGTCAACTTCCGCATCGGCGTGACCGCGGCGGACGTGGTCCTGCGCGAGCTTGACCCCGCCACGCAGCGCTTTGTCGAGGTGGCCAAGTTCGACGCCACCGCCGCGCCGCCGCCCGAGTACATGGCGGCGACCGAGGGCGACGATGTGCGCTACCGCGTGACGGTGGCCGAAGGCGCCACGTCCTTCATGATCGTCGAAGGCCTGCGCGCGGCCGAATTCCTGCAAGGCACCATCGCCGCCGTCCCGCCCGAAGGCGTGCTTGCCCCCGACAGCTACGAGGTCACCCGCGGGGGCGACCGGGCGCAGCTTCTGGCGGACATGACGGCGCGGCAGGCCGCGATCCTGGCCGCCGCCTGGGAGGCGCGGGCGCCCGGGCTGCCCTATGCCAGCCCCGAAGAGGCGCTGATCATGGCCTCGATCATCGAAAAGGAAACCGGCGTGCCCGAGGAACGCCGCCAGGTCGCCAGCGTCTTCGTCAACCGCCTGCAGCGCGGCATGAAGCTGCAGACCGACCCCACCGTGATCTACGGCATCACCCAGGGCGAGGCGCCTCTGGGCCGCGGCCTGCGGCAGTCGGAACTCAGGCGCGAAACGCCCTGGAACACCTACGTCATCGACGGCCTGCCGCCCACCCCCATCGCCAACCCCGGCCGCGCGTCGATCGAGGCCGCGCTGGACCCCGACCAGACGGATTTCATCTTCTTCGTCGCCGACGGCACTGGCGGACACGCCTTCGCCGCCACGCTCGAAGAGCACAACCGGAACGTCGCCCGCTGGCGCGAGATCGAGGCGCAGCAGGGGCAGGACGGCGTGACCGGGGTGCAGGGGGAATAGCGCCCGCGCCGCGGCCGGTTTCTTGCAAAGAAACCGCGGCGGAAACTTGAAAAGTTTCCGCCGCGGATTTTTCGCAAAAATCCGCCTTGCGCGGGCCGCGCGTCGGTCCCCCCATCAGGCTCCGACAAGTCGGGGATCGAAGGGATAGCGCGTCAGGTTCTCCACCCCCGTGGCGGTGACCAGCACCTGTTCTTCCAGCTTGATCGAGAAATCCCCGCCCTCGGGCGACACCAGCGCCTCGACGCAGAGCGTCATCCCCTCTTCCACCACCTGCTCGAAGGACCCCTCCACCCAAGCCTCGGGGTAGGGCACATAGGGCCACTCGTCGCAGAGCCCCACGCCGTGCATGCGGCAGGAATACTTGAGCCGGTGGTATTCCGGCGCCAGCCGGTGGCCGTTGAACACGAGGTCGCGGATCGGCACGCCGGGGCGGATCAGCGCCATGTTCCCGGCGATGTGGTCCTGCGCGTGGCGAAACGCGCTGACCATTGCGTTCGTCGGCCGCCCGTCGCCGATCCACCAGGTGCGGCTGATGTCGACGCACATGCCGTAGCAGCCGATCAGGTCGGTGTCGAAGGCGACGATCTCGTTGTCCTGCACCACGCGGGGACCGCATTCCTGGAACCAGGGGTTGGTGCGGGGCCCGGAGGCGAGGAGGCGCGTCTCGATCCACTCGCCGCCCCGCGCGATGTTGCCGCGGTGCAGCTCTGCCCAGATCGCATCCTCGGTCACGCCGCCCTTGGGCACTTCGGAGCGGGCGAAGGCCTCCATCCCGGCGATCGCCGCCTCGCAGGCGACCTGGGCGCAGCGCATGGCGGCGATGTCCTCGGGGCCCTTGATGGCGCGCACGCGTTCGGTGACCTCCTCGCCCTCCATCACCTCGAAGCCCGCGGCTTCCAGCGCGCGGAGCCCTGCGACCATGATCTTGTCCACCGCCAGCCGCCGGTTGGTTCCGGCATGCGCCCGCATCACCTCGTCCACCTGGCCGGCGAACGAGGCCGCCGCCTCCACCCCCCGATCGCCGGTGATCGAGTAGAAGAACGAGGCACCGTGCCGCAGCTCGGCGATCAGCGGGTTGAAGGACACCAGGAACGGCGCGTTCTTGTATTCCCAGATCACCATATGCCCGTCGGCGCACAGCAGCACGGCGCGGAAGGGGTTGTGGGCGTTCCACAGCTGCATGTTCGTGGTGTCGGTGGCATAGCGGATGTTCATCGGGTCGAACATCAGAAGGCCGCCGTAGTCACGCAACACCAGCGCTCGCGTCAGCCGCCGCCACCGCCCCTCGCGCATCGCCTGCAGGTTCGGCGGCGTGACCTCCGCCGCGCGCCATTCGGCGAAGGCCAGCGCGGTCGGGCCGATTTCCACCCGGTCGCCGTCGTTCAGGGTCCCGTCGGGCAGGGTGGCGCCGCGGAAGGGGTCGATCTTGCGACGGTCGGCGTGGCGGGCGGTCATGGCGGGGCTCCGTTTGCAGGGACTGTCCGGCCCTCGCGGGGCCTGCGCTTGCAGGCCCGCGACACGGGCGTGTCGCTTGTGGTCTTGGCGCGGGGCCCGCGCCCCTGCTAGGCCCGCCGCATGATCCTGCACCCGCGCCTGCCTCTTGCCCCCTGGGCCGACCCCCGCACCCGCCGCCTGCCGGGCACCCAGCCCCTGGACATGGCCGACTGGCTGGCGGTTGACGAGGTCTACGGCCCCCAGATGGCCGAGCGCGACCGCCTTGTCGCCACCGTGCCCGCCGCGGTGCATGCCGTTCTGCCGGAGGCAGAAGCGGCAGCGGAGGAGCTGCGCGCGACGGTCCTGCCGCGCCTGCCCGCCCTGGGCTTCGAGGTCGGTCCCCGTGACGCCCGGCGCCCGGACGGCGTGACGGTGCCGCTGGAGGGACCGCCGCTGCTGGTGCTGGGGCGGCTGGTGCAGGAGGACTTCTGCCTGCTGCATCCCGACGGCACGGGCGAACACCGGCTGACCGGGGCGATCCTGTGCTTTCCGGCGGGCTGGACCCTGGCCGAGAAACTCGGCCGCCCGCTGATGCGGATGCACCGGCCGGTGGCAGACCGCTACACCGGGGACGTGGGCCGCCGCGTGCAGCGGCTGATGGATGCGGTCCGCCCCGAGGCGCCCCTGTGGCGGATGAACGCCAACGCCTCGCGCGCGCCCCTGCACAACCCCCAGCCGGAAGACCAGGACCGCGCCACCGGCCGCCGCGCCTATCCTTTCGTCCGCTGCGAACGCCAGTGCCTGCTGCGCCTGCCTGCCAGCGGGGCGGTGGTCTTCTCGATCCACACCTATGTGGTGAGTGTGGAGGACCTGACCCCCGACCAGCGCGCGAGCCTGGCGGAGCATCCGCTGCACGGGACGGTGTAAGGGCGAGGCGCACCTTCCGGCCTTTTGCCGATGTTCGCAGGACGCCAACGAAACTTCATGGAAACCTCGTCCCGGGCTTGACCCGGGACCCCGCCCATCAGGCCGCGCGCCGGTGAGGGGGGGAGGCCCCGGCTCAAGGCCGGGGCGGGGTTTCGCGGGATGGCCGCGTTGACGGGCGCCGGACGAAACGCGTCAGTAGCTGCGGATCAGGCCCACCAGGCGGCCCTGCACGCGGACCTTGTGGTCGGGCAGGACGCGCGTCTCGTAGGCGGGGTTGGCGGCTTCCAGCGCGATCATGCCGCCGCGGCGGCGGAAGCGCTTGAGCGTGGCCTCCTGCTCGTCGACCAGGGCCACCACGATGTCGCCGTTTTCCGCCGTGGACTGTTCGCGGATCACCACGATGTCGCCGTCGTTGATCCCGGCGTCGATCATCGAGTCGCCCTTGACCTCGAGCGCATAGTGCTGGCCGCGGCCCGACAGCATCGACCCCGGCACGGCCACATGGTGCGACACCTCGGAAATCGCCTCGATCGGCACGCCTGCGGCGATGCGGCCCATCACCGGCAGTTCCATCGCATCCACCGCCGCCACCGGCATCGCGCCGCGCGGGGGGGCCGGGTTGTCGACCACCACGCGGGGGGTGAAGCCCGCGCGTTCCATCGCCTCGGGGATGCGCAGGATTTCCAGCGCGCGCGCCCGGTGCGGCAGGCGGCGGATGAAGCCGCGTTCCTCCAGCGCCGTGATCAGGCGGTGGATGCCGGATTTCGACCGCAGGTCGAGCGCATCCTTCATCTCGTCGAACGAGGGCGGCACCCCGTCGCGGTCCAGCCTCTGGCGGATGAAGTCGAGCAGTTCCAGTTGCTTGCGCGTGAGCATCGGCCACCCCTGTCCGATAGGTTCCGCTCCTGTTCTGCCCGCGTTCCTGCTTTGTGTCAAGCGTTTCCGCGCGGACCTACGGCGGCAGGTACTCCGCCCGGCTGCCCGCCGCCCGCGCCCCGTCGCCCGCCGGGCGCACCAGCAGCGCCGAGGCCCCGGCCAGCACCGTCAGCAGCGCGCTGTCCTGCCGGGGGGCGGGGGCGATCAGGGGAAGGTCGGGGCCGTCCGTCAGGGTGGCGCGCATGTAATGCGCACGCGGGCCGGCCTCCGGCACATCGACGGCCAGCCGTGCGGGCCGCAGCTTGGGCAGCGGGTCGGGGTCGCCCAGCAGCGCGCGGATCATCGGCAACATGAAGAGATGCCCGCAAACAATTGCGCTGACCGGATTTCCCGGCAGCCCCAGCAGCGCCGCACCGCGCAGCCGGCCGGCCAGCAGCGGCTTGCCGGGGCGCAGTGCGACCCGGTGGAAGGCGGCCTGCATCCCCAGCCGCGCCGCCACCGGCGCGATCAGGTCATGGTCGCCGACCGAGGCGCCGCCCACGGTGACGATCAGGTCCGCCCCCGCGGCCAGGTCGAAGGCCTGCGCCAGCGCAGCCTCGGTGTCCCGCGCGACCGGCAGCAGGCGGGCGACCGCGCCCTCGGCCTCGGCCATCGCGGCCAGGCCATAGCCGTTCGAGGCGAGGATCATGTCGGGCCCCGGGTCGTCCCCCGGCATCGCCAGTTCGTCGCCGGTCATCACGATGGCCACGACGGGCCGCCGGGCGGCGGTCACGACGGGGCAGTTCATCGCCGCGAGCAGCGCCAGGTCGGCGGGGCGCAGCCGCCTGGGGGGCAGGGTGAAACCGGCGGCAAAGTCCTGCCCGGCGGCGCGGACATGGGGGCCTGCATCGACGGCGGGGCCGATCACCACACTGCCGCCCTCGGCCGTCACGTCCTCCTGGATCACCAGCCGCACGGTCCCCGCGGGCACCGGCGCGCCGGTGAAGATGCGCACCGCCTCGCCCGGCGCCACGGCCCCGGCGAAGGCATGGCCCGCCGCCGCCGTGCCGGTGACGCGCAGCCGGTCGCCCGGCGCGACCGGCGCTGCGACCGCATAGCCGTCCATCGCCGCGGCGGCAAAGGGCGGCTGGGCGCGCGCCGCCACCGCAGGCGCCGCCATCCAGCGCCCCGCCGCCTGCCGCAGCGGCACCGCCTCTGCCGCCAGAGGCGCACAGAGCGCCAGCACCCGGGCCTGCGCCTCGGCCACCGGGATCACGGCGCCACGTAGCGCCCCGAGGCGCCACCCTCCTTGGCCAGCAGGCGCACGGCCTCGATCACCATGCCCTTCTCGGCCGCCTTGAGCATGTCGTAGAGCGTCAGACAGGCGACCGAGACGGCGGTCAGCGCCTCCATCTCCACCCCCGTTCGACCCGTCGTGCGCACCGAAGCCGTGACGCGCAGGCCGGGCAGGGACGGGTCCGGGGTGATGTCGATGGTCACCTGACTGATCGGCAGGGGGTGGCAGAGCGGGATCAGGTCGGCGGTGCGCTTGGCGGCCATGATGCCCGCCAGCCGGGCGGTGCCCAGAACGTCGCCCTTCCTTGCCTGCCCCGACAGCGCCAGCGCCAGCGTCTCAGGCGCCATGCGCAGCGCGCCTTCCGCAACCGCCAGACGGTCGGTCACGGCCTTGGCCGTCACATCCACCATCTGCGCCTGCCCCTGCGCATCCAGATGCGACAGCGCCATCTCAGAGGCCCCCCTGCGCGGCGGGCTGCGCCAGGATCGCGCGGGTGGCGGCGGCGACGTCCGCCTGGCGCATCAGCGCCTCGCCGATCAGGAAGCAGCGGGCGCCGTAGCGGGCCATCTCGGCCAGGTCGGAGGGCGTGAACAGGCCCGATTCCGACACGATCAGCCGGTCTTCCGGCACATGGCGCGCCAGGTCGCGGGTGGTCTGCAGCGTGACCTCGAAGCTGTGCAGGTTGCGGTTGTTGATGCCCACCAAGGGCGAGGTCAGGCGCGCGGCCCGGTCCAGTTCGGCCCGGTCGTGGACCTCGAGCAGCACGTCCATCCCCCAGTCCCCCGCCGCCGCCTCAAGCTCCGCCGCCTGCGCGTCGGAGACCGAGGCCAGGATGATCAGGATGCAGTCGGCTGCGAGCGCGCGCGCTTCGGCCACCTGCCAGGGATCGTAGAGGAAATCCTTGCGCAGGCAGGGCAGGGTGGTGGCCCGGTGCGCCGCGACAAGGAAGGCGTCGTCGCCCTGGAAGGACGGCCCGTCGGTCAGCACCGACAGGCAGGTGGCGCCGCCGTCGGCATAGGCGCGGGCGAGCGCGGGCGGGTCGAAATCGGCGCGGATCAGGCCCCTGGAGGGCGATGCCTTCTTGATCTCGGCGATCAGGCCATAGCCCTTGGCCGCGGCCTGCGTCAGCGCCCGGGCAAAGCCGCGGGGCGGGGGGGCGGCGCGGGCGGCGTCTTCCAGATCGGCCAGCGGGCGCGCGGCCTTGCGGGCGGCGATCTCGTCGAGCTTGTAGGCCCGGATGCGGTCGAGGATGGTCATCGGGTTCGTCGGTATCCTGATGCGGCGGTCCCGGCGACACGCCCCGGGGCGCTGCCCCGGACCCCGGGGTATTTCAGCCAAGATGAAGCAGACGGGCGGGAAGGGGAAGGCGGTTCAGAGGTTCGTGAGGCGCACCAGGGCGTCGAGCCTGGCCTGCGCGGCGCCGCCGTCCAGGCTTTCGGCGGCGCGCGCCACGCCCTCGGGCAGGTCGCCCGCCACGCCCGCCACCATCAGCGCGGCGGCGGCGTTCAGCAGCACCGCATCGCGGTAGGCCCCGGTCTCGCCCGCCAGCAGGCGGCGCAGTGCCGCGGCGTTGTCGGCCGGCGTGCCGCCCAGGATCGCCTCGAACGGGTGGACCGGCAGCCCTGCCGCCTCGGGGTGCAGGGAGAAGCGGCGCAGGCGGCCGCCTTCCAGCGCCACGACCGCGGTTTCGCCCGCGATCGAGCATTCGTCGGTGCCGTCGGCGCCATGCACCAGCCAGGCGGCCTCGGACCCCAGCGCCTGCAGGGTCTGCGCCATCGGCTCGAGCCAGCGCGGCGCGAAGGCGCCGGTCAGCTGGCGTTTCGCCCCGGCCGGATTTGTCAGCGGGCCCAGAAGGTTGAACAGCGTCCTTGTGCCAAGTTCGGCCCGCACCGGCCCCACATGCCGCATCGCCGGA
>CAZCPY010000080.1:0-1281 GCA_964499865.1 uncultured Rhodobacterales bacterium | reverse complement strand
TCGCCGGATGGTGCATCGGCGCCATCATGAAGCCGATCCCGGCTTCCGTCAGGCAGCGTTCCACCACCTCGGGGCCCACCATGACGTTCAGCCCCAGTTCGGTCAGCGCGTCCGCCGCCCCCGACCTGGACGACAGGTTGCGGTTGCCGTGCTTGGCCACCGGCACGCCTGCGCCCGCGACGACCAGCGCCGTGGCGGTCGAGATGTTCAGCGTGCCCTTGCCGTCGCCGCCGGTGCCCACGATGTCCATCGCCCCCGCGGGCGCCTTCACCGGATGGCACTTGGCGCGCATCACGCTGGCTGCGGCGGCGAGTTCGTCCACCGTCTCGCCCCGCGTGCGCAGCGCCATCAGGAAGCCGCCCACCTGTGCGGGCGTCGCCTCGCCCTCGAACAGCGCGTCGAAGGCGGCCTCCGCCTCGGCCCGCGTCAGCGGGCGTTCGGCGGCGGTGCCGATCAGCGGCTTCAGCCGGCTCATGCGGCGACCTGCGCCAGCGTCAGGAAGTTGCGCAGAAGCGCGTGGCCGTGTTCGGAGGCGATCGACTCGGGGTGGAACTGCACGCCCTCGATGGGCAGGCTGCGGTGGCGCAGGCCCATGATCGTGCCGTCCTCCAGCCAGGCGGTGACCTCGAGCCCGGCCGGCAGGCTGGCGCGTTCGACCACCAGCGAATGGTAGCGCGTGGCCTGGAAGGGCGAGGGAAGCCCTGCGAAGACGCCTTTCCCTTCGTGGTGCATGGTGCCCATCTTGCCGTGCACGATCTCGTGGCAGCGGATCACGCGGCCGCCGAAGGCCTCGCCGATGGTCTGGTGGCCGAGGCATACGCCCAGCAGCGGCACGCCGGCGCCCGCCGCGGCGCGGGTCAGCGGGATCGAGATGCCCGCCTGCGCGGGGTCGCAGGGCCCGGGCGACAGGACGATGGCCGCGGGCCGCAGCGCCATGGCGGCCTGCACGTCCAGCGCGTCGTTGCGCACCACCTCGACCTCGGCGCCCAGTTCGCCCAGATAGTGGACGAGGTTCCAGGTAAAGCTGTCGTAGTTGTCGATCAGCAGGATCATGCGGTCACCGGGGAGCAGCCCACAAAATAGGGGATGATCCCCCGTCCGGGCCGCGCTATACAGGGGCATACATGGGCCGAAGCGCCTTTGGGCGTCAAGCGTTGCAGGATGAGCGGCAGGGCCGCGGGGTTCGGGGGGAGGCAGGGCGCCGGTGGCACGGGGGTTCCTTGGGGGCGCGGTCTGGGGCGGGGACATCGAGGTCGGGGGTGTCGTCGGCCTGTCACAACT
>CAZCPY010000079.1:0-14341 GCA_964499865.1 uncultured Rhodobacterales bacterium | reverse complement strand
TGGGTATGGCAGTCGATCAGCCCGGGCGTGACCAGCCGGCCCTCCAGCGCCACGCGATGCCCGCGGGCGGGCGCCTCGGCCTGCGGGCCGGTCCACAGGATGCGGTCGCCCTGCACCAGCACCGCCCCGGGCGCCACCACACCGGCGGGCCCCAGGGTCGCCACGACGGCGTCGGTCAGCAGGAGGGGCTCTTGTCCGGCGCGCATGGGCGTGTAATATGTCTGCACATATTGCCTGTCAAGCCGGAGCCGCCGATGCAGACCCTCCACGCGCAACAGGCGCTTCTGCCGATTGGCTGGGCGCGCGACGTGACGGTCACGGTCGACGCCGCGGGCCGCATCGCCGGCGTGGCGTCCGGCCCCGCGCCCGCCGGCGCGCTGCGCCTGGGCGCGCTGGTGCCCGCGCCCGCCAACGGCCATTCCCACGCCTTCCAGCGCGCGATGGCCGGGCTGACCGAACGCAGGGGCACGCAGCCCTCCGATTCGTTCTGGACCTGGCGGCAGCTCATGTTCCGCTTTCTGGAGCTGCTGACGCCCGACCAGGTGCAGGCCATCACCGCCTTCGTGCAGATGGAGATGCTCGAGGCGGGCTTCGGCGCCTCGGTCGAGTTCCACTACCTGCACCACGCGCCCGACGGGCAGCCCTACGCCGACCTCGCCGAGATGTCGGCCCGCGTGGCGGCGGCGGCGGAAGCCAGCGGCATGGGGCTGACGCTGCTGCCGGTCGCCTACCGCTTCGGCGGGCTGGACGGGCGGCCCTTGGGTCCGGGGCAAAGACGCTTCGGCAACCCGCCCGACCGCTTTGCCCGTCTGGTCGAGGCAGCGGCGCAGGCGCTGGTGCCCCTGCCCGCCGATACCGTGCTGGGCGTCGCGCCCCATTCCCTGCGTGCCGTGCCGCCCGAGGACCTGCCCGCGCTGGCCGCACTGCGGCCCGGGGCGCCGGTGCACATGCACCTGGCCGAGACGGTGGGCGAGGTGGCCGAGGTGCAGGCGGCGCTGGGTGCCCGCCCCGCGGCCTGGGCAGAGGCGAACCTCGACCTTGGCCCGCGCTGGAGCCTGATCCACCTGACGCAGATGCGCCCGTCAGAGACGCGGGCGCTGGCGCGCACAGGTGCGGTCGCGGGCCTCTGCCCGCTGACCGAGGCGAGCCTCGGCGACGGCATCTTCGACGGGCTGCGCTGGTTCGGTGCCGGTGGCGCGGTGGCGCTGGGGTCCGACAGCAACATCCGCATCGCGCTGGCCGAGGAACTGCGGCAGCTCGACACCACCCAGCGCCTGCGCGACCACAGCCGTGCGGCGCTGGCGACGGCCGAGTTGTCGACCGGGCGGAGGCTGTGGGAGGCCGCCGCCAGGGGCGGCGCACAGGCCTCGGGCCGCGACGCGGGCCGCATCGCCCCGGGCGCCTGGGCGGACCTGCTGGCCTTCGACACGGGGCACACGGACCTAGAGGGCCTGACCGGCGACACGATCCTCGACAGCTTCGCCTTCGCGGGCGACCGCGGGATGGTCGCCCAGGTCTGGTCTGCCGGCCGCCACATGGTGCGGGACGGCCGCCACATCCGCCGTGCGGAAATCCTGGCCGCCTACCGCCGGGCGGTGCGCGGCCTGCGGTCGGCTTCCTGATGCGGATTGACCGCCAGCCGCACGCAATCTGCATCAGACGCCGCGGGACCGGTGCAGCGGACGCCGGGGAAGCCCCGCTCCGCGGTCAGTTGAACGGGTTCCCGCTGGAACTGATGCTGTTGCCGCACTCGATCATCACGTCCATCGAGGCGCGCGACCCGGCCAGCGAGTAGTCCTTCACCCCCTGACCGTCGGCGGTGTAGAGGTACAGCCGGTTGCCCTTGGCGACCTCGACAAGGAAGCGCACGCCGGCGTCGCCGTCGGGGATGTTGAACAGGACCGAATTCTTGTAGAGATCGGCACTGGTCAGCGTCCAGGGCGTCCGGCGGTCGATCTGCACCTGCAGGTCGGCGGTGTCGCCGGTGTCGCCGAATTCCCAGTCGGTCGAGTAGAACTGCAACCGGAAGGTGCCGTCCTGGTAGTACCAGACCGAGAAGCTGTCCGTCGTGGCATCCACCTCGGCCAGGCAGGCCACGGTGCCGTCGTCGAACTGGATGTATTCCACTTCCCAGTGCTTGTACGAATACATCGTCGTCGACGTCTGCGCCAGTGCCGGGCCCGCCAGGGCCAGGGCCGCAACGGCCGCCATGATCTTCATCCCGAATCCCTCCGTGCAAGCGTTTTGCCGCCATCTTGAAGGGGAGGACGCGATCTCCGCAAGGATTTCCGCGGCCCCGGCCGCAGGTCAGGCCATCGGCGTCCAGCGCGTGGTGAACTGCCCCAGCACGGCCTGTACCCGCGCGTCGTCGGCGCGGACGGCGGGACCGATCCGGGCGACCAGGCCCAGCTTCCTGTCTTCGACCACATCCGACACCCGTTGCTCGATCCCCGCCTCGGCCAGGGCCGCGTCGAAGACCCGGGTGATCGCCCTGCGGCGCAGGTCGGGCTTGAACACCTTGCCGACGGCGGTCTTGGGCAGTTCGGGCAGGATTTCGACATGCTTGGGCAGGGCGGCGCGCTCGGCGATCTTTTCGGCCGCGAAGGCCGACAGCTCGGCCGGCGTGGCCGTGGCGCCCTTGACCAGTTCCACATAGGCGCAGGGCAGCTCGCCCGCATGGGCGTCGGGCTGGCCGATGGCGCCCACGAAGGCCACCGCCGGGTGGCCCATCAGCGCCTCTTCGATCAGCGCGGGGTCGATGTTGTGGCCGCCGCGGATGATCAGGTCCTTGGCGCGGCCAGTGATGTAGAGGTAGCCGTCCGCATCCAGCCGCCCGAGGTCGCCGGTGCGCAGGAAGCGCCCTTCGGCGAAGAGGTCACGGTTCTTGTCGGCCTCGGTATAGGTCGCGCCCTCGAAAACCCCGGGATTGGCGACGCAGATTTCCCCCACCACGTCCACCGCGCAGTCGCGGAAGCCCTCGGGCGTCTTCTGCAGGATGCGCACATCGGTGTACGGCAGCGGGATGCCCACGGACCCGATCTTCTTGTTCCCGTCGGGCGGGTTGCAGGACACGAGGCAGGTGCATTCCGTCAGCCCGTAGCCCTCGATGACCTGCACGCCGGTGGCCTTCTCGAACCGCGCATACAGCTCCAGCGGCAGGGCGGAAGACCCCGAGAAGGCGCCGCGCACGGTCGAGACATCGGCGTTGATCGGCCGCTGCATCAGCGCCGACAACGCCGTCGGCACGGTGATCAGGTAGGTGACCTTCCACCGTTCGATCAGCTTCCAGAGGTTGTCGAACACCCCCTCGCCCCGATAGCCCTGCGGCGTCGGAAAGACGACATGCGCGCCCGACCCGATCATCGACATCAGGATCGGATAGGCGGCAAAGACGTGGAACAGCGGCAGCGGGCACATCACCACGTCGGACGGCTGGAACATCAGCGTCGCGCCCAGCCAGCCGTTGTAGACCATGCCCGACACCTTGTGCTGCGCCACCTTGGGCATGCCGGTGGTGCCGCCGGTGTGGAAGTAGGCCGCCACGCGGTCGGCGGGGGCATCGGCAAAGGTCAGCCGGTCCGCAGGCATCCGCGCGCATTCGGCGTTGAAATCCTTGACCACGGCCGAATGCGCCACCGGGTTCTTGGGCCGGATCAGCCGGACGATCCAGGACTTGGGCGGGCTGAGGTAGCGTGCCAGGTCCACCTCCAGCACCGTCTTGACGCCGGGCGCCAGCTTGACCGCCGCGGCCACCTTCTGCGCGAGGTCGGTCTTGGGGAAGGCGCGCAGGGTGACCACGACCTTGGCCCTGGTCTCGCGCAGGATCGCCGCGATCTGTTCGGGCTCCAGCAGCGGGTTGATCGGGTTGACGATCCCCGCCACCGCGCCGCCGACCAGCGTCACCGCGGTTTCCATGCAGTTGGGCAGCACATAGGCCACCACGTCGCCCTGCCCCACGCCCAAGGCATGGAACAGGTTCGCCGCCTGCGTGACGCGTCCGTGCAGCTGGGCCCAGCTCAGCGTCTCGGACTTGGTCGCGGGGCCGGACAGAAGCTGGAACGAGATCGCCGCCTTGGCGCCGTGCCTGTCGCGCGCCCGGGTCAGGAATTCGTGCATGGTGCGGGCGACCTTGCGGTCGGCCCAGGGCATCTGCCCTTCGATGGCATTGCGGTCGGCGACCGACGCGAAAGCGCCCATGGCGCACCCTCCCCCTGAACACGGTCCCGCCTGTCCCGGCGGGTTCATGCGACAAGATGAGGTCTTGCGGCCGCTGCGGCAAGCCTCGTGCCCGGCTGCTACGCCACGTCACCGGGCGCCGCCGGAAACCTGTCAGGTTTCCGGCGCGGTGTCCTTGCAAGAAACCGTCTACTCCGCCGCCAGCCCCTCGGTGAACTGCAACCGCGCGAGCCGCGCGTAGAGCCCGCCCTGCGCCACCAGCGCGTCATGCGTGCCCTGCGCCACGATCCGGCCGCCGTCCAGCACCACGATGCGGTCGGCGCCCTTCACGGTGGCCAGCCGGTGCGCCACGACCAGCGTCGTGCGCCCCTGCCGCAGCCGGTCCACCGCCGCCTGCACCGCGCGTTCGCTTTCGGCATCCAGCGCGCTGGTCGCCTCGTCCAGCAGCAGCACCGGCGCATCCCGCAGGATCGCGCGGGCGATCGCGGTGCGCTGCTTCTGCCCGCCCGACAGCATCACCCCGCGTTCGCCGACATAGGTGTCGTAGCCCTGCGGCAGCGCGGCCAGGAAGTCATGCGCCGCCGCCGCCCGCGCCGCCGCCTCGACCTCGGTGTCGGACGCCTCGGGCCGGCCGAAGCGGATGTTGTCCCGCGCGCTGGCGGCAAAGATCACCGGATCCTGCGGCACCAGCGCGATGGCCCGGCGGAAATCGCCCCGCGCCATGGCGGCGATGTCGGTGCCGTCCAGCCGGATGTGCCCGGCCTGCGGGTCGTAGAACCGCTGCAACAACTGGAACACCGTCGTCTTGCCCGCGCCCGAAGGTCCGACCAGCGCCACCGTCTCGCCCGGGGCCACGGTCAGGTCGAAGCCTTCCAGCGCCGCGACCTCGGGCCGCGCGGGATAGCGGAAGCTCACGCCCTCGAAGGCCACCGCCCCCCGCACGGGCCGCGCCAGCGGCACCGGCTGGCGCGGGTCCTGCACCGGGTCGGTCGTGTTCAGAAGCTCGACCAGCCGCTCGGTCGCGCCCGCGGCCCGCTGCACCTCACCCCAGATTTCCGACAGCGCGCCCACCGACCCCGCCACCATCACCGCATAGATCAGGAACTGCACCAGCTCGCCGGGGCTCATCACCCCCGCCTGCACGTCGCGCGCGCCCACCCACAGCACGCCGACGATGCCGCTGAAGGTCAGCAGGATCACGATCACCGTCATCGCCGCCCGCGTGGTGACGCGGGCGAAGGCGCTGTCCAGCGACCGCAGCGTCACCCCGCCAAAGGCCGCCCGGCTGGCGCCCTCGTGGGTGAAGGACTGCACGGTCGCGACCGCGCCCAGGTCCTCGGCCGCCCGCGCCGACGAGGCGGCGATCAGGTCCTGGTTCTCGCGGCTCAGGCGCCGCAGGCGTCGGCCCATGACGACGATGGGCACGATCACCGCGGGCACGATCAGCAGCACGAGGCCCGTCAGCTTGCCCGAGGTCAGCAACAGCGCCACCAGCCCGCCCGCCAGCATCAGCGCGTTGCGCATGGCGATGGAGACCGACGAGCCGATCACCGACAGGATCAGCGTCGTGTCGGTGGTGATGCGGCTGACGATCTCGCCGGTGTGCAGCCGCTCGAACACCTGCGGCGAAAGGCCCACGACCTTGTCGAAGACCGCACGGCGGATGTCGGCCACGATCCGCTCGCCCAGCCGGGTGACCAGCCAGTAGCGCAGTCCCGTCCCCAGCGCGAGCAGCACGGCGATCCCGAGTGCGGCGGCGAAATACTGGTCCAGCAGGCGGGCATTGTCGGCGGCAAAGCCGTCGACCACGCGGCGCACCGCCAGCGGCAGCACCAGCGACACGGCCGCCGTCAGCACCAGCGCGCCGGTGGCCAGCGCGAACTGGCCCGCATAGGGCCGCGCAAACGGCACCAGGCCCCGCAGCGCCCCCACGCGGCGGCTCTTCGCCCTGTCCTCGGTCGCCTCCGCCATCCGCGCCTCCGCCATCGCGACGGGGTGTAGTGGACGGGGCCCCCGGCTTCAAGCCGACGCGCCCCTTCCGCGCCCCGCCTCTTTCGCGGCAGCGGCGTCCGCGCTAGCGTGACGCAGCCCCGCCTCACAGGCCGCCCATGCGCCGCTTTCCCGCCCCAGACGGCACGCCGCTTGCCTACACCGATCAGGGCGCGGGGCTGCCGGTCCTCTGCCTCGCGGGCCTGACGCGGGCGGGCGACGACTTCGACGCGCTGGCGTCGCAGCTGTCGGGGGTGCGGCTGATCCGCATGGACTGTCGCGGCCGCGGCGGGTCGGGCTGGTCAGGGGCCGCCACCTACACCATCGCGACCGAGGCCGCCGACGCGCTGGCGCTGCTTGACCATCTGGGCCTGGCGCGGGCGGCGCTGATCGGCACCTCGCGCGGGGGGCTGATCGGGATGGTGCTGGCGGCCACGGCGCGGGCGCGGCTGCGGGGGCTGTGCCAGGTGGACATCGGCCCGGTCATCGAGCGGGCGGGGCTGGAGCGCATCAGGGACTACGTCGGCCGCGCCCCCGCCGCCCGGACCCATGCCGAGATGGCCGCGGCCTTGGCCCGGTCGCCGGGCTTTTCCGGGGTTTCGCCCGACCGCTGGCTGGCCGAGGCGCAAAGGCTGTGGCGGCAGACGCCGCAGGGGCTGGACATCCGCTATGATCCCGCCCTGCGCGACGCCTTCCTGGCCGCCTTCGACGCGCCGCCCGCCGACCTCTGGCCCCTGTTCGACGCCGCCGCAGGGCTGCCGCTGGCGCTGGTCCGCGGCGCGGGGTCCGACCTTCTGTCGCCCGCCACGGCGGACGAGATGGCGCGCCGCCGCCCCGACATGATCCGCGCCGAGGTGCCCGGCCGCGGCCATGTCCCCTTCCTCGACGAGCCCGAAAGCCTGGCGGCGATCCGCGCCTTCCTGAAGGCCTGCGCATGACCGACCTCGCCCGCATCCAGGCCGCGGCGCGGCGGCTCGAGGGCCACGCAAGGCTGACGCCGCTGCTGTCGGCGCCCGCGCTCGACGCGCTGGCGGGCCGCCGGGTCTGGGTCAAGGCCGAATGCCTGCAGCACACCGGGTCCTTCAAGTTCCGCGGCGCCTGGGCCGCCGTGTCCGCCCTGTCGGCGCAGGACCGCGCCCGCGGCGTCATCGCGCTGTCCTCGGGCAACCACGCGCAGGGCGTGGCGCTGGCCGCCGCCCGCCACGGCGCCAGCGCGCTGATCGTGATGCCCGCCGACGCGCCGCAGACCAAGATCGCGGGCACCCGGGCGCTGGGCGGCGACCTCCTGCTCTACGACCGCGCGACCGAGGACCGCGAGGCCGTGGCCGCACGCGCGCGGGGCGACCGCATCATGCTGCCGCCCTACGACGACCCCGAGGTGATTGCCGGACAGGCCTCCGTCGGCCTCGAACTCGCCGCCCAGGCCCGGGCTGCGGGCATCGCGGCGGCCGAGATCGCGGTCTGCTGCGGCGGCGGCGGACTGTCGTCGGGCATCGCGCTGGCGCTGGCCGACGACCCGGGTTTCCGCGTCCGCACGGTGGAACCCGAAGGCTTCGACGACATGGCCCGCTCGCTTGCCTCAGGCAGGCCGCAGCGCAACGCGCAGACGACGGGGTCGCTCTGCGACGCGATCCTGACGCCCACACCCGGCCGCCTGACGCTGCCCATCCTTGCACGCCTCGCGGGGCCCGGGCTGACGGTCACCGACGACCAGGCGCTGCACGCCATGGCGCTGGCCTTCCGCCACCTCAAGCTGGTGCTGGAGCCCGGCGGCGCGGTGGCGCTGGCAGCGGCTCTGGTCCACCCGCGGGCTTTCGACGCGCCCGATGTCATCGCCATCGCCTCGGGCGGCAACGTCGATGCCCCGGTCTTCGCCGCGGCCCTTGCCCGGTTTCCCGCATGAGCTTGCACGAAACCGACATTCCTTCGGAGCAAGTGCCGCGCGGAAGCGCGCAACCTTGCACATCCCCGCCCTTCATCCTGGCCTGACTCCCCCAAGGGAGTGCGGGCACGCGCAGCCCCCGCTCCGCCGCCGTGCAAAGGAGACCGCGATGCGCCTGAAGCAGCTCGAGATCTTCACCGTCGCCCCGCCCAGCCCCGGCTGGGGCGGCCGCTACTGGATCTTCCCCCGGCTCACCACCGACGACGGCATCACCGGCTACGGCGAATGCTACGCCTCGACCGTGGGGCCGAAGGCGATGGCCGCGGTGATCGAGGACGTGTTCCAGCGCCACATGGAGGGCGAAAGCCCGGAAAACATCGAGCTGATGTTCCGCCGCGCCTATTCGTCGGGCTTCACCCAGCGCCCCGATCCCACCGTGATGGGCGCCTTTGCGGGGCTGGAGATCGCCTGCTGGGACATCCTGGGCAAGGCCCGCAACCGGCCCGTCTGGGCGCTGCTGGGCGGCCGGATGAACGGCCGCATCCGGTCCTATACCTACCTCTACCCGCAGCCGGGGCAGGACTTCGCCCGCTTCTGGGTGGACCCCGACATGAACGCGCAGGCGGCGGCGCGCTATGTGGACATGGGCTTCACCGCCGTCAAGTTCGACCCCGCGGGCCCCTACACGATCCGCGGCGGGCATGAACCGGCGATGTCCGACATCACCCGCTCGGTCGCCTTCTGCAAGGCGATCCGCGAGGCCGTGGGCGACCGGGCGGACCTTCTGTTCGGCACGCATGGCCAGTTCACCACGCCGGGCGCGATCCGGCTGGGGCGCGAGATCGAACCCTTCAACCCGCTCTGGTACGAGGAACCGATCCCGCCCGACAACCTGCTGGAATTCGCGGAAGTCGCGGCCCACGTCCGCGTGCCCTTGGCTACCGGAGAGCGCCTGACCACCAAGGCCGAATTCGGCACCCTGCTGCGCGCCGGAGGGGTCAAGATCCTGCAGCCCGCGCTCGGCCGCGTGGGCGGCATCTGGGAGGCCAAGAAGATCAGCGCGATGGCCGAGATCTTCAACGCCGAGATGGCGCCGCACCTCTACGCGGGCCCGGTGGAATGGGCGGCCAACGTCCACCTTGCCGCCTCGATCCCGAACCTCCTGATCGCGGAAACCATCGAGACCGGCGGCGCCTTCCACCTCGCCTTGATCCGCAACACGATCCGCTGGGAAGACGGCTACATCATCCCGCCCGAGGCGCCGGGGCTCGGCATCGATTTTGACGAGGACCTCGCCCGCGCGCATCCCTACACCGGCGGCCAGCTGCACCTGCAGATGCAGGAGGCGCCCTGCGACCATCGCCACGGCAACCGCTTTGCCGGAGGCGCGCCGCGGGACTGACCCGCCGCGCCGCGGCCCCCTTGCCGCGCCCGCGCCTGTCGGGCATCACTCGGCGGTCCTTCCGCCCCCCGGCCGCGCATGTCCCGCCTCTGCCACATCGAGATCGACGAGCGCGGCCTCGGGCGGCCCACGCCCGAGATCGAGCAGGAACGCCGCGTGGCGATCTTCGACCTGCTGGAGGACAACCGCTTCGCCCCGCCCCCCCGCGACGGCCGCGCCGCCCCGCCCGGGCCCTACCGGCTGGGGCTGGCGATCCGCGACGGGCGGCTGGTCTTCGCGCTGGCGACCGAGGGCGGCGACAAGGTGACCGACTTCCTCTTGTCGCTCGGCCCCTTCCGGCAGGTGGTGAAGGACTACTTCCAGATCTGCGAAAGCTACTTCGACGCGGTCAGGCGCCTGCCGCCCAGCCAGATCGAGGCGATCGACATGGCCCGCCGCGGCATCCACAACGAAGGCGCCCGCGTGCTGCAGGAACGGCTGGAGGGCAAGGCCGAGGTCGACATCGACACCGCGCGCCGACTGTTCACGCTGATCTGCGTCCTGCACTGGGGCTGAGCTTGGGCGATTTCCCCCAGTCGGTGCTGTTCTGCTGCGACCACAACGCCGTGCGGTCCCCCATGGCCGAGGGGCTGATGAAGAAGATGTACGGCCAGCGCGCCTATGTGCAGTCGGCGGGCGTGCGCAACGACATGGAAATCGACGGCTTTTCCATCGCGGTCTGCCAGGAGATGGGGATCGAGCTGTCCCGCCACCGGTCGCGGTCCTTCGAGGAGATGGAGCAATGGGGCGATGACCTGTCGCAGTTCGACCTGATCGTCGCCCTGTCGCCCGCCAGCCAGCGCAAGGCGCTGGAGCTTACGCGCTATCACCACCTCGTGGTGGAATACTGGCCGATCCTCGACCCCACGGGCCTGGGCGACGGGCGCGAGGCCAAGCTGTCGGCCTACCGCCAGGCGCGCGACCAGATCAGGGACCGGATGCTGGCCCGCTTCGGGGCACCGACCGAAGGCTGAGACATCCGGCAGGCGGGGCTTGCGGAACCGCGGCGGCGCGGGTGCTTCCCTCCCCCCTGGTGGGGGAGGGAGAGGGTGGGGGGGTGCCCGGCCCGGCGGAGAGGCCCCCCTCCCCTCCCCACGAGGGGGAGGGGAGGCCCTTGTCCGGCGGCGGGTCCGCGTGAGATGATCCGCGGCGCGCGGCAGAGGGGGGCATTCCATGGCGGGCGGCTGGGCGCAGGACGGGGCGGTGAACGACCAGATCGACGCCTCGATCGCCGACGAACTGGCGCGCCTTCAGGCGCTGCGCAAACCGCTCGTGGGCGAAAGCCTGACCCATTGCGCCGAATGCGGCGAGCCGATCCCCGCGGCGCGGCGCGCCGCCCTGCCGGGGGTCAAGCTCTGCATCGACTGCCAGGGCGCGCGCGACGCGCGGCCCGCGCAGCGCGGCGGGATCAACCGGCGCCGGTCCAAGGACAGCCAGCTCAAGTAGTCAGCCGCGCCGCCGCAGGCTTTCCTCGGCGACATGCTGGGCCAGCGCGGCCACCGCGGGCGCGGGCCGCGCGGCGGTCAGCAGCGCGATTTCCGCCTCGTCCAGCGGCGGCCAGTCCTCCAGCACCGCCAGCCCCCCGGGCACCATCGCCCGCGGCATCACCGCATAGCCCAGACCCGCCCGCACCGCCGCCGCCTGCCCGGCGAAGGACGGCGAGGCATAGACCTCGGCCCCCGGCAGATGCGCCGCGGCAAGTGCCGCGAGCGTGCGGCGGCGGTAGACGCAAGGATCGGGCGACAGGACCAGGGGCAGCGGCGACGGCGCTTCGGCCGCCGTGACAGGCAGGTCGGGCGCCGCGACCCAGACCAGCCTTTCGCGCCAGAGGGGCCGTGCCCCGGGCCAGGGGTGGCCGGGGTCCTGCTTGACCACGGCCACATCCAGCGCGCCCGCCTCGAAGGCCGTCACCAGCGGCAGCGTCAGCTGGCAGGCCACCTTCAGCCGCACTTGCGGATGCGCCCGGGCGAAAGATGCAAGGATATCCGGCAGGTAGGCCGAGGCGAAATCCTCGGGCGCGCCGAAGCGCACCTCGCCCGTCAGGTCCGGCGCGCGGAACCGGGCCAGCATCGCATCCGCCGCGCCGACCAGCGCGCGGGCATGCGGCAGCAGCCGTTCGCCCTCCGCGGTCAGTGCCACGTTGCGCGTGTCGCGTTCCAGCAGGCGGTGGCCCAGCGCGTCCTCCAGCCGCCGCACCTGGGCCGACACCGCCGACTGCGACCGCCCGACCCGCGCCCCGGTGCGGGAAAAGCTGCGGGTTTCGGCCAGCATCAGGAAGGTGCGCAGCAGGGCAATTTCAGGCATGGGGCGATATTCATTCACAAAAGCGATCAGTGCAATACATACTTTGCGTTTCACTTCTCAATTCAGCTCCGCCACAAGCCCACCGCACAACGAACCCCGAGGGACAAAATGGACACCGCCATCCTGATCGAAAACCTGATCTCGCCGATCACGCTCGCCTTCCTGCTGGGCATGCTGGCCACGCTGGTCCGGTCCGACCTGGAAATCCCCGAACCGGTCATCAAGATCTTCGCGATCTTCCTTCTGTTCTCCATCGGCCTGCAGGGCGGGCGAGAGCTTGTGACCTCGGACCTCTCGGCCCTGCCCGCGGCCCTGGGGGTCACCGCGGTGCTGATCCTGGGCCTGCCCGCGGGCGCCTTCCTCGTGGCGCGGCATGTGCTTGGGCTGGACATCCGCAACGCCTGCGGGGTGGCGGCGCTGTATGGCTCGGTCTCGTCGGTCACCTTCGTGGTGTCGCGGTCCTATGCCGAAAGCATGGGCACGCCGATGGAGGGCTATGTGACGGGCCTGATCGCGCTGATGGAACTGGGCATCCTGGTCGCGCTGTTCTACGGGCGGCTGGCGCTGGCGCGGGCCGACGGCGGGGCGGGCGGGTCGCTGGGGGCGATCCTGTCGGAAACGCTGCGGGGGCGGGGCCTGCTGCTCTTGGGCGGCGGCCTCGTCATCGGGGCGGCGATCGGCGAGAAGAACTTCGACCGGGTGTCCCCCTTCTTCGTCGACCTGTTCCGCGGCGTGCTGGTGCTGTTCCTGCTGGAGATGGGCATGACCGCCGCCCGCCAGTTGCGGGACTTCGCCCGGGTCGGTGGGCGGATGGTGGCCTTTGGCCTGGCGATGCCGATGGTGCACGGGTTCGTCGCCACCGGACTTGCCACCGCCGCGGGGCTGCCGGTGGGGTCGGCCTTCGTGCTGGGGGCGGTGGCGGCCTCGGCCTCCTACATCGACGCGCCGGCGGCGGTGCGGGCGACCTTCCCCGAGGCGAACCCCTCGATCTGGCTGACGACGAGCCTGGGCGTGACCTTTCCCTTCATGCTGATCCTCGGCGTGCCGCTGGTCTGGCAGATGGCGGCCTTCTGGGCGGGCATGTGAAAAGGGCAGGTCCGGGGCGGTTCAATGCCCCGGACCGGAACCTGCATGTGCGAAAGGGACAAGCCCGTCAGCCGAACATCCCGGCCCACCGGCTGACGAGCTGCGCCTGCAACGCGCGGGCGCGCGTCGACCAGGCGGTGCCGCCGGGCGGCTCCTCGCGTTCCGCCTCGCGCAGGGCGTCGCGGCGGGCGATGTCGGCGCAGAAGATGGCGAAGCTCAGCATCCGCCCGCCCGGCGGGATGACATAGCCCGCCAGCCCCGAGACGAAGTTCAGCGTGCCGGTCTTGGCCACCACCCGCACCGGGTGCCCCTCGATCGGCTTGCCCTCGGCGTCGCGCATGCCGTGGTCCTTCAGAAGGCCGGGCAGCAACCCCGCCCGCCCCGCCGACAGCGCCGCCGACATCGCCGCGGCGCTGATCCGCGAGGCGCCGCCCAGGCCGGAATGGTCCACCAGCCGCCCCGTCGCCCCCAGCCGCAGCCGCGCCCAGTCGGCCATCAGGTCGCCCGAGGCGCGCAGCGACCCCGCCCCCGAGGCGGTCAGCCCCACCACCTCGGCCGTCAGGTTGGTGGAGAACTTGAGCATGTCGCGAAGCACCTCGGGCAGGGCCGGGCTGGCGGTTCCGGCCAGCCCGGTGCCTTGCGGCAGGCGCGCGACGGCGGCGGGATCGGGCAGGTCGATGCCCTGCGCGCGGGCCAGCGAACGGAAGGCATCCGCCGCATAGACCCCGGGGTGCCGCACCGGCAGCCAGCGGCTGCCGCCCTTGCCCAGGGCGCCGGTGGCGACCGTCCAGCGGTCCTGATCCGGGCCCGCCCTGTAGGTGAAGACCGGCGCCTCGCGCCGGGCCGCCGTCACCGTGGCCATGCGCACGGCGGGCACGAAGCGTTCGCCGCGGGCGTCCAGCGCAAAGGCCCAGTCGCCCCCGGCCCGGCGCCATTCGAAAAACACGCGGTTGTGGTTGAGGTTCAGGCCCGACAGCGCGGGGTTGTAGCCCGCATGGTCGGGCTGGTCGCGGTCGATGCGGTCGATCCGCGGCAGGGCGCCGTCGTGGTAGAGAAAGCGCCCGCTCACCCCCCGCACGCCCTCGGCCCGCAGCGCCGCGGCCATGTCGCCCAGCTGGTCGGTGGTCAGCACCGGATCGCCGCCCCCCGCCAGCACGAGGTCGCCCTGCACCACGCCGCCCGAAACCGGCCCGGTGGCGAGAAGCCGCGTCTGCCAGCGGTGCTGCGGGGTCAGCCGGTCCAGCGCATACATCGCCGTCAGCGCCTTCATCACCGAGGCGGGCGGCAGCGTCGTGTCTTCCTCCAGCCCCTCCAGCAGCCGACCCGTCGCCGCATCGCGCACCGCCAGCGACACCGCCCCGCCCAGCCTGGCCGCGGCCACCAGCGCCGCCAGCCCCTCGCCCGCAGCCGAGGCAGCGCCGGACCGGTCGGGCCGGCGCCTGGGGCGGGGCGAGGTCGTGGGA
>CAZCPY010000078.1:0-14504 GCA_964499865.1 uncultured Rhodobacterales bacterium | reverse complement strand
GGTGATAGCTGGTGCCCCAGCCCCGGCGCGCCAGCACCACGTCGCCCGCAAGCTGCCCCATCCGCGCCGCATCGGCGCGGTATGCCCCCGGCGCGGTGCCCGTCTCGGTGAAGCCGACCTCGCCCAGACGCGCCATCGCCGCCGCCATGTCCAGCCGCACCGCGCCCTGCCGATGCCCCCTGCCGCGGCAGGTGCCGGGGTAGAGCGGGCCGTCCGCGCCTTCCTGCGGGGCGGACAGCGCCGCGCGGATGTCGCCGCGGGTGCAGGTGCAGCGGTAGGTCAGGCCCATCGCGTCCAGCCGCGCCAGCGCCGCGGCATAGGCCGCCCCGCGGCTGGACTGTCGGATGACCGGCTCTTCCCAGCGCAGGCCGAGCCAGCGCAGGTCGTCGACGATCGCCGCCTCCCATTCCGGGCGGCAGCGGTCGGGGTCGATGTCCTCGATCCGCAGCAGGAAGCGGTCGCCGCGTTCCGCCGCGACCAGCGCCGCATGGGCATGGCCGAGGTGCAGGGGCCCGGTGGGCGAGGGGGCGAAGCGGGTTACGACAGCCACGCCCGGAACGCCGCCTTGGCGCGGTCGGTATAGGCGAGGTAGCGGTCGTGCCGCCCCCGGCGCCCGCCCTTGGCCTCGATGGGCGGGAAGAGGCCGAAGTTGACGTTCATCGGCTGGAAGGTCCGCGCATCCGCCCCGCCGGTGATGTGGTGGACAAGGGCGCCGGTCGCCGTCTCGGGCGGAGGGGCGTCGATCTGGCGGCCGAGGATCTGCGCCGCCGCCATCCGCCCCGCCAGAAGGCCCATGGCGGCCGATTCCACATAGCCCTCGACCCCCGTGATCTGCCCGGCAAAGCGGATGTTCGGGCGGCTGCGCAGGCGCAACTGGCTGTCCAGAAGACGGGGCGAGTTGATGAAGGTGTTGCGGTGGATGCCGCCCAGACGTGCGAAGGACGCCTGCGAAAGCCCCGGAATATTTCGGAAAACCTCGACCTGGGCGCCGTGCTTCATCTTGGTCTGGAAGCCCACGATGTTGTAGAGCGTGCCAAGCGCGTTGTCCTGCCGCAGTTGCACGACCGCCCAGGGCTTCGGCCCCCGCGGGTCGGTCAGGCCCACGGGTTTCATCGGCCCGTGGCGCAGCGTCTCGCGGCCCCGCTCGGCCATCACCTCGATGGGCAGGCAGCCGTCAAAGTAGCCTGCGGTCTCTCCGGCATGGAACTCGGTCTTGGGCGCGGCCAGCAGGGCGTCGATGAAGCCCTCGTAGTCGTCCTTCGTCATCGGGCAGTTGATGTAGGCCTTCTGCTCCGCCTCGGTTTCCCCTTTGTCGTAGCGCGACTGCTTCCAGGCAATGTCCATGTCGATGGTTTCGGCATGGACGATGGGGGCGATGGCGTCGAAGAAGGCGAGCGCATCCGCCCCGGTGGCGGCGCGGATGCTGTCGGCCAGCCTGCCGGAGGTCAGCGGGCCGGTTGCGACGATCCAGTGGCCGTCCGAGGGAAGGCCGGTAACCTCCTCGTCCAATACGGAAATCAGCGGATGCGCGCGCAAGGTCGCCGTCACCGCGGCGGCGAAGGGGTCGCGGTCCACCGCCAGCGCGCCGCCTGCGGGCAGGCGGTGGGCGCGGGCGGTGCGGATGATGATGCCGCCCGCGCTGTCCATCTCCCAGTGCAACTGCCCGACCGCGTTGCGCGCGTCGTCGTCCGACCGGAAGGAGTTGGAGCAGACCATTTCCGCCAGATCGCCCGTGCGGTGGGCGAAGGTGCCGATTTTCGGTCGCATCTCGTGGATGACCACGGGCACGCCCATCTGCGCGGCCTGCCAGGCGGCCTCGGCCCCCGCCATGCCGCCGCCGATGATGTTCAAGGCTTCCATGGCGGAGGATTTAGGCGGTTCGGGGCGCGAGGGAAAGCCTCAGGCCATCAGCGCGGGCTTTCCTGGCCCATGCGCGGCGACAAAGAGCAAGCCGCCGGCGATGGCCAGGTTCTTGAGGAAAATCGACATCTGCATCTGGTCGGCGGGCTGGAAGTGGTAAAGCAGGGCCGTCGCCACGCAGAAGGCCGCCCCGGCCAGCGCCGCCGGGCGCGCCAGCACGCCCAGGATCAGGGCGAGGCCGACCGCGATCTCGAACAGGATCGCCGGCCAGGCGAGGAAGGCGGGCAGGCCGCCCGAGGCCATGTAGCCCGCGAAACCGGCGGGGTCGGCCAGTTTGCCCGCACCGGCAACGACGAACAGCAGGCCGAGAAGGATGCGGCCGACAAGCGGCGCGTAGGCAAGAGCTTGGGTCATGTCAGGTCCTTGTGCGATGCCGAAGGGAAGGACAGGTTACCCGCCGCGTTCGGATGTGCAATTTCCGGCCCGCGCACGCGCCTTGTGCGCGGGCGCAGGGATCACTCGGCCTGCTCCGCCACCCGGGCGACCGAGACGATGTCCTCGTCGGCGGCGACGTTGAACACCCGCACCCCGCCTGCCGACCGCGAGCGGAAGCTGATCTGGTCCACCGGCACCCGGATCGACTGGCCCGCGCTGGTCGCCAGCATGATCTGGTCCGAAAGCTCGACCGGAAAGGCCGCGACGATCCGCCCGCCGCGGGGGCCAGGCGAGATCGCCTTGACCCCCTGGCCGCCGCGCCCGCGCACGGGGTAGTCGTGGGCGGAGGACAGCTTGCCCGACCCGCCCGCGGTGACCGTAAGGATCAGGTCCTCGGCCGCCGACATCTGGGCATAGCGTTCGGGGGAAAGCTGGCCCTCTTCGGTCACCTCGTCCTCGTCGTCGGCCTCGTCCTCGGTCACCCCGGCCATCAGGCGGCGTTGCCTGAGGTAGGCCGCGCGTTCCTCGGGCGTGGCGTCGAAGTGGCGGATGACGGCCATCGACACCAGGCGGTCGCCCTCGGCCAGCCTGACCCCCCGCACGCCGGTCGAATCGCGGCCCTTGAAGACGCGCACCTCGGTCGTGGGGAAGCGGATCGCGCGGCCGAGGTGGGTGACCAGCAGGATATCGTCGTTCTCGTCGCAGATGCGCACGTCCACCAGCCGCACGCCGTCGGGCAGGTTCATCGCGATCTTGCCGTTGCGCTTGACGTTGGTGAAGTCCGACAGCGCGTTGCGCCGCACATCGCCGTCCGAGGTCGCGAAGAACACCTGCAGCGCGTCCCATTCGTCCTCGGGCACGTCGATCGGCATCAGCGCCGCGATCGACACGCCCTGGGCGATCGGCAGGATGTTGACGATGGCCTTGCCGCGGGCCGAGCGCCCGGCCAGCGGCAGGCGCCAGCACTTCAGCGTGTAGACCATGCCGTCGGTGGAAAAGAACAGCAGCGCCGTGTGGGTGTTGGCCACGAACAGCGTGGTCACCACGTCGTCCTGCTTGGTCTCCATCGCCGCCAGGCCCTTGCCGCCGCGGTTCTGCGCGCGGAATTCCGCCAGGGGCGTGCGCTTGATGTAGCCGCCCGAGGTGATGGTGACGACCATGTCCTCGCGCTCGATCAGGTCCTCGTCCTCGAGGTCGCCCTCCCAGTCGGCGATCTCGGTGCGGCGGGGCACGGCGAACAGCGCGCGCACCTCGGCCAGTTCGTCCGCGATGATCGCAAGGATCCGGTCGCGCGACGACAGGATGGCGAGGAAGTCCTTGATCTTCGCGGCCAAGGCCTCGAGCTCGTCGGTGATCTCCTTGACGCCGAGCGCGGTCAGGCGCTGCAGGCGCAGGTCCAGGATGGCGCGGGCCTGGGCGTCCGACAGGTTGTAGGTGCCGTCGGCGTTGACCGGGTGGGTGGGGTCGTCGATCAGCCGCAGGTACGGCAGGATCCCGGCCGCGGGCCAGGCGCGGGTCATCAGGCGTTCCCGCGCCTCGGCGGCGTCGGCGCTGGACCGGATCGTGCGCACCACCTCGTCCACGTTCGACACCGCCACCGCCAGACCGCAGAGGATATGGCTGCGCTCGCGCGCGCGCATCAGCTCGTGCGCCGTGCGGCGGGCCACAACCTCCTCGCGGAAGGCGATGAAATGCGTGAGGAAATCGCGCAACGCCAGTTGCTCCGGCCGGCCGCCGTTCAGCGCCAGCATGTTGCATCCGAAGCTGACCTGCATCGTGGTGAAGCGGTAGAGCTGGTTCAGCACCACGTCGGGCGTCGCGTCGCGCTTGAGCTCGATCACCACCCGCACGCCGCCCTTGTCGCTTTCGTCGAAGACGGCGGAGATGCCCTCGATCCGCTTTTCGCGCACCACTTCGGCGATCTTTTCCACCATCTGGGCCTTGTTCACCTGATAGGGAATCTCGTCGACGATGATGGCGATGCGGTCCTTGCGGACCTCTTCGACATGCGTCTTCGACCGGATGATGACCGACCCGCGGCCCTCCAGATAGGCCTTGCGCGCGCCCGACCGGCCCAGGATCATCGCGCCTGTCGGGAAGTCGGGGGCGGGGATGATCTCCATCAGCGCCTCGGACGACAGGTCCGGGTTGGCGATCAGCGCCAGCGTGCCGTCGATGACTTCGCCCAGGTTGTGCGGCGGGATGTTGGTCGCCATGCCGACCGCGATGCCGCCCGCGCCGTTGACCAGCATGTTGGGAAAGCGGGCGGGCAGGACCGTGGGCTCGCGGTCCTTGCCGTCGTAGTTGTCCTGGAAATCGACGGTGTCCTTGTCGATGTCGGCCAGAAGGAAGGCCGCGGGCTTGTCCATGCGCACTTCGGTATAGCGCATGGCGGCCGGGTTGTCGCCGTCCATGCTGCCGAAATTTCCTTGCCCGTCAAGGAGTTTCAGGCTCATGCTGAAAGGTTGCGCCATCCGCACCAGGGCGTCGTAGATGGCACTGTCGCCATGCGGGTGATACTTGCCCATCACGTCGCCCACGGGCCGGGCCGACTTGCGGTAGGGCTTGTCGTGGGTGTTTCCCGTCTCGTGCATCGCATAGAGGATGCGGCGGTGCACCGGTTTCAGCCCGTCGCGCAGGTCGGGGATGGCGCGGCTGACGATGACGCTCATCGCATAGTCGAGATAGGCCGTCTTCATCTCGGCCGCGATGTCGACCTGGGGCCCGTGCGCGGGGATTTTCCCTGCGGTATCAGCGTCTTCCGGGGGATTGCTCATGGGATGCGCCCTTTGGCGCACCGGCGCCGGATATTGTGGGCGGTGTTATAGAGCACACCGGATATGGGGGCAAGAAGACCCCTCTGCGGCGCGGATTTGACCATCCGGTCCAACCGCTGCTACACCTCTTCGGGTGACCCGCCCGCAGACCCGCATCCAGCAGAAGAACTCCGAAGCCATCCTCGAGGCGGCGCTGGAGGTCTTTGCGGCGCAGGGTTTCCGCGGCGCCACCTTGGACCAGATTGCCGAGGTGGCGGGGCTGTCGAAGCCGAACCTCCTGTATTACTTCCCGTCCAAGGAGGCGATCCACCAGGCGCTGCTGACGCGGCTTCTGGACCTCTGGCTCGACCCCCTGCGCGACCTCGACCCTGCGGGCGACCCGGTGGAGCAGGTGCTGGCCTACGTCCGCCGCAAGCTCGACCTCAGCCGCGATTTTCCCCGCGAAAGCAGGCTTTTCGCCAACGAGATGCTGCAGGGCGCGCCGCGGATGGGGTCTGTGCTGGGCGGTGACCTGCGGGCGCTGGTGGAGGCCAAGGCCGGGGTGCTGTCGGCCTGGATGGATCAGGGGCGCATCGCGCGCGTGCATCCGGTGCACCTGATCTTCGCAATCTGGGCGCTGACCCAGCACTACGCCGATTTCGACGTGCAGGTCCGCGCCGTCCTCGGCCCCGTGCACGACCCCTATGCCGAGGCCGCGGTGTTCCTGGAAACGCTGGTGCGCAGGCTTTTGCAGCCCTAGCGCCGCCCCGCCTTGCGGGTGGACAGCAGCAGGTTCGTCTCGCTGGTCATCACCCCCTCGATCTCGCGGATGCGGAAGATCGTGGCGTCGAGGTCGGCCAGCGTCTGCGCGGCAAGCTCGGCGATCAGGTCCCACTTGCCGTTGGTGGAATGCACCGCCACCACCACGGGCAGGCCGGTCAGGCGGGCCATGATGCGCTCGGCCCCGCGCCCCTCGATCCCGATCAGCATCAGCGCGCGCACCGGGGCGCCCGCGGCCTCGGCCCGCGTCACCACGGTGAACCCCGCGATGTCGCCCTGCGCCAGAAGCCGCGCCAGCCGCACGCGCACGGTGGCCCGCGCGAGGCCGAGGCACGCGGCCAGGTCTCCCAGCCCGGCCCGACCGTCGCGGCGCAGCTCGGCAATCAGGCGGTGGTCGGTGTCGTCCATTGCGGGCACCCGGACGGTCCATACCGGCCGATCCTTGCCCCGAATGGCCGGGATTGTCACGACATACCGCCCCGTTTCGCGCTAACCTGCGCCCCGGACAAAGGAGACGCCCATGCCCCGCATCCTGCTGCTCGGTGCCCCGGTCGATTCGGGGCAGAAGCGTCCCGGCTGCCTGATGGGCCCCGCGGCCTATCGCGTGGCGGGCATTCACCGCGAGATCGCCGCCGAAGGCCATGCGGTCACCGATGCGGGCGACCTGAGACTCGGGGACCTGCCCGAGGCCACCTGCGACAACCCCGCCGTCCATTCCTTGCCCGAGACGCTGGCCTGGACCACCCTGCTGGCCGACCGGGTGGACGGCGCGCTGACGGACGGCTTGCTGCCGATCGTTCTGGGCGGCGACCATTCGCTGGCGCTGGGGTCGGTGGCGGGGGCGGCGGCACATGCGGCGCGCGCAGGCCGCCCGCTGTTCGTGCTGTGGCTGGACGCGCATTCCGACTTCCACACCCCGCGCACCACGACATCCGGCAACCTGCATGGCACGCCGGTGGCCTACATCGCCGGGCGCGAGGGGTTCGACGCCTTCCCGCCGTTCCCCGCCCCGGTGCCGCCCGACCGCATCTGCCTGTATGGCATCCGCTCGGTCGATCCCGCCGAACAGGCGGCGCTGCTCAGGGCCGATATCGCCATCAACGACATGCGCGTGCTGGACGAACACGGCATCGTCGCCCCCCTGCGCGCGTTCCTGGCCAAGGTGCGCAAGGCGCAGGGGCTGCTGCATGTGTCGCTGGACGTGGATTTCCTCGACCCCGCCATCGCGCCTGCCGTCGGCACCACGGTGCCCGGCGGCACCACCTTCCGCGAGGCGCATCTGGTGATGGAGCTTCTGCACGAAAGCGGGCTTGTCACCTCGCTCGACCTTGTGGAGCTCAACCCCTTCCTCGACGACCGCGGGATGACGGCGCGGCTGATGGTGGACCTTGTGGGGTCGCTGATGGGCAAGAAGGTTTTCGACCGCCCGACGCGGTCGAAGTGAACGGGAGCAAATGATGCTGAACCTCGTCCCCTTCCTGTCCGTCGACGCGATGATGAAGCTGGTGCACCGGATCGGGATCGAACCCTTGCTCGTGGACCTTGCCGCCGAGATCGAGACCGATTTCCGCCGCTGGCCGCTGTTCGACAAGACGCCCCGGATCGCGTCGCATTCCGACGTGGGCGTGATCGAGCTGATGCCGACCTCGGACGGCGAAACCTACGGCTTCAAGTATGTGAACGGGCACCCGTCGAACATGAAGCGCGGGTTGCAGACGGTCACGGCCTTCGGGCTTCTGGCCGATGTGGCGACGGGCTATCCGGTGCTTCTGTCGGAAATGACCATCCTGACGGCGTTGCGCACCGCGGCGACCTCGGCCATGGCGGCGAAGTGGCTGGCGCCTCGGACGAGCACCATGGCGATGATCGGCAACGGCGCGCAGGCGGAATTCCAGGCGCTGGCCTTCAGGGCGATCTGTGGCGTGGGCGAGGTGCGGCTTTACGACATCGACCCCGCGGCGACGGAGAAATGCGCGCGGAACCTCGCCGGGCGGGGCCTGACGGTGGTGCCCTGCCGCACGGCGGAAGAGGCGATCCTGGGCGCGGGGATCGTCACCACGGTCACCGCCGACAAGGCGAATGCGACGATCCTGACCGACAACATGGTGGGCGCGGGGGTGCATCTGAACGCGGTCGGCGGCGACTGCCCGGGCAAGACCGAGCTTGCGGCGGCGATCCTGCGCCGGTCGGCGATCTTCACCGAATACACGCCGCAGACGCGGGTGGAGGGCGAGATCCAGCAGCTGGCCCCCGACCATCCGGTCACCGAGCTGTGGCAGGTGATCACCGGGGCTGCCCCGGGGCGGCGGTCTTCGGCGGAGGTCACGCTGTTCGACAGCGTGGGTTTCGCCATCGAGGATTTCGCCGCGCTGCGCTACATCCACCGGGCGATGCAGGGCACGGGGCTGGGGCAGGACCTCGACATGATCGCCGACCCCGACGACCCGCGCGACCTGTTCGGCATGGTGATGCGCGGTGCCCCCGGCGCGCAGGGTGCGGATTGAGTGCGCGCTACGGTCAGTGCAGGCGGAACTCGCCCTTCACATGCCGCCACTCGCCCGGCGAGATCATCTTGCGGTGGGTGAAGCGGACCGAGTGCAGGGGGCCTTCGATCTGGTCCTGCCAGAACTCGATGAACCGGAACAGCCGCGGATAGTCCGGGGCCAGGTCATAGTCCTGCCATACGAATGTATTCAGGACGTTGCGGTAGTCGGGCATGCGGTAGATCATCTCGGCCGTGGTCAGGCCGTAGCCCTTGAGCATCAGTTCCGTCGCGGTTGCAGGCATCCCATGGTCCTCGTGTCGCCCCCCGGGTGCAAGTGCAGCGCGATTCGGTGAATCTTTCAACAAGATCAATGTGGCGGCACTCATCTGCGGTGGCTGCCACAAGGGTCGCCTTGCCAGGCAAGGCTTATGCCCGGACTTCATGCAAGGCATGAGGCTTGTCACGCAAGCCCTTCTTCCGGTGCACATTTTCGGCGTGCGGGTCGCCTAGCCCGCCATCCGCTCGATCAGCGCGCGCAGCGCCTCGACCACCAAAGCGTGATCCTCGACCTGCGGCAGTCCGGAAACGGTCGCCGCCGCCACCACGCCCGCACCCGCCGCCACCACGGGCACCGACCCGCCGTGCACGGCGTAGTCGGCATGGGACAGCCCGTCGTCCGCCACCGTCCGCCCCTTGTCCGCCATCCGCTTGCCGACCAGCAGCGAGGCCGCGTGGAAGGTCAGCGCCGTGGCGCTCTTGCGCCGGGCCCAGAGATCGTTGAGCGGTGTGGCGCCGGGCAGGGCGGCGTGGAAATAGGTGCGCGCGGTGTCGCGGATGTCGATCACCACCGGCAGGCCGCGGCCATGCGCAAGGTCCAGAAGCGTCAGGCCAAGGTCCAGCGCCACGCCCTCGTCCCAGCGGGGCAGCACCAGGTGCTGCGCCTCGGTCTCCAGATCCTCGATCTCCATCCGCGCCCCCGCCGACACCCCGCGCCATGGCGCACGCGAAAGCGGGCGGGTGTCAAGCAGTGAAAGGATCGGCGGCCAAACGGCCCGCCAGCAGAGGAATCAAGGCGCGATTCGGCACATGGTGGCAAAAAACTCTGCCCATTGGCCAAGGGGCCGCATGTTCTTGCGCCCATCCACCTCCGCGGCGGCAGCAACGCAACCGGATTCGCCGCCGCTTGCCGCATATCTGCCGCAACGGACAGGAGACGGGCATGCGGATCATCGTTCTCGGGGCGGGCGTCATCGGGGTCACCTCGGCCTGGTATCTGGCCCGCGCGGGCCACGAGGTCACGGTGATCGACCGCCAGCCGGGCCCGGCGCTGGAGACGTCCTTTGCCAACGCGGGCGAGGTCAGCCCGGGCTACTCCGCCCCCTGGGCCGCCCCGGGCATCCCGGTGAAGGCGCTGAGGTGGATGTTCCAGACCCATGCGCCGCTGGTCATCCAGCCCAAACTCGACCGCCAGCGGGTGGAGTGGATGGCGCGGATGCTGGCGAACTGCACGACCGCCGCCTACAAGGTGAACAAGAGCCGCATGGTCCGCCTGGCGGAATACGCGCGCGACCAGCTCGTCGCGCTGCGGGCGGAAACCGGCGTCGCCTATGACGAACGCAGCAGGGGCACGCTGCAGCTGTTCCGCACGCAGAAGCAGCTGGATGCGGCGGGCAAGGACATCGCCGTGCTGAAGGCCGACGGCGTGCCCTTCGAGGTGCTGGACCGCGACGGCTGCCTGGCCGCCGAGCCGGGGCTGAAGGGGGCCGCGGGCCTGATCGCGGGCGGCCTGCGCCTGCCGGGGGACGAGACGGGCGACTGCTTCAAGTTCACCGTGGCCTTGGCCGACAAGGCGCGCGCGCTCGGGGTGACCTTCCGCTGGGGCGTCGGGATCGAGCGGCTGGTCGGGCGGGGCGGCATCGTCACCGGCGTGATCACCTCGGACGGCCTGCTGGCGGCGGATGCCTTCGTGCTGGCCATGGGGTCGCATTCGCCGGCGCTGGCGCGGCCCTTCGGAATGAAGCTGCCGGTGTGCCCGGTCAAGGGCTACTCGATCACCGCGAAGATCACCGACGAGACCCGGGCGCCGGTGTCGACGGTGATGGACGAGACCTACAAGGTGGCGATCACCCGCCTGGGCGACCGCATCCGCGTGGGCGGGCTGGCCGAGATCGCGGGCTTCGACCTGTCGCTGAACCCGCGGCGCCGGGCGACGCTGGAAAAGTCGGCGGGCGAGCTTTTCGCCGGGGGCGGCGACCTGAAGGGTGCCTCCTTCTGGTGCGGCCTGCGCCCGATGACGCCGGACGGCACGCCCCTGGTCGGCGCCTCGACGGTGCCGAACCTGTGGCTGAACACCGGGCACGGCACGCTGGGCTGGACGATGGCCGCGGGGTCAGGCCGGGTGCTGGCCGACCTCATCTCGGGCCGGCACCCCGAGATCGAGACCGCCGACCTTGGCTACGGGCGCTACCTGCCCGCGGCGAGGCGTCACCCTTCGGGCGGCCTGCGGCCTGCGGCGGCCTGAGGCGCGCGCAGCGCCGCGAGCCAGAGGCCCGCCAGGGCCAGCGACAGCACCGCGTTCCACGACGCCATCGACAGGCCCGCCATCGACCAGGCGACCTGGTCGCAGCGCACCAGCGGCGCCGCCAGGATCTGCGCCAGCAGGTCGCCGGTGCTGAGGTCGCCCGAAACGCCGCCCGAGCAGGTGCCGGGGCCCGGCCACCAGCCGCGCTCCACGCCCGTGTGGTTAAGCCCCAGGCCCGCCGTGGCCAGCGCGGCCAGCGCCCCGAGCGCGGCCCAGAGGCGCCAGGGCAGGGCGAAGGCCAGAAGCCCGATCGCCACCGCCACCGCATGCGGCCAGCGCTGCCACAGGCACAGCTCGCAGGGCGCAAGTCCGCCGATGTACTGGAAGGCGAAGGCCCCCGCCAGCAGCGCGGCGGACCCGAGTGCGGCGAGCGTGGTCAGCATGCGGCGCGTCATGGCGCCAGCGATCCCCTACCCGCGCGTCAGGGTCAAGACCCGGCGGCGACAGGAAGGCCCGAGCCGCGGGGCCGCGCGGGCCCAGGCTGGCGCATGGCAGGCGGCGCAAGGCGCCGGACGGATCGTCCGCACCGTCCGCGTCGGAACCGGCAAGGGTTCCGGTCCGGTTTCCCGTCAGGGAACCGGCCGCGCGACGGTGGGGTCGGCAGACGCCATCCGGTTCCCGCACGTCGGGCCTTCGTTGACGCGGGCCCCCGCCCGGGCTAAGCCGCGCGACGGTGGCCCGAGTGGCGGAACGGTAGACGCAGGGGATTCAAAATCCTCCGCCCTTGGCGGGGTGTGCGAGTTCGAATCTCGCCTCGGGCACCATCCCTCATGACTGCGGCGGATGTGCCCGCGGGCACCCGCCGGCGCCGGCGCCCCGCCCCCGGCAGACCTCTCGTGCTCGAGATGCCTCCCCTCCCCCTCGCGGGGGAGGGAAGCGCGCGCCGGGCAGAGGTTCCGCCCGGCCCGATCCTGCGCTAGGTTCGCGCGTCATCGCAGCCGGGGAACCCCATGACCGACGTTCTGCCCATCGCCTTCCAGCCGCTCGAGCTGACAGCACTTGCGGCCTTTCCCGGGCGCATCGCGCTTGTCGTGTCGGGCAAGGGCCGCCCGGGACCGGAACGCCGCGCGCTCGACCGGCTGACGCGGGGGGCGGTGACGCGGGCGACCGGGTCGGAGGCCTGGGGCAAGCTCAAGGCGGGCGAGGCGATGGACCTGGCCTTTCCCGCCGGGCTGGCGGCCGAGGTGCTGCAACTCGTGCGGCTGGACGGCGACGCCCCCGCACAGGTGGCGCGCAAGGCGGGCGGGGCGATCGGGCGGGCGGTGGGCAAGGCGGGCGTGCTGGTCCTGCCGGGCGCCACGCGGCGTGTGGCCGACCTGTCTTTCGGCCTTGCCATGCGCGCCTATGACTTCACCGCCCGCAAGTCGGCCACGCCCGACCCCAAGGGCCCCGTCACCATCGCCTGCGCCAAGCCGCAAGAGGCCGCTGCCGCCGCGCAGCCGCTTGCGGCCGTCGCCGAGGGCGTCTTCTTCACCCGCGACCTGGTGAACGAACCCGCCAACATCCTGACCACCGGCGACTTTGCCGCGCGCCTTGCGGCGATGCAGGCGCTGGGGATCGAGGTCGAGATCCTCGAGGAGGCCGAGTTGGAGGCCCTGGGGATGCGCACGCTCCTGGCCGTGGGGCAGGGGTCGGAAAGCCCCTCGAAGGTCGTGGTGATGCAGTGGAAGGGCGCCGGGGGCGCGCCCTTCGCGCTGGTCGGCAAGGGCGTGGTCTTCGACACCGGCGGCATCTCGATCAAGCCCGCGGGCGGCATGGAGGAGATGACGATGGACATGGGGGGTGCCGCCGTGGTGGCGGGCGTGATGCGCACCCTGGCGCTGCGCAAGGCGCGCGCCCATGTCGTGGGGCTGGTGGGGCTGGTGGAGAACATGCCCGACGGCCGCGCGCAAAGGCCGGGCGACGTGGTCACCTCGATGAAGGGCGACACGGTCGAGGTCATCAACACCGATGCCGAGGGGCGCCTGGTTCTGGCCGATGTGCTGTGGTACGCGCAGGAGCGGTTCAGGCCGTCGGGGATGGTGGACCTGGCCACCCTGACGGGCGCGATCATCGTGGCGCTGGGGCACGAGAATGCGGGCGTCTTCTCCAACGACGACGACCTCGCGGGTGCGTTCCTGAAGGCCGCCGCGGCCGAGGGCGAAGGCGCCTGGCGGATGCCGATGGGCGAGGCCTATGACGCCAGGCTCAAGTCCCGCATCGCCGACATGATGAACGTGGGCGGGCGCGAAGGCGGCGCGATCACCGCGGCGCAGTTCCTCGCGCGCTTCGTCAAGCCCGAGGTGCCGTGGGTCCACCTCGACATCGCGGGCACGGCGCTGGTCAAGGCCGACCTGCCGCTGTCGCCCAAGGGGGCGACGGGCTGGGGCGTGATGGCGCTGAACCGGCTGATCGCGGACCGCTTCGAGGCCTGAGGTGGCGCGCGCGCTGTTCTACCACATCACCCGCAGCGCACCCGAGGCGACGGTGGCGCTGCTGGCGGGCCGCGCGCTGGGGCAGGGCTGGCGGGTGATGCTGCGGGGCACCGACGAAGGCCGCCTGCGCTGGTTCGACGACTGGTTCTGGGCCGAGCCCGAGGACGGCTTCCTGCCGCACGGGCTGGAAGGCGGCCCCGACGACGCGCGCCAGCCGCTGCTGCTGGGCACCGGCCCGCTGCGCAACGCGCCGCAGGGCCTGATGCTGATCGACGGCGCCGGGACGACGCCCGAGGAGGCGCGGGGGCTGGAGCGTGTCTGGGTGCTGTTCGACGGCGCCGACGAGGGCGCCGTCGCCGGGGCGCGCGCGCTGTGGAAGCGGCTGACCGACGGCGGCATCCCGGCACAGTACTGGTCGGAAGAAACGGGTCGCTGGCAGATGCGGACCGAACGCGGCTAGGAATGCTTGCCGCCAGACCGCGCTCCCAGCCAGTCCATCACCGCCAGCAGCAGGCCCGAGACGACGAAGGTCAGGTGGATCACGGTCAGCCAGTAAAGTTGCACCTCGTTGATCGCCTCGCCCCCGCCCTGGCCGACCTCCATGAAGCGCTTGAGCAGGTGGATGGCCGAAATGGCGATGATGGACCCCACCAGCTTCATCTTCAGCGCCGAATAGTCCACCTTGCCCATCCAGTCGGGCCGGTCGCTGTGTTCGGCGATGTCGAGCTTGGAGACGAAGTTCTCGTAGCCCGAGAACAGCACGATCAGCAGAAGGTTGGCCGCCAGCGTCAGGTCGATCAGCGACAGCAGCACCAGCACGCCGTCATCGGCTTCGCCCCAGATCAGCATGGGGACGCTGCCGACCAGTTCGCGCAGGAACACGAAGGTGATCGCCGCCAGCGCCACCACCAGGCCCAGATACATCGGCGCCATCAGCCAGCGGCTGGCGAAGAGCGTGCGTTCGAAGGTCTGTTCGACCGCAGAGACGGAAGTCACGGACTTCGCTGCGGCCTTATGCGGGGCAGGAGGCGGGGCGGGGTCGGCGGGATGGTCGGACAAGCGCACGGGCCTCCTTGACCGGGGCCGAGTCGCGCCCGTGGCCAAGCCGTAGCACGGCCTGCCGCCGCAACGCGATGGCCCTAGCTGTGAACTCTCAGGAGGTTGTTCATCCGGAACGGGGTTAGGCTGCAATC
>CAZCPY010000077.1:0-14507 GCA_964499865.1 uncultured Rhodobacterales bacterium | reverse complement strand
AGGATCTCGACCTTGACCGCGCAGCGTTCCAGCGTGCGGGCCAGCACGTCGGCGCAGATTGCCGCGATGGAAATCGGCCGGCCCCGCATGCTTCCGGAGTTGTCCAGCAGGATCGTCACGCAGGTGTCGCGGAACTCGGTGTCCTTCTCGACCTTGAAGGACAGGGGCGTCGTGGGGTTGGCGACCACGCGGGCCAGGCGGCCCGCGTCGAGGATGCCCTCCTCGCGGTCGAACTCCCAGGACCGGTTCTGCTGCGCCTGAAGCCGCCGTTGCAGCTTGTTGGCCAGACGGCTGACCGCCCCCTTCAGGGGCTCAAGCTGCTGGTCCAGATAGGCGCGCAGGCGTTCCAGCTCGGCGGGTTCGGCAAGGTCCTCGGCGGCGATCTCCTCGTCGTGGCCGGTGACGAAGACGGCGTAGTTCGGATCGGCGTCGGAATGCGGCGCAGGCGGCGGCGGCTCCGGCGGCGCCTCGGCCTCGGGCAGTTCGGTTTCCTCGCCCTGCTCCATGTCCGACAGGTCGTCCCGGGTGACGCTGGCCTGCCTGGCGTCCTGCGTCTCGTCCTGGCTCTGCTCGGGCGCGGCCTCGCTGTCGTCGCTGTCGTCCTGGTCCTGGCCCGCGCTGTCGGGGGCGTCCTCGTCGGCCTCGGCCTCGTCAGTGCCGTCCTCGGCGGGGTCCTGCCGGTCGGGGTCGTCGCCCAGCTGGTCGCCGTAGCCCAGATCGGCGATCACCTGGCGGGCCATGCGGGCAAAGGCCGCCTGATCGGCCAGCACCTCGCCCACGCGGTCGAGCGTGCCGCCCGCCTGGTCCTCGATGAAGCCGCGCCAGAGGTCCATCACGTTCTGCGCGCCCCGCGGCATGTCGCGGCCCGTGGCCAGCGACCGCACCAGAAAGCCTGCCGCCACCGGCAGGGGCGCATCGGCCGACCGGGTGATCTGCGCATAGCCCTTGCGGTCGGCCTCGCTGGCGATCCGGGCGTCGATGTTGCCCGCCGTGCCCGGCATGTCGCGGGCGCCCACGGCCTCGCAGCGCGCGGTTTCCATCGCGTCGTAGATGTCGCGCGCAAGCTGGCCCGTGGGCATGTAGCGGGCCGAGACCGCGTCGTCGTGATACCGGCGGCGCAGCGCGAAGGCATCCGCGGTGCCGCGCGCCAGCAGCACCTCGTCGCGCGTCATCCGGCGGCTGACCTGCGGCAGGCGCACGCCTTCGGCGTTCATGCCGGACGGATCGACGGAATAGGTCACCGTCATCTCCGGGTCGTCGGCCATGGTGCGCGTGGCCTCGGCCAGCGCCTTCTTGAACGGGTCGGCAGGGTTGTCGCTGGGCTTCATGGCGCCGTTATGGCGCGAAGCGGGGCCGCGCGAAAGGGTCAGAGAAGCCCGCGGCGGATCGCCTCGCCCTCGCAGGTGGCGGCGGTCGCGGCCATCCGCCCGGCCGCGCTGTCGTCGCCCGCCACGGCATCGGCGATCATCTGCGCCATCCGGCCGGTTTCCAGTGTCAGGTCGCCCTCGGCCTGGGCCGCGAAGGCCGCGGCAAGCGCCGCATCGGCGGGGTCCTGCGGCACGGGCAGCAGGGTCGCGGCCTGCACCCAGGCGCCGAGGAAGGCCGCGCAGCGGGCGGCGGTGTCGGCCTGGGCGGCCTGGGCGGGCAGGGCGAGCAGGGCGAGCAGGATCAGGGCGGGGGCGAGCAGGGTGCGGATCATGGCGGAAGCGTGGCAGATGCGCGGCATTCGAGGCAAGGGCCTTGGCCTCAGGCGCCCGGCAACAGACTGTCGCAACGGGCAAGCCAATCCTGCGCCGTCCGGCCCGCGCGCAGATCGCCCGCAAAGGCCGCTCGGTCCCACAGGCCCCGCTGCGCCGCCTTGGCGGCCACCTGCCAGGACAGCGCCCGCCCGTCCGGCGCCAGCGCCGCGACAAGGTCGCCGAAGGCATCCCGCCTGCGTTCGGCCGCGTCCACCGCAGGCCCGCCGGTCAGCCACAGATGCTCTACCGTCGCCGAATAGCGCCCGGCGCAGGCGGCAAACAGCGGCAGGTCGGCCTGTTGCGCCAGTGCGGGCCCGGCTGTCCAGAGCGCCGCAAGCAGAAGCCGCCGAGTTCGCAGACCGCACATGAATGCGACAATGTGGCAGAAATCCTGCCGAACAATGAAGCAGTCGGCAAATCCTCATGCCGCAAGTGCATGATGTTGCAAGAAAGCCCCCAAGGGCGCCGCCCCCGCCGCCGCGCCCGTCCTGGCCCGGATGGTGCGCGGATGCACAGGGCTGATGCACCCCTGCCGAATTGCCCCGGCGCGCCTGCACGGCCATCTCCGCAGCACAGACCAATCCCCGGCCAGTCAGGAACGATCCCATGTCAAAGCCCAAGATCGCCATCATCGTCTCGTCCACCCGCCCGACGCGGTTCGCCGACATCCCCACCGCCTGGATCAAGGCCCAGGCCGAGGCGCGCGGCGACATGACCGTCGAGGTGGTCGACCTGCGGGATTACCCGCTGCCGTTCTTCGCCGAGGTGGCCTCGAACGCCTGGGCGCCGTCGCAGGACCCGGTCGCGGTCAAGTGGCAGAAGAAGCTGGCGGAATTCGACGGCTACATCTTCGTCGTCGCGGAATACAACCGCTCGATCACCGGCGCGCTGAAGAATGCGCTGGACCAGGCCTATGTGGAATGGGCGAAGAAGCCCGCCGGCATCATCGCCTACGGTTCGGTCGGCGGCACCCGCGCGGCGGAACACCTGCGCCTGATCGCGGTCGAACTGCAGATGGTCCCGGTCCGCAACGGCGTGCACATCGGCGGCGGCGACTTCTTCCGCGTGCACCCGGGCTTTGGCGGGTCGGGCAACCTGGCCGACATCGCAGGCTCGATCGAGCCGTCTGCCAAGGCGATGCTGGACGACGTGGCCTGGTGGGCCAGGGCGACGATGGCCGCCAGGGCCTGAGCCGCCGTTATCGCAACGGTGGGGCGTCCTTCGGGACGGCCCCCCGTCCTGCCACCTGACCCAGGCTGACCGGGGCCTACCGCATCGCCATCGAGGCCGCGCTCTCGGGAAGTTCCTCGGCAAAGCAGCGCTGGTAGAACTCGGCCACCGTCTGGCGTTCCAGCTCGTCGCATTTGTTCAGGAAGGTCAGCCGGAAGGCATAGCCCACATTGCGGAAGATCTCGGCGTTCTGCGCCCAGTTCAGCACCGTGCGCGGGCTCATCACCGTCGACAGGTCGCCGTTCATGAAGGCGGTGCGCGTCAGGTCGGCCACGGTTACCATCTGGTTGATCGTCCTGCGGCCCTTCTCGGTGTTGTAGTGCGGGCTTTTCGCCAGCACGATCGCCGCCTCGGCATCATGCGACAGGTAGTTCAGCGTCGCCACCAGTGACCATCGGTCCATCTGCGCCTGGTTGATCTGCTGCACCCCGTGGTAGAGGCCCGTCGTGTCCCCCAGGCCCACCGTGTTCGACGTGGCGAACAGCCGGAAGCTGGCGTGCGGCGTGATGATCTCGTTCTGGTCCAGAAGCGTCAGCTTGCCGTCATGTTCCAGCACGCGCTGGATCACGAACATCACGTCCGGGCGGCCCGCGTCGTATTCGTCGAAGACGATGGCGACGGGATTGCGCAAGGCCCAGGGCAGGATGCCCTCGTGGAATTCGGTCACCTGCTTGCCGTCGCGCAACTTGATCGCGTCCTTGCCGATCAGGTCGATGCGGCTGATGTGGCTGTCGAGGTTGACCCGCACGCAGGGCCAGTTCAGCCGCGCGGCGACCTGCTCGATATGCGTGGACTTGCCGGTGCCATGATAGCCCTGGATCATCACCCGGCGGTTGTAGGCGAACCCTGCCAGGATGGCCAAGGTGGTGTCGGGATCGAACTTGTAGGTCGCATCGACCGCCGGCACGCGGTCGGTGGCCTCGGCAAAGCCCTTGACCTTCATCTCGGTGTCGATGCCGAAGACCTCGCGGACAGAGATCTCCTCGGTGGGTTTGGCAGGCGTATCCAGCATCTGACAGGTCCTCTTGGCCGCCGTGTGATGGAGGATTCCGGGCGGGGCTGCAAGGGCGGGGCTTCCCTTCGCGGCCCTCCGGCGCGACAAGCGCGCCATGACGCCGCCCTTCCACATCGCCGCCACCGACGGCGCCGCCCGCACCGGCACGCTGACCACCCCCCGCGGGGCGATCCGCACACCGGCCTTCATGCCGGTGGGCACCGCCGCCACCGTCAAGGGCATGCTGCCGGAACAGGTCGCCGCCACCGGCGCCGACATCCTCTTGGGCAACACCTACCACCTGATGCTGCGCCCCGGCGCCGAACGCCTGGCGCGCCTCGGCGGCCTGCACCGCTTCATGAACTGGAACCGCCCGATCCTGACCGACTCGGGCGGCTTCCAGGTGATGAGCCTCGGCCCGCTGCGCCGACTGACCGAGGAGGGGGTGACCTTCGCCAGCCACATCGACGGGTCGAAACACCTGCTGACGCCGGAACGGTCGATGGAGATCCAGCGCCTGCTGGGCTCCGACATCGTGATGGCCTTCGACGAATGCCCCGCCCTGCCCGCGACCGAGGACGAGGTCGCCCGCGCCATGCGCCTTTCGATGCGCTGGGCGGACCGCTCGAAGGCCGCCTTCGGCGACCGCCCGGGCCATGCGCTGTTCGGCATCATGCAGGGCGGCGTCACGCCTGACCTGCGCGCCGAATCCGCCGCGGCGCTGCGCGCCATCGGCTTCGACGGCTACGCCATCGGCGGGCTGGCGGTGGGCGAGGGGCAGGCGGCGATGTTCGGCGTGCTCGACTACGCGACCGCCCTCCTGCCCGCCGACCGCCCGCGCTACCTGATGGGCGTGGGCAAGCCCGACGACATCGTGGGCGCGGTGCAGCGCGGGGTCGACATGATGGACTGCGTCCTGCCCTCGCGCTCGGGGCGCACCGGCCAGGCATGGACGCCCCGCGGCCAGGTCAACCTGCGCAACGCCCGCCACGCCGAAGACCCCCGCCCGCTGGACGAGACCTGCTCCTGCCCGGCGTGCCGCGGCTTCAGCCGCGGCTACCTGCACCACGTCGTCAGGGCGGGCGAGATGATCGCGGGCATGCTGCTGACCTGGCACAACCTGCACTACTACCAGACCCTGATGGCGGGCCTGCGGGCGGCGATTGCCGCAGGGCAGCTCGACACCTTCGTCGCGGCGTTCCATGCGCGACGGGCCGAGGGCGACATCGCCCCGAACTGACCGCGCGGGCTTCATCTTGGCCCAAATACCCCGGGGACCGGGGCAGAGCCCCGGGGGGCACCGCCGCCGCCGGTTGCGAGGCTCATGCGCCACCGCGCCGCAAGCCCGGAAAATTGGAAATTTTCCGGCACGGTTTCTTGACAAGAAACCGTCTACACCACCCGCCGGATCGGCTCGTTGTTGCAGAAGACGACGAACTGGCCCGCGTTCTCCACCACCGGAAAGCCGCGGCGGCGCATCTCGGCCAGGAAGGGCTCGCGCCCGATGAAGCGCTCCACGTCGCGCACCTTGCGCCGGATCACCCCTCCCTCGCGCGCGATCTGCGAGCTGAAGAGGTCGAGCAAGAACTTGTCCGGACGGATCGGTGCGGCGGGCGTCATGCGCCCGACCCTGCCAGTACAGGGTTAACCTCGGGTAAACGTCACCCCTTGGCGCCCTGGCCCCGGGCGTAGACATCCTCGTAGCGGGTGATGTCGTCCTCGCCCAGATAGGTGCCGGTCTGCACCTCGATCAGCACCATGTCGACCTTGCCGGGGTTCTCCATCCGGTGCCTGGCCCCCAGCGGGATGTAGACCGACTGGTTCTCGGTCAGCAGCCTCACCTCGCCCTCGACCGTCACCCGCGCCGTGCCCTTGACGACGATCCAGTGCTCGGCCCGGTGCATGTGGCTTTGCAGCGACAGCGCGGCGCCGGGGTGGACGACGATGCGCTTGACCTGGAACCTCTCGCCCAGCGCCAGCGTCTCGAACCAGCCCCAGGGGCGGTGGTCGCGGGGAAAGGTCTCGGCCTGCTTGGCGCCGCGCGCCTTGAGCCGCGCCACCGCCTCCCTGACGTCCTGCGCGCGGGCGCGGTCGGCGACCAGCACGGCATCGGGCATGGCCACCACGACCGTGTCGCGCAGGCCGATGCCCACAAGTTCCAGCCCCTCGGCCTCGGACCGCAGCAGCGAGCCCTCGCAGTCGATCGCGGTCACCGGCCCTTCGGCCACCACCCCCGCGGCATCGGGCCCGGTCTCGCGCCAGACGGCGTTCCAGTCGCCCAGGTCCGACCAGGCGGCGGCAAAGGGCACCACGCGCAGGCCGGGGGCGCGCTCCATGATCGCGTAGTCGATCGAGATGTCGGGCGCGCCCACCCAGGGAGCCGGGGCGAGCCGCCGGAAGCCCAGGTCTTCGGCCGCGCCCTTCAGCGCCGCGGCGACGGGGGGCAGGATCGCGGGGGCATGGGTCTCGAAGGCCGCCAGCATCGCCCGGGCGGAGAACAGGAAGATGCCCGCGTTCCAGGCATGTCCGCCGCCCGCCAGCATCTCGGCCGCCCGCGCCGCGTCGGGCTTTTCGACGAACCGCGTCAGCACGCGGACGCCGCCTCCGGTGCCGTCCCCGGCCCCGAGTTCCAGCCAGCCGTAGCCGGTTTCGGCCCGCGTGGGCGCGATGCCGAAGGTCACGATATGGCCCGCGCGCGCGGTGTCCTCACCTGCCGCCACCGCCGCGCGGAAGGCGTCGGCATCGGGGATCAGGTGGTCCGACGGCGCGACAAGCACCAGGGCGTCCGGGTCCTGCGCCGCGATCAGCAGCACGCCCGCCAGGATCGCGGGCGCGGTGTTGCGGGGGCTGGGCTCGATCAGGATCGCGCCCGCGGTGACGCCCACGCCCGCCATCTGCTCGGTCACGATGAAGCGGAAATCGGCGCCGGTGACCACGACCGGGGGGGCGTAGCCCGGGCCGGACAGCCGCTGCAGCGCCATCTGGAACAGCGTGGCCTCGCCGCCAAGCGCCGAGAACTGCTTGGGAAAGCTCTTGCGCGACAGCGGCCAGAGCCTTGTGCCGGAACCGCCGCAGAGGATGAGGGGAACGATCATGCGGCCGTTCTGCGCTGCGGCGGGCCGCGCGTCAACTGGCGCCAGGGCTCAACCCGTGCGCGCCAGCGCGGCGGCGATGATGCGCGGCACCTCGGCGTGCTGGCCGATCGCGGGCAGCAGGGGGCCGCGGAACCCCGCCTGCGCCAGGGCCTCGGGCACGTCGCCGTCGACGTGGCCCGCGCGCAGCGCGAAGAACGGCAGGCACAGCGCGGGGGCCACGCCGCGGGCCGCGTCGCGGATGAAGGGCGCTTCCTCGACGAACCCCGTCACCACGCGCCGGAACGGGGCAAGCCGCCCCAGCAGCGACGCCATCGCGCGCGCGCCCTCTGCCGAGGCGCGGTTGACCTGGCTGCCGTGCGCCGCCAGCAGAAGCGTCGTCTGCTGCGGGTCGAGGCCGGCCGCCGCGGCCCCGTCCATCGCCGCCCGCGCCGTCAGCCGCGGCAGTTCGGGCGCGTGGCCGAAGCAGGGCAGCTGGCGCAGTCCGACCGCGCCCGCGGCGGCCAGGCGGCGGGGCAGGGTGGTGCGGGTGAACCAGCCCTCGGCCATGAAGAAGGGATAGACCACCGCCTTTGGCCGTTGCCGCAGCGCGGCCTCGAGCGATCCGTCCGCCGCCAGTGTGGCGCCGGCCACGTCCCAGCCGGGCGCCAGGTCCTGGACGATGGCGGCAAGGTCGGTCAGGGCGCGTTCCTGCGGGCCGGGGTCCGAGGGCGAGCCGTGGGCGACGATCAGGGCAGCGGGCATGGCGGGGCGGACAGCATGGCAGGACGGGTTCGGGATGCGGCGGGATACCGCGCGCAGACTACCGTCCGCCCGGCGTCTGTCCACCCCCTAAGCTGCCGCAGCCTCTCAGCGCCCCATGATCCGGTTGGCGATCCGGCCGAGGCGCGACGGCGGGCCGCCCCGCGCCTCTTCGCGCCGGTCCGCGGCGTTCAGGGCCGCATACATCCCCCGCACCCCCAGCCAGCGCAGCGGCTCGGGCTCCCACCGCCGCACGCGGCGGTTGACCCAGGGCAGGCGGGTCAGCCCGGTGTCGCGGCCGAGCGCCAGGTCTGCCAGCGTGCGCCCCGCGAGGTTCGAGGTCGACACCCCGACCCCGACGTAGCCGCCCGCGTGGCCCATGCCGGTCGCGGGGTCGAAGGCGAGGCTCGCGCACCAGTCGCGCGGCACGCCGAGCACGCCGCACCAGGCGTGGTCAACGCCGGAGGCCGCGGCCTCGGGGAAATGGCGCGTCAGGATCGCGGTCAGGCGGCGGATCGTCTCGGCGTCGGGCACGCCCATGTCGTCGGTGCGGCTGCCGAAGCGGTAGGGCACCCCGCGCGCGCCGACGGTGATGCGCCCCTCGCGCGTGCGCTGGCAGTAGCAATAGGCGTTCGCCATGTCGCCGATCAGCTCCGCCCCCTGCCAGCCGATGCGGTCCCAGACCCCGGGCGGCAGCGGAGGCGTGGCGATCTGCGCCGAGTTGAGCGGCAGCCAGTCGCGGTGCAGGCCGGGCAGGTCGGCGGTGAAGCCTTCGGTGGCGCGCAGCACGATGCGGGCGGTGACGGTGCCTGCCCGCGTCTCGACCCGGCCGGGGCGCAGGCCCAGCGCCTCGGTCCCCTCGGCGATCCGCACGCCCGCCCGCTCGCAGGCCAGCGCCAGCCCGCGCACCAGCTTGGCCGGCTGCACGCGCGCCACGCCCGCGACCCGCATGCCGCCGCGCTGGCCCGGAATGCGGATGCGCCGCGCGACTTCGTCGGCGGTCATCCGCGTCACCCGGTCCTCGCCCCAGTGGCGGCGGTGGGCGACCTCGGCCTCCATCCGCACCACCTGCGCGGGGGTGACGGCGACCATGATCTCATCGGTACGCAGGATGTCGGCGTCGATCCCCTGCGCCTCGGCCACGCGGATGATCTCGTCCACCGCGCCGCCCAGCGCCGCCACCATCGCCCGCACGCCCGCCGCGCCGCCCGCGGCAAGATACCGCCTGTGGTTCCAGGCGAAGCCTCCCGTCAGCCAGCCGCCGTTGCGCCCCGAGGCGCCGAAGCCCGCGAAGTCCTTCTCGACCACCAGCACGTCGAGGTCGGGTGCCGCGGCCTTGAGATACCAGGCCGTCCAAAGCCCGGTGTAGCCCGCCCCCACGATGCAGACATCGGCGCGCGTGTCGCCCGCCAGGCCCGCACGGCGGGCGGGCGTGCCGCCCAGGTCGGCATACCAGAACGACGGGCCGCCAAGCGCGGGGCGGGACGGGGCGGAGGACAAGGCAGGCATGGCCGCGACATTGGCGCGCCTGCCCTTGCGCCACAAGCCCCCGTTCCCCCTTGCCCCCGCGCCCGGGACGCCTAGCCTTGTTGCGCGGGGCCGGGTTCCGTGCCACACCCGTTCCGAGCGAACTAGACCGATGGGTTCAGCATGACCGACTTTGCCGCCCGCCGCATGACGATGGTCGACACGCAGGTGCGCCCCTCGGACGTGACCAAGTTCCCGATCATCGACGCCATGCTGTCGATCCCGCGCGAGGCCTTCGTGCCCGACGACCGGATCGAGGCGGCCTATGTGGGCGAAAACCTGCCGCTCGCGCCCGGGCGCGTCATGCTGGACCCCCGCACGCTGGCCAAGATGCTGGACGCGCTGGACGTGCAGCCGGGGAACATGGTGCTCGATCTGGGCTGCGGGCTTGGCTATTCGACGGCAGTGCTGGCGCGGCTGTGCCAGACGGTCGTGGCGGTCGAGGAGGATGCCGCGATGGCGGCGCGGGCGCAGGGCCTGCTGTCGGCACATGGCTTCGACAATGCCGCGGTGATCGCGGGCCCGATCGCCGCGGGCGCGCCCAAGCACGGCCCCTATGACGTGATCGCCCTCCAGGGCGGCGTGGAAGAGGTGCCCGAGGCGCTGGTCGCGCAACTCGCCGAAGGCGGGCGGATCGCGGCGGTCTTCGTCGAGGGGCGGCTTGGAACCGTGCGGCTTGGCCTGCGCCATGGCGGCCGGGTGACCTGGCGCCATGCCTTCAATGCCGCGGCCCCGGTCCTGCCGGGCTTTGCCCGGGTGCGGAGTTTCAGCCTGTGACCATCGTGAAATCCCTTCGCCGCCTGACGCTTGCCGTCACCACGACGCTGGCGCTGGCACTGCCCGCGGCGGCCGAGACGCTGGCCGACGCGCTGATCGCGGCCTATCGCAACTCCAACCTGCTGGACCAGAACCGCGCGCTGCTGCGCGCGGCGGACGAGGATGTGGCGGTGGCCGTGGCCTCGCTGCGCCCGGTGCTGTCCTTCGTGGCCGAGGCGGGCTACGCGAGCGTCAGGCCCGACCTGCTGACCGCCTCGGTCGGCCTGTCGGCGCAGATCACGCTCTATGACTTCGGGCGCGGCGACCTTGCGGTCGAGGCCGCCAAGGAAAGCGTGCTGGCCACGCGCGAGGCGCTGGTGCAGGTGGAACAGCAGGTGCTGCTGAACGCCGTGCAGGCCTATGTGAACCTGCGCCTGTCGCAGGAGGTGCTGGCGCTGCGGCAGGCCAACCAGCGGCTGATCACCTCCGAACTGCGCGCCGCGCAGGACCGGTTCGACCTGGGCGAGACGACGCGCACCGACGTGGCGCTGGCCGAGGCGCGGCTGGCCGCGGCGCGGTCGCAACTGGTGCAGGCCGAGGGTGACCTGATGATCGCGCGCGAGGACTACAAGCTTGCCGTGGGGTCCGAACCCGGCAACCTGGCGCCGCTGCCCGCCCCGCCCCGCATCCCTGCCACGCTGGACGAGGCGCGCGGCGTGGCCGAGCGCACGCACCCTCTGGTGCGCCAGGCGCAGCGCGAGGTGACGGTGGCGGAACTGAACGTCGCGCGGGCCAAGGCGGGCATGCGCCCGAACCTGGGCGCGCAGGCGACGATCGGGGTTGACGACCTGGGCAACACCTCGCGCACCGCGGGGATCGAACTGAGCCAGACGCTCTATGCCGGGGGCCGGCTGTCGGCGCTGTACCGGCAGGCGGTGGCGGGGCGGGACGCGTCCCGCGCGGGGCTGCTCCAGCAGGTCGCGGTGATCCAGCAGGCGGTAGGCGAGGCCTGGGCGAACCTGGCCGTCGCCGCCGCCTCGATCGAGGCCTCCGACCGCGAGATCCGCGCCACCCGCACCGCTTTCGAAAGCGTGCGGGAGGAGGCGGCGCTTGGCGCGCGCACCACGCTCGACGTGCTGGACGCCGAACAGGACGTGCTGACCGCCCGCACCAACCGCCTGGCGGCCGAGGCGCAGCGCTACATCGGCGTGTATGTCCTGCTGGCGCAGATGGGCCTGCTGACGGTGGACCACCTGGGCCTGGGCATCCCCACCTATGACCCCGCCGCCTACTACAACGCCGTGCGCAACGCGCCTGCGACCTCGACGCAAGGCAGGAAGCTTGACCGCGTGCTCGAGGCCATCGGCAAGCAGTGACCCCGAAGACCCCGACCCGGGACCCCGCGCCGTCCGGGACGGCGCCGGGCCGAGGGGGCGGCGCGGGGCGGCGCTGCGTGCCGTCCGCTCAGGGCAGCAGCACGCTGCGGGCCAGCGGGATGGTGATCGCGCGCCTGCCTTCCAGTGCGGCGGCGTCCAGGCGCGCGGCCACCTGCGCTGCGGCGGAAAGGCTGCGCTCGATGCGGACGACCAGCCAGGCCAGCACCTCGGGCGCGACCGCGACCTGACGGTCGGCGAAATGCTTGCCCAGCACGGCGGCCAGCAGCGCGTCGTCGGGCGCCTCCAGCCGCAGCGCCGTGGTGGCGGTCAGCCGGCTAGCAAGGTCGGGCAGGCCGAGGCCCCAGTCGCGCGGCGGGGTGCGCGCGACGATCAGCACTGGCGCAGCTTCGGCCTTGCAGAGGTTCAGGAGGTGAAACAGGGCCTGTTCTGCTGCCGCATCCCCCGCCGCGCCCCCGGCGTCGTCGACGACCGCACCGGCAGCGGCGAGCGCAGGCACCTCGTCGGCCTTCAGCATCGCGCCGGTCGTCCAGTCGGTGCCGGGCCGCAACGCCTGCCACACGCGGGCCAGATGCGTCTTGCCCGCGCCCTCCGGCCCGGTCAGCAGCAGTCGCCCGTCCGGCCAGTCCGCCCAGCCCTCAACCCCCGCCAGCGCCGCGGCATTGGCGGGGCCCACGACGAAATCCGCGCGTCCCAGCGCGGACCGGGGCGGCAGGGGCAGGGGCAACTGGCGGCGCACGCGCGGCTCACTCGGCCTTGTCGGCCGGGTCGCCAGCCGCGTCGCCAGCCGCATCGGGCCCGGGCAGGTCCCTGCCGCGGTACAGCAGGCTGTCGCGGTACTGCTCCATGCCAAAGCGCACCAGCACGCCGATCATCGCCGCCACCGGCACGGCGATCAGCAGGCCGAGGAAGCCGAACAGCGACCCGAAGGCCGACAGCGCGAACAAAAGCCAGACCGGATGCAGCCCGACCGATTCGCCCACCAGTTTCGGCGTGATGACGTTGCCCTCGAGGAACTGGCCAAGGACGAAGATCGCCACCACCGCGCCGATCCAGACCCAGTCGCCCCAGAACTGGAACAGCGCAAGCCCGATGGCCAGCGCCCCGCCCAGCAGCGCGCCGACATAGGGGATGAAGGTCACCGCGCCCGCAATCGCCCCCACGACGAAGCCGAACTGCAGCCCGACCACGCCCAGCGACACGGCGTAGAAAAGGCCCATCACCACGCAGACCGACAGCTGCCCCCGCACGAAGGCGGCCAGTGTCGCGTCGATTTCCGAAGCCAGGCGGCGGATCACCGGCGCGTGGTCGCGCGGCAGGGCGGCGTCGATGCGCCCGACCATGCGGTCCCAGTCGAGCAGCAGGTAGAAGGACACCACCGGCACCACGACCAGGAACACCGCCGCGTTGATCACCGACAGGGCCGACCCCACCAGCGCATTGGCAAATGCGCCGCCGCGCGCGCGGATCGTCTCGCCGATCGACAGGATCGTCTGGCGGATCGTCGAGGTTTCGTCCGACAGTTCGGGGAAACGTTCCAGCAGGAAGGCCTGCAGGCTCTGGAAATAGGCGGGGGCGGCGTTGACCAGCTGGGTCAGCTGCTGCACCAGCAGCGGGATCACCGCCAGCACCAGCAGGACCGCGACCAGCACCATGGCCAGCGCGATCAGCACCGTGGCCAGCGTCCGCGACAGGCCGCGGCGTTCCAGCCGGTCGGCCAGCGGGTCGAGCATGTAGGCGATGGCGCCGCCCGCGACAAAGGGCAGGATCACGTCGCCCAGAAGCCACATCAGCACCAGGAACACCGCCGCCGCGATGCCCCAGTAGCGCGCCTGTTCGCGGGTCGGCAGGGCCATGGCGTTCCTCTTGCAGGCCCCTGACATGGCGCAAGGGTGCAAGCCTTGCAAGAGCAGGGGCCTTGCAAGAGCGGGGGCCTAGCAAGAGCGGGGGCCTTGCATGCAGGGGGCGGGCGGGTCTATCGTTCCGGTCCCGGCAAAGGAGTGCCCTGGCCATGATCCACGCGATCCGCCTGCGCCCTTGAGGCGCCGCCGACCGAACCCGGCCGCAGGGCGCCTGCGGCCCCGAGCCTCTTGCCACAGGACCGTTCCATGACCGACGACACCCAGCGCCCCCCGGGCGAAGACCCCGCGCCTGCACCGGTGCCCAGGACCGCGAAGATCATCCTGCCGACGGCGGTGAAGAAGGGCTTCGACCCCGCTTCGCTGAAGGGCGGCAAGCACCCGGGCGGCAAGCCCCTGCGGGGCGGCAAGTCCACCCTGCCGGGCAAGTCCCGCGGCCGCGGCTGAAACGGCTGCATCCGCGGCGCTGCAGTACGGGGCCGGGCGCCTCCCCTTCCCCGCTGGCGGAGGGGGCGCCTGGGATTCGCAGGGGAGCCCCCCCACCCTCTCCCTCCCCCACGAGGGGGGAGGGAAGCGCCCCGCCTTGACCGCGCGGCGATTGCGGCAAGGGGCGCGGGCGCGCCCGTCCACAGGTTTCCACCGGCCCTTCCCCCGCGCAGGACGCCGCGCGAGGAGACGGCCGCTGCCATGGCGCGAAGGCGCGAGCTGCCGGTCGGACCCACGATGATCCGCAGATGACCAGCCAGGACCGGCATCCCCCGATCGAGACGCAGGCCCCGCCCGCCGGGACGCCCGCCGGGACGCCCGCCGGGACGCCCGCCGGGACGGCCGCGCCCGCGCCGCTGGCGGGTGTCGCACCCGGCGTTCAGATGGCGGAACTGACGGCCGACCGCCCCGTCGCGGTGGCCCCGGCGGTCGAGGGCAATGCGACGGTGCTGGCCTTCACCCTGGCCGACGAGGATTTCGCGGGCCCCTACGCCCGCCTGCGGCTGGCCGTCAGCGGGCTGATCCTGCCGGAAGGCGACGGGCAGGAGAAGCAGTTCGCGGTGCAACTGGTGCTGCGCCGCGACGGCCTGTCGGGTCCGGCCGAGATCGCGCCGCCGGTCGTCACCTCCTTGCGCTAGGTGTGAACTCTCAGGAGGTTGTTCATCCGGAACGGGGTTAGGCTGCAATCG
>CAZCPY010000076.1:0-14732 GCA_964499865.1 uncultured Rhodobacterales bacterium | reverse complement strand
CCGGAAACGGCGGCAGGCCGGCGCGGGTGCCGTCGACCGTCACGCCGCCGGAGACATGGCCGCCGCGCGCCGCCGCCCCGATGGCGGCCGGCGCCTCGGGTGCGGCCTGCGCGGGCGCGTCGCGGCGGGCACAGGGCACTGGAACGGGATCGGCCGGGGCCGGGGCCGGGGCCGGGGCCGGGGCGGCGGGCCGGATCGGGTCCGGGACCTGGGCAAGGCGCATCGCGGGCTCCATCGGGCTCGATATGGCGCGGGGACGGCGCGCCGGAAAGGGGTTCAGGCGGGCTCGCGCAGGATGCGCGGCACCTTGAACTCGATGTCCTCCGTTGCCGTCACCACGATCTCGACGGTCACCGCAAAGCGGGCGCGGAAGCCGGCCAGAACCTCGTCGACCAGCACCTCGGGGGCGCTGGCGCCCGCCGTAATGCCGATGGCGCGGGCGCCCTGCAACGCGCGCCAGTCGATGTCGGCCGCGCGCTGCACAAGCTGGGCATAGCCGCAGCCCGCCGCGCGCCCGACCTCGACCAGCCGCATCGAGTTCGACGAATTGGGCGCCCCGATCACCAGAAGCGCGTCGATCCGCGGCGCCATCGCCTTGACCGCCGCCTGCCGGTTGGTGGTGGCATAGCAGATGTCGTCATGCGCGGGCGGCACGATGGCGGGGAACCGCGCCACGAGTGCGGCGGCCACGGCGGCGGTGTCGTCCACCGACAGCGTGGTCTGGGTGATGAAGGCCAACTGCCCGGGGTCGCGCACCGCCAGGCGCGCCACATCCTCGACCGTCTCGACCAGCAGCACCTCGCCGTCGGGCAACTGGCCCATGGTGCCGATCACCTCGGGGTGGCCCGCGTGGCCGATCATCACCATCTGGCGCCCCGCCTCGTGGTGGCGCGCGGCCTCGTTGTGCACCTTGGTGACCAGGGGGCAGGTCGCATCCACCGCGACGAGCTGCCGACGCGCGGCCTCGGCCGGGACCGCGCGCGGCACGCCATGGGCGGAAAACACCACGGGGCGGTCGTCGGGGCAGTCGGTCAGTTCCTCGACGAAGACCGCACCCCTGGCGCGCAGGTCGTCGACGACATAGCGGTTGTGCACGATCTCGTGGCGCACATAGACCGGCGGGCCCCATTTCCGCAGCGCCAGTTCCACGATCTTGATCGCCCGGTCCACCCCCGCGCAGAACCCCCGCGGCGCGGCAAGCAGCAGGGTCAGCGGCGGCAGGTCGGCGGGCATGGGGCGCGGTGTCCTCTGGGGCAGGCGTTGGGCGGTGCCGTGGGCCTAGCCGGAACGGCGGCGGCGGGCAAGCTCTGCAACCACTTGCACGGGCCCGCCGGCCCCGCGGGGCGCCAGCCGAGGGACAAGCCCCGGCTCGGGGCCGGGGCGCGGTTGCCGGCGGGATCCGCGCCTGCGCCTCAGCGCACCTTCAGCGTCGCCAGCCCGACCAGCGCCAGGATCAGGCTGATGATCCAGAAGCGGATGACGATCTGCGGCTCGGCCCAGCCCTTCTTTTCGAAGTGGTGATGGATCGGCGCCATCAGGAAGACGCGCCTGCCGGTGCGCTTGAAATGGACGACCTGGATGATGACCGACATCGCCTCCAGCACGAACAGCCCGCCGACGATGGCCAGCACGATCTCGTGCTTGGTGCTGACGGCGATGGCCCCGAGCGCGCCGCCAAGGGCGAGCGACCCGGTGTCGCCCATGAACACGGCCGCCGGGGGTGCGTTGTACCACAGGAAACCCAGGCCGCCGCCGATGAGGGCAGAGGTGAAGACCAGAAGCTCGCCGGTGCCGGGCACGAAGTGGACGCCCAGGTATTCGGTGAAGTTGGAATTGCCGACGACATAGGCGATCACGCCCAGCGTCCCGGCGGCGATCATCACCGGCATGATCGCCAGCCCGTCCAGCCCGTCGGTCAGGTTGACCGCATTGGCCGCACCGACGATCACCACCATGCCGAAGGGGACGTAGAACCAGCCGAGGTTCAGAAGCACGTCCTTGAACACCGGAATCGCCAGCCGGTTGGTCAGGTCGGCGGGATGGAACGCCGACGCGGCAAGGACCGCGACCGCGGCGATGGCCAGGCCCAGCAGGAACCGCGTGCGCGACGAGACGCCCTTGACGTTCTGCTTGGTGACCTTCTTGTAGTCGTCGGCAAAGCCGATCAGCCCGAAGGCCAGCGTCACCAGAAGCACGATCCAGACATAAGGGTTGTCGAGCCGCGCCCAGAGCAGCGTGGACAGGATCAGCGCCGACAGGATCAGCAGGCCCCCCATCGTGGGCGTGCCGGCCTTGGCGACATGGCTCGCCGGGCCGTCGTCGCGGATCGGCTGGCCCTTGCCCTGCCGGCGGCGCAGCATCTCGATCAGCGGGCGGCCGAACATGAAGCCGAAGACCAGCGAGGTCAGGAACGCGCCCCCGGCGCGCAGGGTGATGTAGCGGAAGAGGTTGAACACATCGCCCCCGTCCGTGGACAGTTCCGTCAGCCAGTACAGCATCGCCCCATGCCCCCCTGTCGCCATTCCCGGTCTTGCCGCCGGGATCACTCCGCCCCCGCGCCGGGTGGCGCGGCCTGCCCCAGTTTGCGCAGGGCGTCAACCACCAGACTGACCTTCGACCCCTTGGACCCCTTGACCAGCAGGATGTCGCCCGCATCGACCAGCCCGCGCGCGCGGGGCGCCAGATCCTCGGCGCGCGCGACCCATTCTCCCCGCTGTGCCCGCGGCAGGGCGGCATGCAGGGCCCGCATCCGCGGCCCCACGCAATGGACGACATTGACCGCGGCCATCCCCGGCAGGTCGGCGAGACCTGCGTGCAGCGCCAGTTCGGTCGGCCCCAGTTCCAGCATGTCGCCCAGGATCGCGATCCGCCGCCCGCGGCCCACGCGGCCCACGTCGTCCTGCGGCTGGCAGGCCGCCAGCACCTCGAGCCCCGCCGCCATCGAGGCGGGGTTGGCGTTGAAGGCGTCGTCGATCAGGTCGAAGGCGGTCTCCTCCACCGGGTCGAGCAGGATGCGCTCGCGCGTGCCGCGCCCCGGCGGTGGGGCCCAGCGGCCGAGGTCGCAGGCGGCGATGTCGGGATCGAGCCCCAGCGCGTCGGCCGCGGCCAGCGTCGCCAGCGCATTGCCCGCGAAATGGCGCCCGGGCGAGCGCACCTTGAACAGCCGCGGCTGGCCCCGGTGGCGGGCCTGCACGATGGTGGCGTCGGGCGTGACGGTCACGCCCTCCAGCACGTAGTCGACGGCACCCGTGCCGAAGGTGACGACGCGCACCCCGGCCCCGGCCGCGCGGGCCAGCAGGATCGGCGACTGCGGCAGGTCGCCCGGCAGGATCGCGACGCCCCCGGGGACCAGGCCGTCGATGATCGAGGCCTTTTCGACGGCGATGGCCTCGAGCGAGCCCAGCGCCTCAAGATGCGCGGCGGCGATGGTGGTGATGACGGCCACGTCGAGCCGCGCGAGGCGCGCCAGCGGCGCGATCTCGCCCGCGTGGTTCATGCCGATCTCGATCACCGCAAAGTCGGTGTCGGCGGGCATCCGCGCCAGCGTCAGCGGCACGCCCCAGTGGTTGTTGTAGCTGGCCGCCGCGGCATGGGTCGCGCCCTGGCCGGCGAAGGTCACGCGCATCATCTCCTTGGTCGAGGTCTTGCCCGCCGATCCGGTGACGCCCACGACCTTTCCCCTGACGCGCGCCCGTGCCGCGGCGCCCAGCGCCTGAAGCCCGGACAGCACGTCGGGCACGAGGAGCAGCGGCGCACCCGGGGGCAGGCCCTCGGGGATGCGGCTGACCATCGCCGCCGCCGCCCCCGCGGCCAGCGCCGCGGCGACGAAGTCGTGGCCGTCCCGGGCCGCGCCGAGGGCCGCGAACAGGTCGCCCGCGGCAAGCGTGCGGGTGTCGATGGAAACGCCGGTGGCGGCCCAGTCGGCGGTCGTCGTGCCGCCGGTGGCGGCGGCGGCGTCAGAGGCGGTCCAGAGGCTCACGCCGTCCTCCGCAAGCCGTCCGGGCGGGGAAGGACAAATTTCTTGAAGAAAGAAATTTGCAAATTCCTTTCTTCAAGGAATTTGCCGGGACCTGAGGCGCGGCCGCTGCGCCCTTTGGCGGGCGTCGCAGCGGGGGGTTTCACACCCCCCGCACCCCCCGTGGGATATTTGCGAAGAGATGAAGCAGCAGGGGCGGTCACGGCATCACCCCGTCGAGCGCGGCCACGGCGATGGAGGCCTGTTCGGCGTCGTCGAAGGGCAGGATGTCGGTGCCGACGATCTGGCCCGTCTCGTGCCCCTTGCCCGCGATCATCAGCGCGTCTCCCGGCAGGAGGGCGTCGACGGCGCGCAGGATCGCCTCGGCGCGGTCGGGGACCTCGGTCGCCTCGGGGGCCGCGGCCAGGATCGCGGCGCGGATCGTCGCGGCGTCCTCGGTGCGGGGGTTGTCGTCGGTGACGAAGACCACATCCGCATGGGCGGCAGCGGCGGCGCCCATCAGGGGCCGCTTGGTGCGGTCGCGGTCGCCGCCCGCGCCCAGCACGATGACGATGCGGCCTGCCACATGCGGGCGCAGCGCGCGGAGCGCGGTTTCCACCGCGTCGGGCGTATGGGCGTAGTCGACGAAGACCTGCGCGCCGTTGCTGCGTGTCGCCACCCGCTGCATCCGCCCGCGCACGCCCGAAAGCCGCGGCAGGGCGCGCAAGACGTCCGCCGCGGGCGCGCCCGCGCCGATGGCAAGTCCCGCCGCGGTCAGCGCGTTCAGGGCCTGAAAGCCGCCCACCAGCCCCAGCCGCACCTGTTCGGCCCGGCCATTCCAGTGGAACCGCAGCCACTGGCCGTCCGCGTCGAACCGCTGGTCTGTCAGCCGCAGGTCGGCGCCCTTGCCGCGGCCGACGCGGATCAGCCTCTGGCCGCGGGCGACGGCGATCAGGCAGATCTCATCGCCGCGGGGATCGTCGATGTTCACGACCGCGCAGGCTTCGGGCGGCAGCAGGCGGTCGAAGAGCGCGGCCTTGGCGGCGAAGTAGGCCTCCATCGTGCCGTGGTAGTCGAGGTGGTCCTGCGTCAGGTTGGTGAAGGCCGCGGCCCGGAGCTGCACGCCGTCCAGACGCCGCTGGTCGAGCCCGTGCGACGAGGCCTCCATCGCCGCATGGGTCACGCCCCCGGCCGCGGCCCCGGCCAGCATCCGCTGCAAGGTGATCGCGTCGGGCGTGGTATGGGCGGAGGGGGCGGCCCAGTCGCCTTCCACCCCGGTCGTGCCGATGTTGATCGCGGCATGCCCCAGCGCCTGCCACACCTGGCGGGTGAAGGTCGCGACCGAGGTCTTGCCGTTGGTGCCCGTCACCGCGACCACGGTGGCGGGCTGGGCGCCGAACCACAGGGCGGCGGCGCGCGCCAGCGCCTCGCGCGCGTCTTCGGCCACGACCAGCGCCGCGCCCTTGGCCGCGACCCCGGCGCGGCACATCCGGGCGCCCTCGGCGTCCGTCAGGACCGCTGCGGCGCCGCGCTCCAGCGCCGCGGCGACGTGGGCGGCGCCGTGCACGCGGGTGCCGGGAAGGGCTGCGAACAGCATGCCGGGGGCCACGCTCCGGCTGTCCGCCGTCAGCCCCGACAGCGCCACGTCCGGCCCCGGAAGCCCCAGCGATGCCGTTCCCTTGCCCATGCCCCTGCCCCTGCCCCGTCCTCTCGCGCGCGCCCCTAGTCGCCGTCGACGGACGCCGTCTGCGCGGCTTCCGGGGGCGCCGCAAGGGGGCGCAGGCCCAGGAGCGGCGCCGCGCGCCGCACGATTTCCGCCGCCACCGGAACCGCCGTCCAGCCCGCGGTGCGCCGCGGCGCCGGGCCCGAGGTGTCGACGGGTTCGTCCAGCGTGACGACCAGCACGTATTTCGGATCCGATGCCGGGAAGACCGAGGCGAAGGTGTTGATGACCTTGTCCTTGTAGTAGCCCCCCGTCGGCTGCGGCTTGTCGGCGGTGCCGGTCTTGCCTGCGACCTCGTAGCCCTCGACCTCGCCGAGGGACGCGGTGCCCCGCAGCACCACCTGCCGCAGCATCGACACCGCAGCCGCCGCCACCTCTTCGCGCATCACCCGCGTGCCCGCCACCGGACCCTGCCGCTTCAGCAGCGTCGGCGGGATCATCACGCCGCCGTTGCCGATGGCGCCATAGGCCGCGGCCAGGTGCATCGGGCTGACCGAAATGCCGTGGCCGTAGGAGGTGGTGATGGTCACGATCTCGGGCCATTTGGCGGGCACCAGGGGCCGCGCCTTGGCGGCCTCGATCAGCTCCAGCGTGGTCGGCGCGAAAAGCCCGAGCGCGGCGAAGAAGGCCTTCTGCCGGTCCGCCCCGATCATCAGCGCGGTGCGCGCGGTGCCGACGTTCGACGACTTGGCGATCACCTCGGTCAGCGACAGCTTGGGGCCGTAGTTCTTGCCCTCGAACTCCTGGATCAGGAACTTGCCCCAGCGCAGCGGCGCGTTCGCGTCCACCAGCGAATCGGGACCTAGCAGGCCCAGTTCCATCGCCTGCGCCGCGGTGAAGATCTTGAAGGTCGAGCCCAGTTCGTAGACCCCCTGCATGGCGCGGTTGAACAGCGGGCTGTCGGCCGCCTGGCCCTTGACCGGCGGATTGGGGCGGTCGTTGGGATCGAAGTCGGGCAGGCTGACCAACGCCAGCACCTCGCCGGTGGCGATGTCCATCAGGATCGCGGCGGCGCCCCGGGCGTTCATCATCAGCATGCCGCCTTCCAGCACCTCGGCCACCGCCGCCTGCACCGTCAGGTCGATCGACAGTTCCAGCGGCACGCCGACCATCGCGGGGTCGCGCAGGCGATCGTCCAGCATCGCCTCCACCCCCGCGGAGCCGATCACCTCGGCCGAGGCCACGCCTTCGGCGCCGAAGGAGGCGCCGCCGAGGACATGGGCGGCCAGCCGCCCGTTGGGGTAAAGCCGCATCTCGCGCGGGCCGAACAGCAGGCCCGGGTCGCCGATCTCGTACACCGCCTGCATCTGTTCGGGCGCCACCACCTTGCGCAGCCACAGGAAGGACCGCCCGTCGGTGAAGCGGCGCAGCAGCTCGTCTTCCTTCATGTCGGGGAAGATGCGGACGAGTTCCCTGGCCACGCGGGCGGGGTCGACCATCTGGCGGGGATGGGCGTAGAGCGAATAGGTCAGCACGTTTGTCGCCAGAAGCCGACCGTTGCGGTCCAGGATGTCGGCGCGCTGGCTGAAGATCTGCGCCGTCTTGCGTTCGGACACGGGCTCGGCCGGCTGGCTGGCGGCCAGCGCGCCCATGCGCGCGGCCACCGCCCCGAAGGCCAGCACGAAGAACAGGCACAGCACGAGCAGCCGCCCCTCGGCCCGCAGGCGCGACCGGTCCCGCTGCGCCTCGTTGCGGCGGGCGAGGTTCTCGCCCTCGATGGCGTCGGGGTTCTCGCCCTTCTCGCGCGCCCGCAGGATGCGGGCCAGCGGGCGCAGCGGGGTGCGGTGTTCGCGGGCGGTCACAGCGGCTCCTCCTCGGCCGGGGGCAGGGTGCCGGACACATCGACCGGCGCGTCGATCGCCGAAGGCGGCGGCGGGTCGGACACGCGATCCACGGACTGGAACTGCAGGGGATCGAGCGGCAGAAGCGGTACCCGGTCGAAGTTCAGCGCCACCAGGTCGCGCAGCCGTTCGGGACGGTTGAGATAGGCCCATTCGGCGCGCTGCATCGACAGCGCCTCGGACAGGTCGGCAATTTCGGCGCGCAGGCGCGAGATTTCGCGCAGCTGCGCCTGGGTCGCGTAGTTCTCGCGGTAGGCCCAGAAGGCGAGGCCCATCAGGCCGAGCACGGTGGCAAGATACAGCAGCGGGCGCATCATCGGGTCCTTCCGGCAGGCAGCAGCGGCACGCCCCAGGCGGCGGGGTCGGGGCGGCGGGCGGGGGCGTCGGTGCGGCGGGCCACGCGCAGCCTGGCCGAGCGCGCGCGCGGGTTGCGGGCGATTTCGGCGTCGGACGGCGCGATGGCGCGGCGCGGGGTCAGGGAGAAACGGGGGGCGGTGGCGGCGGTGGCGGGGGCGTGGCGGTTGCCCGTGCCCGCGTCGGCGCCCTGGTGGAGGAAGCGCTTGACCACGCGGTCCTCGAGCGAATGGAAGGTCACGACCGCCAGCGCCCCGCCCGGCGCCAGCGCCGCCTCGGCACCGGCAAGCCCTTCCACCAGCTCGGAAAACTCGGCGTTCACGGCGATGCGGATGGCCTGGAAGCTGCGCGTGGCGGGATGGCTCTGCCCCGGTTTGGGCCGCGGCAGGACGGCGGCCACGACCTCGGCCAGCCGCAGCGTGCCGTGGATCGGGCGTGCCGCGACGATGGCGCGCGCGATGCGGCGGGCGGCGTGGTCCTCGCCGTAGTGGTGGATGATGTCGGCCAGCGCGGCCTCGGTCGCGCCGTTGACCAGATCGGCGGCCGTGGGCCCCTCGCCCGACATGCGCATGTCGAGCGGGCCGTCCCTGAGCAGGCTGAACCCGCGTTCCGCGGTGTCGAGCTGCATCGAGGACACGCCGAGGTCCAGCACCACGCCGTCGAGCGGCCGCGGCGCATGGGCGGCGAGGTTCGAGAAGGTGTCGCGCACCAGCCGCAGGCGGCCCGGAAACGCCGCTGCCAGCGTCGCGGCATGGGTCGCGGCCAGGGGATCGCGGTCGATGCCGATGACCTCGGCGGCCCCCGCCTCCAGCAGCCCCCGCGCATAGCCGCCCGCGCCGAAGGTGCCGTCCAGCCACAGCCCGCCGACGCGGCCCACGGCGGCCAGAAGCGCGTCGAGCAGCACCGGGGTATGGGGGGTGCGACCGGGCAGCGGATCGCCTGGGACCACGGGGATCAGCCTCCCTCGCCGTCGTCGTCGGGCAGAAGCGACAGCATGTCCTCGCCTTCGGCCAGGATGTCGGTGGCAACCTCGGCCTGGGCCGCCAGGTCGGCGTCGTAGTCGGCGCGGCTCCAGATCTGGAACTTGTCGAGATCGCCCGCGAACACCGCCTCGGCGCCGTCGCGCAGGTCGCGCAGGCCGACCTTGTCGCGCGCCTTGGGGGGCAGGACGATGCGCCCGTCCTCGTCGACCTCGACATCCAGCGACAGGCGCACGATGTTGCGCGACAGGTAGATGCGGCGCTTGTCGCCCGGGGCCATGCGCCCGATGCGCGCGATCAGCCGCTTCATCCCCTCGACGGTGTAGCATTCGCAGAACCGCCGCCCGTCGCCGCCGTAGACCAGCACGAAGCGCGGCCGGCGGGTTTCGGAGAAGGCGGGGTCCTGGGCTTCGAGCACGCGGCGGAAGGCGGCCGGGACGGAAACCCGGGCCTTTGCATCCACCTTCTGGGCGAATTCGCCCCTGAACGCCTCGGACACGTCGAAACCCTTTCCCGCGCCCGGTAACGGAAAACGGCGGATCGGGCCGCTGCCACTGCCCGATCCGCCGCCCTGTCCCGTTTCCGGGCTGTCCGACTGCGCGCGCCACCTGGGGGGATGTCTGCTCGCCCGCGCGCCGGATCTCTGTCGTTCGGAGGCGAAAGCGGTGCCTGTATGAGCCTGCTTTGCCGTTGTTCGGGGTCTTTTCGCGCCCCTGTTTTCCGTTCCGTTCCCGTCTCCGTGGGATAGGGATGGCATGGTATTTCATGGGAAGCAACGGAAAAATTTGCCGCCGGGGGCAAGATGTTGTTCCGGATCGGTCGCTGCAACCAGATGTCGGGGCTGGAAGCCTGTGCCGGTCCCTACAGATCGGAAATCGGTATTGGCGCAACACCAGATGTTGGGCCACCCCGGCCCTGCCGCTGTTTCCCACATTCTCCCGGCCGCCGCGCGCCGCGTCGCGGCCTGCCGGCCGGCCATGAGAATATAGCGGGAACATATGGCCCGGGCAGGCGCAGGACCTGCCCGAATCACGTGCCTTCACCCGGGCGTGATTCGCGCGCAGGCGCAGATTCCATGATTTCCCGTGCCGCGCCGCATCTTTGCCCCGGGGCGGCGCGGGTCAGGCCGGCGCCTGCGTCGCGGTCCCGGCCGGGAACGGCACCGCCGCGCTCAGCGGCAGGCGGGGCCCGGCGCCAGGGATCCGGTCGGGCGCGCCAGCCGGGCCGACGTCGGCGACCGGGGCCCTGCCCGTGCCGGTGGCGGAACGGAAACGCCCCGGACCCCGCGGGCGGGGATCGGCCCGGTGCAGAAGGCGGCGGCCTCCGGCCCGCGGCCGTCGCGCCACCGCAGGCGGGGGCGGCCGGGGGCGGTCATCCCCCACCCCCGGGCGGCGCCGGGCCGGACCTGTGCCTGGCCGCCTTCGCGGTCAGGCCATCCCGCCCGCCACCAGCCGCGCCGCCAGCCGCGCGTAGGCCTGCGCCTGCGGCCCCTCGCCCAGGGCCACGGGGGCGCCCGCGTCCCCCGCCAGCCGCACCTCGATCGCCAGCGGCAACTCGCCCAGGAACGGCAGGCCCAGCCTTTCGGCCTCGGCCGCGACGCCGCCGTGGCCGAACAGATGCGCCTCGTGCCCGCAGTTGGGGCAGATGTAGGTCGACATGTTCTCGATCAGCCCCAGCACCGGAGTGCCCAGCTTGGCGAACATGTCCAGCGCCTTGCGCGCGTCCAGCAGCGCCACGTCCTGCGGGGTGGACACCACGATGGCCCCGGTCAGCGCGGTGCGCTGGCAGAGCGTCATCTGCACATCGCCCGTCCCCGGCGGAAGATCGACGACCAGCACGTCGAGACGCCCCCAGTCCACCTGCGTGATCAGCTGCTGCAGGGCCCCCATCAGCATCGGACCGCGCCAGATGACCGCCTCGCCCTCCTTCATCATCAGGCCGATGGAGATCATCGTGACGCCATGCGCGACCAGCGGGATGATCGTCTTGCCGTCGGGGCTTTTCGGGCGGTCGGACACGCCCATCATGCGCGGCTGGCTGGGGCCGTAGATGTCGGCATCGAGCAACCCCACCCGCCGCCCCTGCCGCGCCAGCGCCACCGCCAGGTTGGACGAGACGGTCGACTTGCCCACCCCCCCCTTGCCCGACCCCACGGCGATGATCCGGTCGACGCCGGTCACCCGCTGCGGCCCGCCGGCCTGCGGCGTCGGGTGCTGGCCGATCTTCAGTGCCGGCGGCGGCTTGGGCGCGGTCGGCGCGGTCAGCACCGCCTGCACCTGCGCCACCCCCGGCAGCGCGCGCAGCGCCGCCTCGGCCGCGTCGCGCGCCGGCGCCAGGGCCCGGGCTTCGTCGGACGTCGCCGCCTCGATCACGAAGGCCACGCGCCCGCCCTCGACCGTCAGCGCGCGAATCAGGTCGCGGGACATCAGGTCCCCCCCGCCGGGCGCCGCGATGCCCGCGAGAATCCGCGCAACTTCGCCGCGGTCGGTCATGTCCGTTCTCCCGTCGCCTGTTTGTGCATCAAGGTTGTCGCTGGCGCGGCAACAGACAAGCCCGCCTCTGACGATTGCCCGAAAATCAGGCGAACCCCTCGATTTACCATGAAAATCCGATGACGGAAGCCATGAGGATGCTGCATGGCAGCATTGCGCGTGGCAGTATTGTGCAGGTGCAGCATGAGGCCCATGTTTGCGCCATCAGAAGCGGAAGCCAAGCCGCCGAAGGCATGAAAGTGAGGCTGAAGATGACCTACGCGACAACCACTGCCAAACGTCCCGCGGGCCTGTGGGACCGGCTGTCGGCGATGATCGCCGAAGCCCGCGTCGCCCGCCAGCGCCGCGCGCTGTATCTCCGCACCCTGCGCGAGCTGAACGCGCTGACGGACAAGGACCTGGCCGACCTGGGCATTGCCCGCATCCAGATCGCCGATGTCGCCCGCGAGGCGGCCTACGGCGTCACCAAGTGAGCTTCTTGCGCGGTCCCCTCCTCCTCCCTCGGGGACCCGTCGCAAAAGCGGCGGCACGCCTCCTCCTCCCTGCGTGCCGCCGCCCTTTCCTTCCGGGCCGGGCTTTCTAGCTCTGCCCACGACGGTTTCGCGGGCCCCCTCCTCCTCCCTGGGGCATGCGATCCGGCGGCGGCCCCCTCCTCCTCCCTGGGGTCGCCGCCACCTTCTGCCCCGGGCCGCGGCCCGGACACGGCTTCGTCGGGTCCCCCTCCTCCTCCCTGGGGCCCACGATCCCGGCGGCGGCGCCCTCCTCCTCCCTGGCGCCGCCGCCCCCTTTCCTTCCCGTGTGCCGGAGGTTAGGCGCTCCGCACCCTGCGGAAGTCCACGGCATGCGCCTGTCCCTGATCTCTTCGGCGCTGGTCGCGGCGCTGGTCGGCTACGGCTCGACCATCGCGCTCCTGATCGCGGCGGCGGCGGCGGTGGGCGCAAGCCCGGCGCAGACGACAAGCTGGATCACCGCGGTCTGCCTGATGAAGGCGGCGGGCAGCCTTGCGCTGTCGGTCTGGTTCCGCGTGCCGGTCATGATGGCCTGGTCCACCCCCGGCGCGGCGCTGGTGGCGGCGACCACGGGGCTGACGATGGCCGAGGCCGCGGGCGCCTTCCTCGTCGCCGGCCTGCTGACGGTCGCCGCGGGGCTGGTGCGGCCCCTGGGCCGGGCGGTGGCGTCGATCCCCGACACGGTGGCGGCGGGCATGCTGGCGGGGGTGCTCTTGCCCTTCTGCCTCCGGCTGCCCGGCGCCGCGGCCGCAGCCCCTGCGCTTGTCCTGCCGATGGTCGCGGCCTTTGCGCTGGTGCGCCTGCGCAACCCCGCGCTGGCGGTGCTGGCGGCGCTGGCGGTCGGCGTGGCGCTGGCCTTCGCCGGCGGGCAGGCCGCCCCCCTGGGCGCCTGGACCGCGCCGGGGCTGACCTTCACGGCGCCCGCCTTCCGCTGGGAGGTGGCGCTCGGGCTTGGCCTGCCGCTGTTCCTCGTCACCATGGCGTCGCAGAACCTGCCCGGGTTCGCCACGATGCGCGCACATGGCTATGCCCCGCCGGTGGGCCCGGCGCTGGTGGCCTCGGGCGGGCTGTCGGCGGCGGGCGCGCTGTTCGGGGCGCATCCGGTCAGCATGGCGGCGATCACCGCGGCGATCGTCATGGGCCCCGACACCCACCCCGACCCGGACCAGCGATGGAAGGCCGCGATCCCCTATGCCGCCGCCTGGGTGGCGCTGGCGGCGCTCGGGCCGCTGGTCATCGCCGTGCTGGCCGCCCTGCCTGGCGGGATCATGGCGGCGGTCGTGGGGCTGGCGCTGCTCGGCACCTTCGCGGGCGCCGCGGGGACGGCCTTCGCCGTGCCCGCCGAACGGTTTCCGGCCGCCGCGACGCTGGCGGTGACCGCCGCTGGGGTCACCGTGCTGGGGGTGGGGGCGGCGTTCTGGGGGCTGCTGGCGGGGCTGGCCTTCGCGGCGCTTGACCGGACGGGGCGGCGGGGCTGACACGGGGTCGGCCGAGGCGGGACGGCCGGCCCGAAATCGCCTTCCCCCCCCCGTGGGGGATCGGGGAGGGGGGCCCCCGCGACCGGCCGGGCGCCCCCCCGCCCTCTCCCTCCCCCACGAGGGGGGAGGGAAGCGCGTCCGGCGGAAAGGCCGGGCCCGGCGCCCGCGTCAGAAGGGGATGTCCTGTCCCGCGGGCACGACAAAGCGGGCGACGACCTTCTTCATCCCGGCCTGGTCGAAGCGCACGTCCAGCTTGTCGCCTTCGACATAGGTCACCGTGCCGGTGCCGAACCTGACGTGGAACACCCGGTCGCCCTCGTCATAGGCGGCGACCGCGCCCGCATCGATCACCACATGCCGCGCCTCCTGCGGCTGTGCCACCGGACGCTGCGTCGCGCGGGTCTGCATCCGCGCCCAGCCGGGCGAGTTGTAGACATCCGCCCGCGCCGCCCGCGCCTCCATCGTGGCGCCAAAGCCCCCCCCGAAGCCTCCGCCAAAGGCCCCCGCCGCGCCATAGCCGCCCCCGGCCAGGCCCGGCGGCGTCAGCACCTCGACATGCGGGCTGGGCAATTCGTCGATGAAGCGGGACGGCATCTGCGACTGCCATTGCCCGTAGACCCGGCGGTTGGAGGCGAAGCTGATCGTCGCCAGGTCCTCGGCCCGGGTGATGCCCACGTAGGCAAGCCTGCGTTCCTCCTCCAGCCCCTTCCTGCCGCTTTCGTCCATGCTGCGCTGCGACGGGAACAGCCCGTCCTCCCAGCCCGGCAGGAAGACCACGGGAAACTCCAGCCCCTTGGCCGCGTGCAGGGTCATCACGGTGACCTTTTCCTCGGCGCCTTCCGTGTCGTTGTCCATGATGAGGGCGACATGTTCCAGGAAGCCCTGAAGATTGTCGAAATTCTCCAGCGCCTTGACCAGTTCCTTGAGGTTCTCCAGCCGGCCCGGCGCCTCCGGCGTCTTGTCGGCCTGCCACATCGCGGTATAGCCGCTCTCCTCGAGGATCGTCTCGGCCAGCCGGATGTGGCTTTCACCGTCCCGCAAGGTCAGCGCGTGCCAGCGGTCCACCCCGTCGACGAAGGCGCGCAGTTCGGCCGCGGCCTTGCCGGTGATCTCGCGCCGCGCGAGCATCCCCCGGGTCGCATCCAGCAGCGTCAGCCCCCCGGCCCGCGCGCGGCGCTGGATGTCGGCCATGCCCTTGTCGCCCACGCCCCGCTTGGGGGTGTTGACGACGCGCTCGAAGGCGAGGTCGTCGTCCGGCGAGACGGCGAGGCGGAAGTAGGCCATCGCGTCGCGCACCTCCATCCGCTCGTAGAACCGCGGGCCGCCGATCACGCGGTAGGGCAGCCCGATGGTCAGGAACCGGTCCTCGAAGGCGCGCATCTGGTGGCTGGCGCGGACGA
>CAZCPY010000075.1:0-14803 GCA_964499865.1 uncultured Rhodobacterales bacterium | reverse complement strand
TCAGCGCATAGGCCACGAGGCTTCCGGCACCCGAGCCGCGTCCGGGCCCCACCGGAATGTCGTTCTTCTTCGCCCACTGGATGAAGTCGGCCACGATCAGGAAATAGCCGGGGAACCCCATCTGCTCGATGATCTTCAGCTCGAACTCCAGCCGCGCCCCGTAATCCTGCGGACTTGCGGCCTGCGGGATCACCGCCAGCCGCGCCGCGAGCCCCGCGCGCGCCTGGCGGCGAAGTTCCTCCACCTCGTCATCGGCAAAGCGCGGCAGGATCGGCTTGCGCCTGGCCGCGGCATAGGCGCAGCGGCGGGCGATCTCGACGGTGTTCGCGATGGCCTCCGGCAGGTCGGCGAACAGCGCCACCATCTCGGCCTCGGATTTGAGGTGATGGGCGGGCGTCAGGCGGCGGCGGGGGCTCTGCTGGTCGACATAGGCGCCCTCCGCGATGCAGATCAGCGCGTCATGCGCCTCGAACATTTCCGCCCTGGGGAAGTAGACGTCGTTCGTCGCCACCAGCGGCAGGCCCAGGTCATGCGCCAGCCCGACCGTCCCGCGCTCTGTCGCGCGTTCCGCCGCCGTCAGGGACCCCGCATCCGACGGATGGCGCTGCAGCTCGACATAAAGCCGGTCACCGTAGATCGCCGCCAGCCGCTCCAGCACCGCGCGCGCCTTCGCCTGCTGGCCCGCCTGCAGATGCCGCCCCACCGGCCCGTCCGGCCCGCCCGACAGGCAGATCAGCCCCGCGCCATGGGCGGACAGCTCCTCCCAGGTCACCTGCGGCAGGGCGCCCCCCTTGCCGAGATAGAGGCAGGAGTTGAGCTTCAGCAGGTTCAGGTACCCCGCCTCGTCCTTGGCCAGCAGCACCACCGGCGCGGGCGGGCGCGCGCGTTCGCCGGGCGCCGCGGGGTCATGCGCCAGCGCCACCTGGCAGCCGACGATCGGCTGCACCCCGGCCTCCATCGCGGACACCGAAAACTCCAGCGCCGCGAACATGTTGTTGGTGTCGGTCACGGCCACCGCCGGAACCCCGGCCCTGGCGGTCAGGTCCACCAGCTTCTTCACCGGCACCGCGCCTTCCAGAAGGGAATGCTCGGTATGGGTGCGCAGGTGGATGAATCGGGGCTGTGCCATGGCGCAAAGGCTACCGCGCCCGTCCCGCCACCGGAAGCCGCCCCGCTCCTTCATCTCTTCCCAAGTATCCCGGGGTCCGGGGCAGCGCCCCGGGGCTCTCCACCCGCGCGGCGCCACAGACCGGGACCCGCGGCAGCCACGGCGGGCGAGCACCCCCGCCCCCCTTCGGGGTGGGGTCGAGCCCGCCGTCCGCTTGGACCAACGCCCGACACTCTGCCCGATTTTCGGGCAAAAGACGAAAGTCCTTCCGCCGTCCGGTCAAAGGGCACGCTTGCCACATGGACGCCGGACAGGCTTCATGGCGTCAAGGGAGAGGGACCGGCAACAGGTCCCGGGGGGCGCGACCTGCCTTACGCCGCATCGGGCGGGCGCGCAAAGTCCTCGAACGGGGAGACCGCGGCGAGACGACGAGATGGCCGAGATCGCGTTTCTGCTCAACGGAACGCCGGTCCGGGTGACGGGAGAGCCCGCCACCCGGACGCTGCTCGACTGGCTGCGCGAGGTGCGCGGGCTGACCGGGACCAAGGAAGGATGCAACGAGGGCGACTGCGGCGCCTGCACGGTGATGGTCACCGATGCCGAGGGGCCGAAGGCGCTGAACGCCTGCATCCTGTTCCTGCCCCAACTGGACGGCCGCGCGGTGCGCACGGTCGAGGGGATCGCCGCGCCGGGCGGCACGCCGCACCCGGTGCAGGCGGCGATGGTGGACCATCACGGCTCGCAGTGCGGCTTCTGCACGCCCGGTTTCGTCGTCTCGATGGCGGTCGGCCACATGGCCGGGCGGCGCGACCACGACGACGTGCTGGCGGGCAACCTCTGCCGCTGCACGGGCTACGCGCCGATCGTGAAGGCCGCGGTTGCGGCCGAGGCCGCGCCGGTGCCCGCGCACCTGACCGACACGCCGCCGACCGCCGCGGGGACCGGGACGGAAGACGCCTTCCGCCCGCGCACCTCCGACGACCTTGCCGCCTGGTATGCCGCCCGTCCCGACGCCACCCTGATCGCCGGCGCCACCGACGTGGGCCTCTGGGTGACCAAGCAGCTCCGCGACCTCTCTCCGGTCGCCTTCCTCGGCGGCATCGGGGACCTGCGCCGCATCGACCGGCAGGGCGACCGCATCCGCATCGGCGCAGGCGTCACCATCGAGGCCATGCTGCAGGCGCTGAAGGGCGATTTCCCCTCCTTCGCCGAGCTTCTCCGGCGCTATGCCTCGGTGCAGGTCCGCAATGCCGCCACCATCGGCGGCAACATCGCCAACGGCTCGCCGATCGGCGACGGCCCGCCCGCGCTGATCGCCATGGGCGCCATGCTGCACCTGCGCCAGGGCGACACCCGCCGCGAGATGCCGCTGGAGGCCTTCTTCCTCGACTACCGCAAGCAGGACCGCCGCCCGGGCGAATTCGTGGAGGCCGTCACGATTCCAGCCGCGGCGCCATCCTTACGCTGCTACAAGCTGTCCAAACGGTTCGACCAGGACATCTCGGCCGTTTGCGGCTGTTTCAACGTGACCATCGAAGACGGGACAGTCACCGCCGCCCGCATCGCCTTCGGCGGGATGGCGGGCATCCCCAAACGCGCCACGCATGTCGAGGCCGCCCTTCTGGGCCGCGACTGGACCCCCGCCACCATCGCCGCCGCGAAACCCGCCTTCGCGCAGGACTTCACGCCCCTGTCGGACATGCGTGCCTCGGCCGCCTACCGCCTCGCGACCGCCGCCAACATGCTCGACCGCTATGCGCGCGACCTTGCCGGGGAAACCGTCTCGGTGCTGGAGGTCGCCCCGTGAGCCTCGGCCAGCCCCTGCCCCACGACGCCGCCCCCCTGCATGTGACCGGGCAGGCGCGCTACATCGACGATGTGTCCCTGCCGGGCGATGCGCTGCATCTGGCCTTCGGCCTGTCCACCGTCGCGCATGGCCAGATCACCGCGCTGGACCTTTCCGCCGCGCGCGCCGCTCCGGGCGTGGTGATGGTCCTGTCGGCCGCGGATTTCGCCGAGATGCCGGACTGTTCGCCGTCCAAGCACGACGAGCCGCTGCTGGCCACGGGTGTGGTCCACTATATCGGCCAGCCGGTCTTCCTGGTGGTGGCCGACAGCCATCTGGCGGCGCGCAGGGCGGCGCGGCTGGGCCGTGTGACCCATGCCGGGAAGCCTGCCCTGCTGACCGTGGACCAGGCGCTTGCCGCCAATTCCCGCTTTGAATCCGGCCCCGTGGTCTGGACCCGCGGCGATGCCGCCGCCGCCATCGCCGGGGCGCCGCACCGGGTAGAGGGGCGGTTCGAGGTCGGCGGGCAGGAGCATTTCTATCTGGAAGGCCAGGTCGCCGCCGCGATCCCGGGCGAGGGCGGCGACATGCACGTGCTGTCCTCGACCCAGCACCCGACCGAGATCCAGCACAAGGTCGCCCACGCCCTGCACCTTCCGATGTCCGCGGTCCGGGTGGAAACCCGCCGCATGGGTGGCGGCTTCGGCGGCAAGGAAAGCCAGGGAAATGCGCTGGCCCTCGCCTGTGCCGTGGTGGCCGCCCGCACCGGGCGGCCCGCCCGGATGCGCTATGACCGCGATGACGACATGCTCATCACCGGCAAGCGGCACGACCTCGCGATCCTCTACCGCGCGGGCCACGACGCCGCGGGGCGCATCCTGGGGGTGGAGTTCACCCACCTGTTCCGCTGCGGCTGGAGCCAGGATCTGTCCCTGCCGGTCGCCGACCGCGCCATGCTGCATGCCGACAACTGCTACTGGCTGCCCGCGATCCGCATCGAAAGCCACCGGCTGCGCACCAACACGCAATCCGCCACCGCCTTCCGCGGCTTCGGCGGCCCGCAGGGCATGGTGGGGATCGAGCGCGTGCTGGACCACGTGGCCTTTGCCGTCGGGCGGGAGCCTGCGGACGTGCGCAGGCTCAACTTCTACCGCGCCGGGGCGCCGCCAGGTCAGTCGGGGGGCCCCGGCACCGCGAAACGCTTCGGCGGCGCGCATTCGCCGAAACCGGTAGAGACCGGCCCGCAGACCACACCCTACGGCATGCCGGTGGAGGACTTCGCCGGCGATGCGCTGGTGGAGGAGCTGGAGCGGACCTCGGACTACCGCGCCCGCAAGGCCGCCGTCCGCGACTGGAACGCCCGGAACGGGCTGCTGAAGAAGGGCATCGCGCTGACGCCGGTGAAGTTCGGCATCAGCTTCACCCTGACCCAGTACAACCAGGCGGGCGCGCTGGTGCACATCTACCAGGACGGATCGGTCATCCTGAACCACGGCGGGACAGAGATGGGACAGGGCCTGTTCCGGAAGGTCGCGCAGGTCGCCGCCGGGGTCTTCGGGATCGACCCGGGCCAGGTGAAGATCACCGCGACGGATACCGCCAAGGTGCCCAATACCTCTGCCACCGCGGCAAGTTCGGGGGCCGACCTGAACGGGATGGCCGCCCGGGCCGCCTGCGAGACCCTGCGCGACCGGCTGGCGGCGTTCCTCGGGCCGCGACACCAGGCGGAACCCTCGGCGGTGCGCTTCGAAGGCGGCCGGGTGAAGGTCGCGGGGGCGGACTACAGCTTTGCCGAGGTCGCGGGCATGGCCTATGCGGCGCGGGTGTCGCTGTCCTCGACCGGCTTCTACGCCACGCCAAAGATCGTCTGGGACCGCATCAGGGGACAGGGTCGGCCGTTCTACTACTTCGCCTATGGCGCGGCGGTGACCGAGGTGGTGATCGACACCCTGACCGGCGAGAACCGCATCCTGCGCGCCGACCTTCTGCACGACACCGGCGCCCCGCTGAACCCCGCGCTCGACATCGGCCAGATCGAGGGCGCCTACGTGCAGGGGGCCGGCTGGCTGACGACGGAGGAGCTGGTCTGGGACGACCGGGGCCATCTCGCCACCCACGCGCCGTCCACCTACAAGATCCCCGCCTGTTCCGACCGGCCGCGGGTGTTCAACGTGGCGCTCTGGGGCAGGCCCAACCGCGAGGATACGGTGGGCAAGTCCAAGGCGGTGGGGGAACCCCCCTTCATGCTGGGGATCAGCGCCTTCCTCGCCCTGTCGGACGCAATCGCGGCCTGCGGGGACGGCAAGGTCTACCCCGCGCTCGACGCGCCCGCGACGGCAGAGCGGGTGCTGGCGGCGGTCGCGCGGGTGCGCGGTCATGGCTGAGGTGGCGCTGGTGGAAATCCCCGGGGCTCTGCCCCGGACCCCGGGGTATTTCAGCCAAGATGAAGCGGCGGGGGCGGGTCATGCTGGATCGTGAGGCGCTCCTCGCTGCCTGCACGGCCCATGGCCGCGTCGCCCGGGTGGTGGTGGCCGAGACCGCAGGTTCCGCCCCGCGCGAGGCGGGGGCGGCGATGCTGGTCTGGGCGGACGCCTCGCGGGATGGCGGCCAGTCCGGCACCATCGGCGGCGGGGCGCTGGAATGGGAGGCGGCGGCGCGGGCGCGTGGGATGCTGCGCGCCGTGCCCCCCTCCCCCATCCCCTCCCCGCGCGGGGGAGGGGAGGCGCCGTCCGTGACCGGGGTGCCGCGGGCCGAGGCCGGGCGCCTCCCTCCCCCCTCGTGGGGGAGGGATGGGGTGGGGGGGCTGCCCGCGCCACGCATCGACCGCCTGCCGCTCGGCCCCGCGCTCGGCCAGTGCTGCGGCGGGGCGGTGACGCTGGTGACCGAGGTCTTCGACGCGGCTTCTGTCGCCGCGCTGCCGGACGACGTGCACGCCCGCGCGCTGGACGGCCGCCCGATGCCGCTTTCGGTGAAGCGGCTGCTGGACCGGGCGCGGGCGCAGGGGACGCTTCCCCGCACCACGCTGGTGCAGGGCTGGCTGGTGGAGCCGGTGGCCCGGGCCAGCCGTCGCGTCTGGGTCTGGGGCGCGGGGCATGTGGGGCGCGCCATCGTCGGCGTGCTGGCGCCCCTGCCGGGCCTTGCCGTCACCTGGATCGACGTGGCCGCCGACCGCTTTCCCGAAAGCATTCCCCCCGGCGTGACCGTGCTGAACGACCGCGCGCCGGAAAGCCTGATCGCGCGGGCCCCGCGGGATGTCGGGCACCTGATCCTGACCTTCTCGCACGCGCTCGACCTCGCGCTCTGCCACGGGCTGCTGACCCACGGATTCGGCACGTGCGGCCTGATCGGGTCCGCCACCAAATGGGCGCGCTTCCGGTCGCGTCTTGCCACCCTCGGCCACCGGCCGGAGGCCATCGCCGCGATCCGCTGCCCGATCGGTGACCCTTCCCTCGGCAAGCACCCGCAGGCCATCGCCATCGGCGTCGCCGCCGCCATCCTGGCCCAAAGCGCCCAAAGCGCCCAAAGCGCCCAAAGCGCCCGACAGGAGACCGCGCCATGACCCTTGCCGGCAAGCCCGAACTTCTGGCCGTCCAGGGCCTGACCAAGGCCTATCCCGGCGTGGTCGCCAATGCGGACGTGTCCTTCACCATCTCGGAGGGCGAGGTGCATGCGCTTCTGGGCGAGAACGGTGCGGGCAAGTCCACGCTGGTCAAGATGATCTACGGCCTGGTGCGGCCCGACGCGGGACGGATGCGGTTCCGCGGGCAGGATTATGCGCCCGACCGTCCCGCCGCCGCGCGGCGCTCGGGCGTGGCGATGGTGTTCCAGCACTTCAGCCTGTTCGAGGCGCTGGACGTGGCCGAGAACGTGGCGCTGGGGATGGAGCACCCGCCGCCGATGCGCGACCTCGCCACCCGCATCCGCAGGGTGTCGGAAGACTACGGCCTGCCGCTCGACCCCGCCCGGATGGTCGGCGACCTGTCGGCCGGGGAACGGCAACGGGTGGAGATCATCCGCTGCCTCTTGCAGGACCCCAAACTGCTGATCATGGACGAACCCACCTCGGTGCTGACCCCGCAGGAGGTGGACATCCTGTTCCAGACCCTGCGGCAACTCGGCCGCGAGGGGACGGCAATCCTCTACATCAGCCACAAGCTGGAGGAGATCCGCGCGCTCTGCGACGAGGCGACGATCCTGCGGCGCGGCAGGGTGGTGGCAACCTGCACCCCGCGCGAGCGCACCGGGCGCGAGATGGCCGAACTGATGGTCGGGGCCACGCTGACGCCCCCGGCCCGGTCCGAGAAACCCAAGGGCGCGGTGGCGCTGGAGGTGACGGGGCTGTCGGTCGCCTCGCCCATTCCCTTCGGCACCGCGCTGAAATCGGTGGGGTTCCGGGTGATGAAGGGCGAGGTGCTGGGCATCGCCGGGGTCGCGGGCAACGGGCAGGACGAGCTTCTGCTGGCGCTGTCGGGCGAATTGCGCAGCCCCCCGGCGGCAGTGAAGATCGACGGGCGCGAGGTGGGGCATCTGGGCCCGACCGACCGGCGCAAGGCGGGGCTGGTCGCCGCGCCGGAGGAACGCCTGGGCCATGCCGCGGCGCCCGACATGAGCCTTGTGGAGAACGCGCTGCTGTCGGGCGCGACGCGCATGGGGCTGACCAGGAACGGCTTCATCGACTGGGCCGCGGCGGGCGCCTTCGCCGCGCAGGTGGTCAGGGACTTCGACGTGCGCACGCCCGGCACGCATGTGGCCGCGCGCGCGCTGTCGGGGGGCAACCTGCAGAAGTTCGTGGTCGGCCGCGAGCTCAGCCAATCCCCCGGCGTGGTGGTGATCAACCAGCCGACCTGGGGCGTCGACGCCGCCGCCGCCGCCGCCATCCGCCAGGCGATCCTCGATCGCGCCGCCGGGGGCGCGGCGGTGGTCGTCATCAGCCAGGACCTCGACGAACTGCTGGAAATCGCCGACAGCTTCTCGGCGCTGAACACCGGCCGCCTGACGCCGCCGCGCCCGGTCAGGGGCCTGACCATCGACGAGATCGGCCTGATGATGGGCGGCGCGCACGGCATGGAGGTGGCGCACCATGGAACGTGAGTGCCGCGCAAATTTCTTCGAAGAAATTTGCAAATTCCTTCCAGGGAATTTGCCCTGCCCCGGAGGCTGCGCCGATGCTGCGGCTTGAAAAACGCCCCTCGCCCAGCCGATTCTGGATCGGCGCCACGCCGGTGCTGGCGGTGATCCTGACCATGGTCGCGGGCGGCATCCTGTTCGCCATCCTGGGCAAGAACCCGGTCGAGGCGATCCGCATCATCTTCTGGGACCCGCTCTTCAACGCGCAGGTCGCAAGCTACACCCGGCCGCAGCTTCTGGTGAAGGCGGGGCCGCTCATCCTGATCGCCATCGGCCTGTCGCTCGGCTTCCGCGCGGGCATCTGGAACATCGGCGCGGAGGGGCAGTACATCATGGGCGCGATCATCGGCGCCGCGGTCGGGCTGGCGGTCTTCCCGACCGGGAACCGGCTGATCTTTCCGGTCATGGTGCTGGCGGGCGCGCTCGGCGGCTGGGCCTGGGCGATGATCCCGGCGATCCTGAAGGTCTATTTCCGCACCAACGAGATCCTCGTCTCGCTGCTGCTGGTCTACGTCGCGCAGAACATCCTGGCCTCGGCGGCGCTGGGCTTCCTGCGCAACCCCGAAGGTGCAGGGTTCCCGGGCAGCCGCAATTTCTCCTCCTACCCCGCGGCGCAGAACGTGGAGCTTCTGCCCGGCACCGGCATGCACTGGGGCGTGATTGCGGCCTTCGTCGCGGTGATCGCGGCCCAGGTCCTGTTGCAGCGCCACATCCTCGGCTTCCAGATCAAGCTGACCGGCCAGGCGCCCAAGGCCGCGCGCTATGCCGGCGTGTCGCCCGCGCGGCTGACGATCCTGTGCATGGGGCTGTCGGGCGCGCTGGCGGGCCTTGCGGGGCTGTTCGAGGTGACGGGACCCGCGGGGCAGATCAGCATCGACTTCAACGTGGGCTACGGCTTCACCGCGATCATCGTGGCCTTCCTCGGGCGGCTGAACCCCGTCGGCATCCTGCTTGCGGGGCTCCTGATGGCGCTGACCTACATCGGCGGCGAGCTGGCGCAGTTCCAGATGAGCCTGCCCTCGGCCGCGATCCAGGCCTTCCAGGGGATGCTTCTGTTCTTCCTGCTGGCGGTGGATCTTCTGTCCAACTACCGCGTCCGTTTCGCGGCCCGCGAGGTGAAGGCATGACCATCGGCGGCATCTCGCTGGAGCTTCTGATCGCGTCCCTGATGGTGGCCGCGGTGCCGATCATCCTCGCGGCCATCGGCGAGCTGGTGGTGGAAAGGGCGGGCGTGCTGAACCTGGGCGTCGAGGGAATGATGATCATCGGCGCGGTGACGGGCTTTGCCACCGCGGTGGGGACCGGGTCGCCGGCGCTCGGGTTCCTCGGCGGGGCTGCGGGAGGCATGGCGCTGAGCCTGATCTTCGCGGTGCTGACGCAGGTCCTGCTGGCCAACCAGGTGGCCACGGGTCTGGCGTTGACGCTGTTCGGCCTGGGCCTCGCGGCGCTGATCGGGCAGGGCTATGTCGGCATCAAGCCGCCGGCCACGGCCCCCGTTCCCTTCGGGCCGCTGGCCGACATCCCCGTCCTGGGCAAGGTGGTCTTCGGGCATGACCCGATGGTCTATGTCTCGATCGCCGCCGTGGCCGCGGTCTGGGCGGTGCTGCGCTTCACCCGGACCGGCCTGATCCTGCGCGCCACCGGGGAAAGCCACGATGCGGCCCATGCGCTCGGCTACAAGGTCACCCGCATCCGGCTGGCCGCGATCCTGTTCGGCGGCGCGATGGCGGGCCTGGGGGGCGCCTATCTCAGCCTCGTGCGGGTGCCGCAATGGACCGACGGCATCACCTCGGGCGCCGGCTGGATCGCGCTTGCCATCGTGGTCTTCGCCTCGTGGCGGCCCTGGGGCGTGCTGGTCGGTGCCTACCTCTTCGGCGGGATCAGCGTGCTGCAGCTCAATCTCCAGGCGGCAGGCGCCGCGGTGCCGGTCGAACTCTTGTCGATGTCCCCGTACGTGATAACGATCCTGGTGCTGGTCATCATGTCGCAGGGTCGCGCCAGCCGGAACGCGCCGGCGGCGCTGGGACAGAACTTCCATGCCTCCCGCTAGGGCGGCCAGCTTTCAACAGGGGCCGTCAGCGCCCCGCCACAGGGAGACCACACAATGAACCGCAGAACCCTAATTGCCTCCGCAGCAGCGCTGACCGTCGGTTTCGGCGGCGCGGCGCGGGCGCAGATGGACAAGGTCAAGGCCTGCTTCGTCTACGTCGGTCCCGTCACCGACGGCGGCTGGACCCAGCAGCACCATGCCGGTGCGCTGGCGCTCAAGGAAGCCTACGGCGACCGTGTCGAGATCGCCTGGCAGGAGAACGTGCCGGAAGGCGCCGACGCCGAACGGGTGATGACGCAGATGGCGCTGTCGGGCTGCAACATCATCTTCACCACCTCTTTCGGCTTCATGGACGCGACGAATGCCGTCGCCGCCAAGTTCCCCGACATCAAGTTCGAACATGCCACCGGCTACAAGCGCGAGCAGCCCAACGTGTCGACCTACAACGCCCGTTTCTACGAGGGCCGCGCGGTGCTGGGCACGATGGCGGGGCTGCTGACCAAGTCGAACAAGATCGGCTACATCGCCTCGTTCCCGATCCCCGAGGTCATGATGGGCATCAACTCGGCCTTCATCCATGCCCGCAAGGTCAACCCGAACGCCGAGCTGGTCGTGATCTGGGTCTACACCTGGTACGACCCGGCCAAGGAAGCCGACGCCGCCAAGGCGATGATCGAGCAGGGCGTCGACGTCATCATGCAGCACACCGACTCGACCGCGCCGCTGGCCGAGATGGCCAAGACCGGCGGCGCCGTGCTGGGCTTCGGCCAGGCCACCGACATGGCCGACTACAAGCCCACGCCGCGGGTGTCCTCGATCATCGACAACTGGGCGCCCTACTACATCAAGCGCGTGGGCGCCCTGCTGGACGGGACCTATGCGCAGACCGACGCCTGGGAAGGCATCGGCGGCGGCGAGGTGCAGATCGGCGAGATCACCGGCGTGCCCGACGCGGTGAAGGCCGCCGGCGAGGCGATGCGCGACAGCATCGCCTCGGGCGCCTACCACCCCTTCACCGGCCCGCTGAAAAAGCAGGACGGCACCGAATTCCTGGCCGCCGGCCAGGTGATCGACGACGGCACGCTGGCGGGGATGAACTTCTTCGTCGAAGGCATCACCGCCGAAGTTCCGAAGTAAGGCGCCGGCGCACGGCCGAAGGGCGGGCCCCGCGGGGGTCCGCCCTTTTGCGTTCCCCGCGGTCCGCTCCGGTCCCGACCTTGCACGCCCGCGCCCCCGCCGCTAGACCGGCGCCGGTTCAGCCGTCACCCCAGCCGGAGCCCGCAGATGGCCATCGACATCGAGACCGCCCGCAAGGTGGCCAGGCTGGCCCGCATCCGCGTGGCCGAGGACGACCTCGACGACCTGGCCATCAAGCTGTCGGGCATCCTGGGCTTCATGGAGCAGCTGGGCGAGGTCGATGTCACCGGCGTGGAACCGATGGTCGGCGTCACCCCCATGCGGCTGAAACGGCGCGCGGACGGGGTGACCGACGGGGGCATCGCGCAGGCGATCCTGAAGAACGCGCCCGAAGCGCGCGAGGGCTTCTTTGCCGTGCCGAAGGTGGTCGAATGAGCCTCAACGAGATGACCGTCGCGCAGGCGCGGGACGCGCTCTGCAGGGGCGAGATCACGGCCGTCGACCTGACCATGGCCTGCATGACGGCGATGGACGCGGGCGACGGTCTGAACGCCTTCGTCCACAAGACGCCGGACATCGCGCTGGACCAGGCGCGCGCGGCGGATGCGCGGCTGCGCGCGGGCGACGCGCCCGACCTCTGCGGGATCCCGCTCGGGATCAAGGACGTGTTCTGCACCAAGGGCGTGCTGTCGCAGGCGGCATCGAACATCCTGCGCGGCTTCCGGCCGGAATACGACTCCACCGTGACCGCCAGGCTGTTCGACGCGGGCGCAGTCATGCTGGGCAAGCTGAACATGGACGAATTCGCCATGGGCTCGTCCAACGAGACCTCCTGCTACGGCCCGGCGGTGAACCCCTGGCGCGTGGACGACCGCAAGCTCAGCCCCGGCGGGTCCTCCGGCGGGTCGGCGGCGGCGGTGGCGGCGGACCTCTGCCTTGCCGCGACCGCGACCGACACCGGCGGGTCGATCCGCCAGCCCGCGGGATTCTGCGGCGTGACCGGCATCAAGCCCACCTACGGCCGCGTCAGCCGCTGGGGGATCGTGGCCTATGCCTCCTCGCTCGACCAGGCCGGCCCGATGGCCAAATCGGTGCGCGACGCGGCGATCCTCTTGCGCGCCATGGCCGGGCATGACGCGAAGGATTCAACCTCCGCCGACCTGCCGGTGCCCGATTTCGAGGCGGCGCTGACCGGGGACATCCGCGGCCAGGTGATCGGCATCCCGCGCGAATACCGGCTGGACGGCCTGCCCGAGGAGATCGGCGCGCTCTGGGTCCGCGGCATGGAGATGCTGCGCGACGCGGGCGCGGTGATCCGCGACATCAGCCTGCCGCACACGAAATACGCCCTGCCCACCTACTACATCATCGCCCCGGCCGAGGCCTCGTCCAACCTCGCGCGTTACGACGGGGTGCGCTACGGCCACCGCGCCCGGCTGGCGCAGGGCGACGGCATCACCGAGATGTACGAGAAGACCCGCGCCGAGGGCTTCGGGCCGGAGGTGCAGCGCCGGATCATGGTGGGCACCTACGTCCTGTCGGCGGGGTTCTACGACGCCTACTACAACCGCGCCCGCAAGGTGCGCACGCTGATCCGGCGCGACTTCGAACTGGCCTTCGCCGAAGGCGTGGACGCGATCCTGGCGCCCATCACCCCCTCACCCGCCTTCGGCATCGGCGAGGTCGGGTCGGCCGACCCCATCGAGATGTATCTCAACGATGTCTTCACGGTCACGCTGAACCTCGCCGGCCTGCCCGGCGTGGCCGTGCCGGTGGGGCTGTCGGGCAGCGGCCTGCCGCTCGGGTTGCAGCTGATCGGGCGGCCCTGGGAGGAAGGGGCGTTGCTCAATCACGCCACTGTGCTGGAACGTGCGGCGGGGTTTGTGGCCAAACCGGCGAAATGGTGGTAGCCCGCGGGAAAAAGGGGCGCACGCAGCGCCCCGTCCGCATGCCGGAGCAGATAGCCATGCGCGCGTTTGTCCCCCTGGCCCTTTCGGCCGCCCTGCTGGTCGGCGCCTGTGCGCCCACCGTGCCCGACAGTGCGGCGGGCGTGGGGTTCGGCGACTATTCCGACTACCTGCGCCAGCGCGAACGCGCGCTGGCCACCGGCGCGCCGCCGCCCGCATCGCCGCTGTCGGCCACTGCCGCAGCGCCTGCGACGGCCGTGCCGCCCCCGGGCTTTTCGCCCGACCGCATCGGCGCGGCGATCGACGCGGCCGATCCCGCGGCGCCTTCCCCGGCGGCGCCTTCCCCGGCGGCGGTCGCGGCACCCCTGCCCGCCCCCACCGACGCCAGCCGCCCGCGCGCCGATACCTTCGCGGGCATCGCCTCGACCAGCCCCGAGGTGGCGGGTGTGGCCGCCCCCGCCAACCCCGCAAATCCGGCGACGATTTCCGACGAGAACGATTTCGCTGCCGTCAAGGCGCGCGAGACGATCCAGTCGGATGCCGCGCGCATCGCCCGCAACCGCGCGCAGTATACCGTCGTGCAGCCCACCGCGGTGCCCGAACGGCCCGCCAGCACCGGGCCGAACATCGTGGCCTTTGCCGTCTCGACCACCCATGCGCCGGGCACGCCGGTCTATCGCCGGTCGGGCCTGCGCGGCGGCGACAACGCGGCCAGATGCGCCCGCTACGGCTCACCCGACCGCGCGCAGGAGGCGTTCCTCGACGCCGGCGGCCCCGAGCGCGACCGGCTGGGGCTGGACCCCGACGGCGACGGCTTTGCCTGCCTGTGGGATCCCCGGCCCTTCCGCGCCGCGGCGCCCTGAGCGCATCCCCGTGTCCGGCTTCCCCTCGCCCAACTGCGGCCCGCGCCGCGGCGGGGCGACGCCGCGGCTGGTGGTGATCCACTATACCGCCATGCAGAGCTTTTCCGAAGCGCGGGCGCGGCTGTGCGACCCCGCGGCCGAGGTCTCGGCGCATTGGCTGATCGGCCGCGACGGACGCGCCGAGGCGCTGGTGGACGAATCCCTGCGCGCCTGGCACGCCGGCGCCGGGGCCTGGGGGGGGGTGGCGGACGTGAATTCGGCCTCGATCGGGATCGAGCTGGTGAACGGCGGCAACGAGCCCTTCGCGGCGCCGCAGACGGCGGCGCTGGCCCGTCTGCTGGCGGGCGTCATGGACCGCTGGGGCATCCCGGCGCGGGCGGTGATCGGGCATGCCGACATGGCGCCCGAGCGCAAGCGCGACCCCGGCCCGCGCTTCGACTGGCGCGCGCTGGCGCGGCAGGGGCTGTCGGTCTGGCCCGTTGCGGCCCCCGCGGCACCCGACCCCGGTGCGTTCGGCACCGCGCTGACGCGCTTCGGCTATCCCCCGGCGGACCAGGCGCTTCGCCTTGCCGCCTTCCGCATGCGCTTCTTCCCCGGGCTGAGCGGCGACCTGACGGCCCCCCTGAGCGCCGCCGAGGCGGGCGCCGCGCTCGACCTTGCCGCGCGGTTTCCCGTTGACGGCACGGCAGCGGGCGCGTAACCGCCGCCTCGCGCGGGTGGCTGGATGACCGCGGGTCGCAAGGCCCGAGGAAAGTCCGGACTCCATGAAGCAAGGGTGCCGGGTAACGCCCGGCGGGGGCAACCCCAGGGAAAGCGCCACAGAGA
>CAZCPY010000074.1:0-14849 GCA_964499865.1 uncultured Rhodobacterales bacterium | reverse complement strand
AATGGCCGCGTAAGTTCTACGGATGCACCCCGTTAAGAGTGGGGGGATTACCCTGTCGCCATCGTTCCGCCCCGAAAGAATGCCAGGCCGTGGAAGCCCGACACCGCCGGGGCCCCTCGGCATTGTCCTCGGACCAATGGCGGACAATGCCTTGACCCGCAACGACATCCTGCGCACCTCGAAGCGCCTCGGGCGGACCATCTGGCGACGATGGCGCGGCGATCACCGCCGAAGCAGGGCGGAGACCAAGATGCACTGCGTCAAGCTGCTTGGTCAGCGCCCGTCCGCCCGGGACTTCGACCGTCAGGTCGCGGAGTTCCAGGTCCGTGTCATTCGCAGGCTCACTCGAACCGGTGGCGTTCGCCTGCTCATTCCTGAACGGCTTCACCGCGCTCGGCACACCCGTCACGGAGGTCAAAGGATAAGTCTGTCCGGGGAAAGGGGAACTCCGACCCTCAGCCGATTTGTGCAACGGAGCCGGAAGCACCCGAAAGGCAGGTGGGGGTCCGCCCGGTCCAATGCCGCCCTAGCGGGCCATCTGCGGGGCGAGGCCGATGCTGCCGAAGATGCGGTCCAGGTGGTCCGAAAGGTAGACCCGCAGCCAGGGCGTGAAGCGGTCGGGCCAGCGGCGCGTCTCGGCGACAAGGTCGTACAGGTCCACCCAGCGCACCGCTGCCACCTCGGCCGGATTGGGCGCGACGGGCAGCGACAGCGGTGCCGCGGCGGTGAAAACCTCGACCACCTCGTGCTCGATCAGCCCGGCGCCCACGTCGGCGCGGTATTCGACCTGCCCCGCGGGCACCACCGTCAGGCCGGCGAGCCCCAGCTCTTCCCCCAGCCGCCGCACGGCGCAGTCCGCCGGATCCTCGCCCCAGTGGGGATGCGTGCAGCAGGTGTTCGCCCAGAGCCCGGGCGTGTGATACTTTGACAGCGCGCGCTGCTGCAGCAGGACGCGCGTCCCGGCCAGCACGAAGACCGACACCGCCGGGTGCCTGAGGCCCCGCCGGTGGACCTCCATCTTGTCCACGGGTTTCAGCGTGCCTGCCTCCCAGGCGGGAATCGTGTCGGAAAACGGGATGTTCATGTCCAGACCGGGGATACGAGCCGCAACAGGTGGGCGAGGTTCTTGACCCCGATCTTGAGATGCGCAAGCGGCCGTGCGGCGACCAGCTTCTTGTTCATGTAGGCCTCGAAGGTCAGCCTCTGCACGTCGATGTCGTGGCACAGGCTGACGAAGCGCTCGCGGCGTTCGTCGCTGCGGTAGTAGGCGTCCTGCATCGACCGCAGCACGCGGAAGACGGTCTTGTGGTCCTTCATGAACAGTTTGCGGGCCAGCCGCAGGTCGCGCGCCCGGCCGGAGGCGAGGCTGGCCAGCGCGGCGGTGGCGGCGACGCGGCCGCCGACCATGGCATAGTAGATGCCCTCGCCCGAGGACGGCGCCACCACGCCCGCCGCATCGCCCGCCAGCACCACGTCGCGGCCGTTGTCCCAGACATCCAGCGGGCGCAGCGGGATCGGCGCGCCCTCCTTGCGGATCGTCTCGCAGCCCGTCAGGCCCGCCATCCGGCGCAGCGCGGCGGTGGCGTCCTTGAGGTCCACCCCGTCGACCTCTGTCCCCATCCCGACCGAGGCCTGCGCGCCGTGGGGGAAGACCCAGCCGTAGAAGTCGGGGCTGATGCGGCCGTCGTAGATCACGTCGCAGCGGGTGGGATCGTAGTCGGCATTGGCCGCGGCCGTGGCCTGCGGGGCGGCGATGATCTCGTGGTAGGCGATGACATAGGGGATCGTCCGGCCCCCCGGCACCTCGGCCCGCGCCACGCCGGACCGCGCGCCGTCGGCGCCGATCACGACCTTTGCGCCGGTCCGCCGCTCCTCGCCCGAGGTCTTGTCGCGCCAGACGACATGCGTGCCTTCCGCGTCGCGCTCGATGCGCAGGAAGGTGCCAGTCAGCCGCGCGGCCCCGGCCTTTGCAGCGCGGTCGCGCAGGTAATCGTCGAAATGCTCGCGGTCCACCATGCCGACGAAGCCGTTCTCGATATGGATGTCGACCGACCGCCCGGTCGGCGAAATCATCCGGGCGGTGGTGATGCGCGCGACGATCTGGCTGTCGGGAATGGCGAAGTCGGCGATCAGCCGGGGCGGGATGGCGCCGCCGCAGGGCTTGATGCGGCCCGCCCGGTCCAGAAGCGCGACGCGGCGGCCGGCGCGCGCGGCGTCCTCGGCCGCGGTGGCGCCCGACGGCCCGCCGCCGACGACGAAGATGTCGAAGGTCATCTCATTCTCCCGGGATGAGGGCGGGCGCCGGCAGGCGCCCCCGGTCCATGATCCGCGCGGCCATCAGGGCGGCGGCGACAAACAGCGCGGCCTCGGCCACGAAGACCGCGCCGAAGGCCGCCGCATCGGGCAGCGCAAGGCGCAAGGCATCCGCCGCCGCGGCGCCCGCGAAGGCGCCGAAGGCCCCGGCCATCGCCTGTGCCGCACCCCAGAGGCCCATCCGCGTGCCCTCGCGCCCGCCGCCGTCGGCGCCCGCCAGCTGCATCATCGACCCGATGGCGGCGACGGCGAAGATGCCGTTTCCCAGGCCCAGCAGGATCACCGCGGGCACCAGCACCGGCGTGCCGGTCTGGCCGATGGCGGCGATGGCGACCAGCGCGGCGGCCGAGGTCAGGCAGCCGCCGACGACCCATGTGCGCAGCGCCCCCAGCCGCAGCCCGGTGCAGGCCACGCCCACCGCCAGCATTCCCAGGAAGGCCCCGCCGTGCTGCGCGCCCGAAAGCTGCGTGGTCGCGCCCGGGCTCATCGCGAAGACGAGGCCGCCGTAGGGTTCCAGGATCAGGTCCTGCATGAAATAGGCGATCATCGACAGGAAGACGAAGATCGTGAAGGCCCGCGCCTTCGGGTCGGCCCAGGCCTCGGCCAGCGCCTGCCGGAAGGGCACGCGCGCCGTCTCGGGCGCCGCCCGCGGCGTGCCGCGTTCCAGCCCCAGCGTGGCCACCACCGTCACCAGCATGGCGCCGGCGCAGACGGCCGCCACCACCGCCAGCAGGCGGCCGGGCGTGTAGGGGTCGAGGAAACCGCCCGAGATGCCCGCGGTCAGCGCGATGCCTGCGATCATCATCAGCCAGGTGATCGTCGCCGCCGCCGCCCGCCGCCGCGGCGGGCAGGCCGCGGCCAAGAGCGCCAGCACCGAGGTCCCGCAGGCCCCGACCCCCAGGCCGATCAGCGTGTAGGCCAGCACCGAAAGCGACAGCCCGGCCGCCAGGCTTGAGCCGAAGGCCGTGACGGCGATCGCCGCCAACGTGCCGCCGCCCGCCAGCATCGCCATGCCGAGCAGGATCCAGCGCGTGCGGCTGTCGCCCGCGTCCGACCTGTGGCCCCAGACCGGCCGCGACAGCTGCACGCCGTAGTGCCAGCCGACCAGCAGCCCCGGCAGCACCGCGGGCAGCGCCAGTTCGACCACCATCACGCGGTTCAGCGTCGAGGTCATCAGCACCACGACCGCGCCCAGCGCCGCCTGCACCAGGCCGAGGCGGAGGATGCCAAGCCAGCTCAGCACAGGCGCACCCCCGCGACGGCAGGTTCGGCCCCGCCCGTCACGCCAGCCCCCGCAGCGCGAAGGCGGTGACCATCATGCCGGTGACATAGAGCGCCACGCCGGTGCCGTTGTACCAAGGCGCCCTGGCCTTGGGGTCGCGGAACAGGACGCGCATCGCGGCAACCTGCGCCAGCAGCAGGGCGAACACCGCCAGCGCGTGCCAGGGCTTGCCGAAGACCACCAGCAGCGGCACCACCAGCGCCTGCGCCATGCCCATCACCGTGCAGGCCACCCGCGCCGCGACATCGGGCCCCAGCACCACCGGCAGGGACCGCACGCCATGCTGGCGGTCACCCTCCAGCGCCTTGAAATCGTTCAGCGTCATGATCCCGTGCGCGCCGAAGGCGTATAGCGCGGCCATCAGCGTCACCTCGAACCGCGGCGCGCCGCCCGACAAGAGCGCCGCGCCGGTGAACCAGGGCAGGCCCTCGTAGCACAGCGCCACCAGCCCCGGCCCCCACCAGCCCGACCGCTTCAGCCGCACCGGCTCGGCACTGTAGGCCCAGGCGGCAAGCACCCCCGCCACCGTCGCGCCAAAGCCCCAGGGCCCCAGCGTCCAGCCCACTGCCAGCGCCAGCGCGGTCATCGCCAGCGCGACCCACAGCCCCCAGCGCCCCGGCACGCGGCCGGACGGGATCGGGCGGTGCGGCTCGTTCACCGCATCGACGTGTCGGTCGCACCAGTCGTTGGCGGCCTGGCTCATCCCGCAGGTGATCGGCCCGGCCAGAAGGATGCCGGTCAGCACCAGCCCCCAGTTGCCCGCGAAGGCCCCGCCCGAGGCGATGGCGCCGCACAGGAACGCCCACATCGGCGGAAACCAGGTCACCGGCTTGACCAGCGTCAGCAGGGCCCGGGGTTCCGGCAAGCGGCGATCCTGAAAGGAAAGACTGACAGTCATGCTGTCAACTAAACATGACAACTCGGGTCCGGGCAAGGCAGAACTCGGCCCTGCGACCGGATGCCCCGGTGCGCACCTCGCGCCGGAAGACCCTGCGGCAGCGTGTCGTCAGGTCAGACCGTCGCCCGGGACAGCGGCGCAAGGACCGCCGCCTGCGCGTGGCACAAGCGGGCGGTCACCAGCAGCAGAACCCGCCGTCGACCAGCAGGTCCACGCCGGTGACGTAGCTGGCGGCGTCCGACAGCAGGAAGACGGCGGGGCCCACCATCTCGTCCGCATGGGCCATGCGCGCCATCGGCGTGCCGTCCTCGAACAGCCGGGTCTGGTGCACCATCTCGGGCCGCGTGTTCATCGGCGTCGCGGTATAGCCCGGGCTGATCGTGTTCACCCGGATGCCGCGGCCCACCCATTCCATCGCCATCGACTTCGACATGTGGATCACGCCGGCCTTGGAGGCGTTGTAGTGGCACTGCATCAGCCCGCGGTTGACGATCACGCCGGACATCGAGGCGATGTTCACGATCGACCCGCGGCCATGGCGCAGCATCGCCCGGGCCTCGGCCTGGCAGGACAGGAACACGCCCTTCAGGTTGATGTCGATCATCGTCTGGAACTGGCCTTCGGCCATCTCCTCGGCCGGGTTGGCATTGGCGATGCCGGCCGCGTTCACCGCCAGCGTCAGCGGGCCGAGGTCGGCCTCGGTCTGCGCCACCGCGGCGTTCAGGCTGTCGCCCTGGGTCACGTCGGCCACGACCTGCACCGACCGGCGCCCGGCCTGCGCGATGACGGCGGCAGTCTGCGCCAGCCCGTCGTCGGTGCGGCGGTCCAGAAGCGCCACGTCCGCCCCGCATTGCGCCAGCCCCATGGCGATGCGCTGGCCGATGCCGCTGCCCGCGCCGGTGACAAGGGCCACGCGGCCCGACAGGTCGAACAGCCTGGGCGCATTGAGGGTGATTGCGGACATCCGTCGCTCCTTCAGCTTGTCGCAAGTTCCATCACGGTGACGTCGTTGGCTTGCCCGCGGTCGAGGATGCCCGCCTGCCGCCCCTTGGACAGCACGAGGATGCGGTGCGAAACGCCCAGCACCTCCTCGAGGTCGGAGGACACGACGATGACGCTGCGCCCCTCGGCCGCCAAATCGCGGATGATCTCGTAGATCGAGGACCGCGCGCCCACGTCGATGCCGCGGGTGGGTTCGTCCAGCACGACGACGCGGGGGTTGCGCGCCAGCCACTTGGCCAGCACGACCTTCTGCTGGTTGCCGCCCGACATCTCGCCCGCGGTCTGCCGCCCGGTGCCCTTGACGCCGAACCGGCGGATGGCCGCGGCGGCAAAGTCGCGCAGGCGGCGCCCGCTGACCATGCCGCCGGGGGCCACCGCCTCGCGGTTGGCATAGCCGATGTTCTCGGCGATGGAATGGGTCAGGATCAGGCCCTGGTGCTTGCGGTCCTCGGGCACCAGAACGATGCCGCGGGCGATCGCCTGCGCCGGGTTGCGGGGCGTGATCTCGGCGCCGTCCAGCGTCACGCGTCCCGCGGCGATGGGGTCGGCCCCGGTGATCGCGCGCACCAGTTCCGTGCGGCCCGCGCCGACAAGGCCCGCAATCCCGAGGATTTCGCCCCTGCGGACGGAAAAGGACACGTCGCGGAAGTCCCCGGTCGGCGAGGTCAGGCCCTCGACGGCCAGCGTCACCTCCGACCCCGGATCGGGCATGGCGGGGAACATGCGCTCCAGCGACCGGCCGACCATCGCCTCGACGATGGCGCGGACGGCCACGTCGCCGCGGTCGAAGTCCTGCACCTTGGCGCCGTCGCGCAGCACCACCACGCGGTCGGCGATCTGCGCGATTTCCTCCAGCCGGTGCGAGATGTAGATGATGCCCACGCCTTCGCCGCGCAGCTTGCGGATCTGGGCGAACAGCAGGTCCACCTCGGCCCCGCCGAGCGACGCCGTGGGCTCGTCGAGGATCAGCAGGCGGGCGTTGCGGGCCAGCGCCTTGGCGATCTCGATCAGTTGCTGGTTGGCGGTGGACAGGCCCGCGACCCTGCGCGTGGCGGGCAGCGTCAGGCCCAGGCGCCGAAGCTGTTCGGTGGCCTCGCGCACCATGCGCGCCCGGTCAACCATGCCCCGCTTCACGGGATAGCGGCCGACGAAGACATTCTCGGCGATCGTCAGGTGCGGCAGAAGCCGCAGTTCCTGGTGGATCAGGCCCAGGCCCGCGTCCAGTGCCTCGCGCGGGTTGGCCGGGGCGTAGGCCGACCCGAGCCATGTCATCTCTCCGGCAGAAGGCCGGATCGACCCTGCGATGATGTTCGACAGGGTCGACTTGCCCGCGCCGTTTTCGCCCAGAAGCGCCACGACCTCGCCGGGGTGGACGTGGAAGTCCACCCCGTGCAGCACCTCGATGGGCCCGTAGGACTTGCGGATGCCGCGAAGCTGCAGGATCGGGGTGCCGGTCGTCGTCATGGCCTTACGGGTGGTTCGCCACGAAATCGGCGGCGTTCTCGCAGGTGGTCAGCACGGCCTCGGATACCTGGCGTTCGGGCACCTGCTGCCCGGCGGCCACGGCCAGTGCCGAATCGACGGCCAGCACGCCCATGCGGCGGGTGGACTGCGTGGCGGTCACCACGAAGGGCCCCTCGCACTTGGCGAGGTATTCCAGCGCCGACCCGTCGCCGTCATAGCCGCCGATGGTCACCTGCGCGGTCAGTCCCGCGCCTTCCACCGCCTTGGCCGCCCCCATCGCGATGCCGTCGGCCTGGCCGAAGATCATCTTCAGGTCGGGGTGGACCTGCAGGATGTTCTGGGTGATCGAAAAGCCCTCGTCGGCCGACCACATGTTGGTCCACTGCTCGTCGACAAGTTCGACCCCGGGATTTTCGCCGATCGCGCGCATGCAGCCCGCGGTGCGGTCGACCTCGGGCGTGGTGCCCTTCTGGCCGTGGATGATCGCCATCTTGCCCGCGCCGCCGGCCTTTTCGATGATGTACTTGCAGACCTGATACGAGGACTCCACACCCTCGCCGCCGATGAAGGTATCGCCGGGCTCGCCCTCGGGGAAGCGGTCGACGTTGATCACCGGGATGCCCGCCTCGCGCGCAAGGCGCGTCGGCACGGCGGCCGCCGCGGCGCCCGCGGGGATGTAGATGAAGGCGTCGATGTCCTGGGTCAGCAGGTCCTGCACCTGGCTGACCTGGGTGTTGGTGTCGTTCTTGGCGTCGACCACGACGACCTCGATCCCCTTCTCCTTGGCGTAGTTCTCGACCCCGATCTTGATCTGGTTGAAGAAGTCGGCCTGCAGGTTCGGCACCGCGAGACCGATCTTCTTGACCTCCTGCGCCGACAGCACGCCGGGCAGCGACAGCGCGATGGCGGTGGCCGCCATCAGGGTTTTCGCGAATTTCATCCGTCTCTCCTCCTTGTTGACAGGGCCCCGTGGCGGGGTTCCCTTGCGTGACCCGGCCTTGCGGCGGGCAGTTCTCATCCGCGCTTGCGGAAGGTCTCGGCCGTGACGGCCAAAAGGATCACCAGGCCGATGACGACCTGCTGCATGAAGGGCGATACCGACAGAAGGTTCAGCCCGTTGCGCAGCACGCCGATGATCAGCACGCCGATGATGGTGCCGCCGATCCCGCCCGTGCCGCCCGACAGCGAGGTGCCGCCGATCACCACCGCGGCGATGGCGTCGAGTTCGTAGGACGTGCCGAGCGACGGCTGCGCCGAGTCGAGCCGCGCCGCCAGCACCAGCCCCGCGACGCCGGCAAGCAGGCTGCAGACGGTGTAGACCATCACCGTCATGGCCCCCACGTTGATGCCCGCCAGCCGCGCCACCTCGGGGTTGCCGCCGATGGCATAGAGCGCGCGCCCGCCGTAGCGGTAGCGCAGGTAGAGCAGCGCCAGCAGGAAGACGGCGATCATCACCAGCACGGTGGTGGTGACGAAGCCGCCATAGCGGATGATCGCGCCCATGTTGAACCAGGGCGGAAAGCCGGTCAGCTGCTGGCCGTTGGTGATCATGTTGGCGACACCGCGGGCGACCGACATCATCGCCAGCGTGGCGATGAAGGCGGGCACGTTGAACCTTGTGATCAGGATCCCCGCGATCAGGCCGTTGACCGCCGCCGCCGCCAGCGCCAGCGCGATGGCCGGGCCCATCGGCAGGCCCATCTCGATGTTGAGGTATCCCAGCACCATCATCGACAGCGCCAGCACCGACCCCACCGCCAGGTCGATGCCGCCGATCAGGATCACCAGCGTCATGCCAACGGCGATGATCCCCAGCACGGTGATCTGGTCGAGGATGTTGAGGAAGTTGCGCAGCGACAGGAACTTGTCGGTCGCCACCGTCAGGAACAGGCACAAGAGGATCAGCCCGATCAGCGGGCCCGTCGCGCCGCTCATCACTGTCCAAAGGCCGCGCGGCGCAGGCGCGCGCGGATCGGCCCTGGCTGTTGTCGGCGCCTGCATCGTCCGGTCTGCCCCTCCCCAGGGCGCACTAGACAGAATAGATATTCACCATCGTCAGAATACGCGTATCGGAGGGGGGTCGGGGCTGTCAACTGGCTTCTGCTGCCTTTGGTGCGCGCGGCATGGAAATCTTCTCTTGACATTGACGGCTTCGGCGCAAGAAAAATGGCTGTGTGCATATTTATGCGAAATGAGGATTCCGTGCCCGCAGCCCCGCCGCCGAATGACCTGGACCGCATCGCCCGCGCGATCCGGCGCCGCGACCTGCAGGCGGTTTTCGAGGCGGGCGCGGGCCATATCGGCGGCGAGATGTCGGCCATCGACATCCTGACCGCGCTCTACTTCCGCGTGCTGCGCATCTGGCCCGACCAGCCCCGCCACCCCGACCGCGACCGGTTCGTGCTGTCCAAGGGGCACACCGCCTGCGCGCTCTACGTCACGCTCGCCATGCGCGGCTTCTTTCCGGAGGCGGAGCTCGCGACCTTCCTCAAGCCGCATTCCCGCCTGAACGGCCACCCCGCAAACACCAAGCTGCCGGGCGTCGAGACCTCGACCGGCCCGCTGGGCCACGGGCTGCCGGTGGCGGTGGGGATGGCCAAGGCGGCGCGGATCACCGGCGCGGCCTGGCACACCTACGTGATGACCGGCGACGGCGAGATGCAGGAGGGGTCCAACTGGGAGGCGATCATGGCCGCGGCGCAGTTCGGGCTGTCGAACCTGACCCTGATCATCGACCACAACCGGTTCCAGCAGGGCGCGGCACTGTCCGAGACCAACAACCTCGCCCCCCTGCGGCCCAGGATCGAGGCCTTCGGCTGGGACGTGACGGAAATCGACGGGCACCGGATGGACCGCATCCTGCCCGCGCTGGAACGCCGCGGCGACCGGCCGCAGTGCATCGTGGCCCATACCAACAAGGGTCAGGGAATATCCTTCATGCAGGACCGCGTGGACTGGCACCACAAGGTGCCGAACGCCGAACAGTACCGCATCGCCCTGGCGGAACTCGCGGAGCCCGTCGCATGAACGCCCCCGCCGTCCCCCGCCTGCACGACTGCCGCGACGCCTTTGCCGCGACGCTCGAGGCGCTGGCCGCCGCCGATCCGCGGGTGGTGGCGGTGTGCAACGATTCGGTGGGCTCGTCCAAGCTGGGCGGGTTCAAGTCCCGGTTCCCCGACCGGCTGGTGAATGTGGGCATCGCCGAACAGGACATGGTGGGCGTGGCCGCGGGGCTGGCCAACGGCGGGCTGATCCCCTTCGTCTGCGGCGCGGCCTGTTTCCTGACCGGGCGCGCGCTGGAGCAGATCAAGGCCGACATCGCCTATTCTCAGGCCAACGTGAAGCTCGTCGGCATCTCGTCCGGCATGGCCTATGGCGAGCTTGGCCCCACGCACCATTCGATCGAGGATTTCGCCTGGACCCGCGTGCTGCCCGGCCTGCCGGTCATCGCCCCCGCCGACCCGGCCGAGACGGCGGCGGCGGTCCGCTGGGCGGCAGAGGCGGAGGGCCCGTGCTTCCTGCGCCTCAGCCGCGTGGGCGTGCCGGACCTTCTGCCCGAGGGGCACCGGTTCCAGCCGGGGCGGGCGGACGTGCTGCGGCAGGGGGGCGACGTGACGCTGATCGCCAACGGCACGCTGACGCACCGGATGCTGGCGGCGGCGGCGCTGCTGGCGGCGCGGGGGGTGCAGGCGCGGGTGCTGAACATGGCGACGGTGCGGCCGGTGGATGTGGCGGCGGTGGTGGCCGCCGCAACCGAGACCGGCGCGATCCTGACAGCCGAGGAGCATTCGGTCTTCGGCGGCCTGGGCTCCGCGATTGCCGAGGTGGTGGTGGACCACGTGCCGGTGCCGATGACCCGCCTGGGCGTGCCGGGCATCTTTGCCCCCACGGGATCGGCCGAATTCCTGCTGGACGAATTCGGCATGGCCCCCGCCGCGGTGGCCGAGGCGGCCATTGCGCTGATCGCCCGCAAGCGCGGCCAATGATGGGTGCGATGGTCATCACCCGAGGACTTTCCCCAAGGCCGGGGCCGAGCGGCCCCCTCCCCCCCTCGTGGGGGACGGATGGGGTGGGGGGGGGCGCTCGTGCTGAGGTAGTGCCCCCCTCCCCCATCCCCTCCCCACGAGGGGGAGGGGAGGCGCCCAGTCCCGACCGCCGGACCCTTGACGCAGGTGGTGGCCGGTGACGCCCGCGATCCTCGCCATCGACCAGGGCACGACCAACTCCAAGGCCGTGCTGGTGGGCACGGACGGCGCGATCCTGGCGCGGGGGGCGGCGGCGGTGGGGATCGCGTTCCCGCAGCCCGGCTGGGTGTCGCAGGACCCGCAGCGCATCCGCGCCTCGGTCCACGAGGCGATGGCCGACTGTCTTGCCGCGGCGCCGGAGGCGGAGGTGCTGGCGGTCGCCATCTCGAACCAGCGCGAATCGGTCACCGTCTGGGATGCCGCGACGGGCGAACCGCTCGGCCCGGTCATCAGCTGGCAGTGCCGCCGCACCGCGCCGGACTGCGCCGCGCTGGCGGCGCATGGCCCCCGCGTGCAGGCGCTGACCGGCCTGCCGCTCGACCCGATGTTTCCGGGGCCGAAGATGCGCTGGCTGCTGGACCGCGTGCCCGCGGGCCGGAGCCCGCGGCTGGGCACCATCGACGCCTGGCTGATCCACAGCCTGACCGGCGGCACGGTCCATGCCTGCGACGCCTCGAACGCCGCGCGCAGCCAGATGTTCGACCTCGGCGCCCTGAGCTGGAGCGGGGAACTCTCTGCCCTGTTCGGCGTGCCTCTCGAAACGCTGCCGCAGGTGCAGGACAGCGCCGCCGACTTCGGCCTGACGCGGGGCGTGCCCGGCCTGCCCGACGGCACGCCGATCCGCGCCGCCGTCGGCGACAGCCATGCGGCGCTGTTCGGCCACGGCGCCTTTCGCCCCGGCGACGCCAAGGTGACCTTCGGCACCGGGTCGTCGATCATGGCCACCCTGCCCGCCTTCGTGGCCCCGGAGGGCGGGATCACCACCACCGTCGCCTGGTCGCTGGCGGGACGGGCCACCTACGCCTTCGAGGGCAACATCCTTGTCGCCGCCAGCGCCATGCCCTGGATGGCGGAGATCCTCGGCCTGGCCGACGTGCAGGCGCTGATCGACCTGGCCGCCACGGCCGACCCCGGGGGCCCGGGCTTCGTGCCCGCCTTCGTGGGCCTCGGCGCACCCTACTGGAGCACCGAGGCGCGGGCGCTGTTCTGCGGCATCGGGTTCACCACCACGCGGGCGCAGATGGCGCGCGCGGTGACCGACAGCATGGCCTTCCAGGTGCATGACGTGTTCCGCGCCATCGCCGCGCAAAGCCCGGTGCCGCCGGGTGCGCTTTACGCCGACGGCGGTCCCAGCCGCAGCGCCTTCCTGATGCAGGGCCTGGCCGACGTGCTGGGCCTGCCCGTCACCCAGTGCGACGCGCCCGAGGCCAGCGCGCTCGGCGCGGCCTACCTCGCGGGCCTTTCGCTGGGGGTCTGGCCCGACCTTGCCGCCATCGCCGCCCTGCCGCGCGCCGGCACGCGGCTTGTGCCCCGTGCCTCGGACGCCACCCGGCGGCTGCGCGTCTGGCACGACGCCGTGAAACGCTCGACCTTGCCCGCCGCCCCCGCTAGCAGTGAATAAACATTCACGGAGGCGCGGGCGATGGGGCGGGTGAACGAGTTGCGGCTGATCGCCCGGATCGCGCAGATGTACCACATCGACCGCAAGCGGCAGGCCGAAATCGCCGAGACGCTGCGCCTGTCGCAGGCCACCGTCAGCCGGATGCTCAAGCGCGCCGAACAGGAGGACATCGTCCGCACCACGGTGATCCCGCCGCCCGGCACCTTCGCCGAGCTGGAGGCGGGCCTGCGCCGGACCTACGGCCTGACCGAGGCGATCGTCGCCGACTGCACCGAAGACCGCGACGGCGCCATCATGGCCCGCATCGGCGAGGCGGCGGCGCATTTCCTCGAGGTGACGCTGGCCCCCGGCGAGATCATCGGCGTGTCGTCCTGGAGCCAGACGATCCTGCGCATGGTCGACAACATCCACCCGCTGAAGGCTGCCAAGGCGCGCCACGTGGTGCAGACGCTGGGCGGCATGGGCGACCCCTCGGTGCAGGCGCATGCGACGCAGCTGACCACGCGGCTGGCCCGCCTGACCGGCGCCGAGCCGCGCCTGCTGCCGGTGCAGGGCGTGGCCTCCTCGCGCGAGGCCAAGCTCGTCATGCTGGCCGACCCCTTCGTGCGCGAGACGATGGACCTGTTCTCGCGCGTCACGCTGGCGATCATCGGCATCGGTGCGGTGGCGCCGTCGGACCTGCTGGCGCGGTCGGGCAACATCTTCTCGCCGCAGGAACTGGCGCGGCTGAACGAGGACGGCGTGGTGGGCGAGATGTCGCTGCGCTTCTTCGACGCCGCGGGCCGGCCGGTGCGCACGCCGATGGACGACCGCGTGATCGGCATGTCGCTGGACGAGCTGTCGGGCGCGGGCCGCGTCATGGCGCTGGCGGGGGGGCAGGCCAAGACGGCGGCCATCGCGGGGGCGCTTCGGGCGGGGATCATCGACGTGCTGGTGACCGACAGATTCACCGCCGCGCGTCTGACAGGGGGGGGGGCATGAGACGTTTCGAAGGGCAGGCGGTGCTGGTCACCGGCGGCAACAAGGGCATCGGGCGGGGCATCGCCGTGCGCTTTGCCCGGGAAGGCGCGCGCGTGGCCATCGCCGCCATCGACCGCGACACGCCGGACGCCGCCGCGGCGATCGCCGCCGAGACCGGCGCGCAGGTCGCGGGCTTCGTGCTGGACGTGACCGACGCCGCCGCGGTGCGCGAGGCCTATGGCGCGGCCGAGGCGGCGCTGGGGCCGCTGTCGGTTTCGGTGCAGAACGCGGGCGTCATCACCATCGCGCGTGTCGAGGACCTGACCGAGCGCGAATGGGACCTCAACCTGGGCGTCAACACCAAGGGCGTCTTCCTGTGCTGCCAGGAGGCGGTGCGCCGCTTCCGCGCCAGCGGCATGCGCGGGCGGCTGGTCAACACCGCAAGCGGCCAGGCGCGGCAGGGGTTCATCTACACGCCGCACTACGCCGCCTCGAAATTCGGCGTGGTCGGCATCACGCAAAGCCTGGCCAGGGAACTGGCGCCCGAGGGGATCACCGTCAACGCGATCTGCCCCGGCATCATCCATACCGAGATGTGGGACTACAACGACCGCGTCTGGGGTCGGATGCTGGGCGACTACGGCCCGGGCGAGCTGATGGCGGAATGGGTGCGCGGCATCCCGATGCGGCGGGCAGGCACGCCGGCCGAAGTGGCAGCGCTGGTGGCCTTCCTTGCGTCGGAGGATGCCGCCTACATCACCGGGCAGACGGTGAACGTGGACGGCGGGCTGATCATGTCCTGAGCCCGGCCAGGGTCAGCCGCCGTCATGCACCGGCGTTCCCGCAAAGACCTCGCGCGCGACGGACCGGATGACGCCCGCGATGCGGGCGGCGGCGTCGCCGGCGCCGCCTGTCCGGGTGACCAGGCCCACCGACGGCAGGATGCGCGGAACGGCCAGCGACACCATCGCCACGTCGCGGTCGTCGGGCCCGACCGCTGAGCGCGTGTAGAGCGCGGGCAGGAAGGCGATGCCCATGCCCATCCCGGCCATCAGGCGGATCGTCCGCGGCGCCACGCCCCGCAGGTAGAACAGCGAGAACCCGGAGGGCGGGGCCAGGAACGAGGTCTGCAACAAGAGACCGATCATCACCCCCAGCCAGACCGGATCGACGCCCATGATCCAGAGCACCGGCACGGTGATCGGGATGACGACGAAGATGATCTCGAAGGGGCGTTGTTGCACAACTTTGACCGTCGAGGATTCACATTGTGAATCCATGCGG
>CAZCPY010000073.1:0-14939 GCA_964499865.1 uncultured Rhodobacterales bacterium | reverse complement strand
CGGGGTCCCCTTTGGACGCCGATCGGGCGTCCCGTTTCGATGCTGTTTGACAGCCCGTAACCCCTTGATTTTCAAGCCCGCGATTTTCGCTCACCGCCAAACCATGTGAACGCCGTCACTTCCCTCCCCCCTCTTGGGGGAGGGAGGGGGGGGGTGCCGATGCCCGCGGTCACCCCGGCGGCGCCCTTCAGCGCAACCGCATCAGGCGGCGGCGGTCGTAGCCGTTGAAGTCGAGGATTTCGGCCGCCGCCGCCAGGCGGTCGTCGGGGGTCGCGCCCTCGCGGTCCAGCACCGTGCCCCAGTCGCCCGCAGGCGTGGCCACGGCCAGGGTGCGGTAGCCCACGTCCACCCAGACCACCCACCAGTCGCCGCCGGGCCCGGCAAAGCGCCCCGGTCCGATGGGGTCCAGCCTGCCCGCCACGGGCCGGCTGACGCCGCCGCGGCAGAGCCTGCCGCTGACGCTCAGGTCCGCGCCGATGCGCACCCCGCCCGCAGGACAGCCGCCGCCGAAGGCCGCGGTCTCGGCCCAGTCGCCCGCCAGCCGCGCGGGGTCGAGCAGGGCCGCGGAATACATCGGCACGGCGGGGTCGCGGTAGCCTGTCACGGGCACGGGCCGCGCGCAGGCGGCCAGCACCAGCAAGGCAAGAGGGATCAGTCGAGGCACAGCGTCACCCGGCTGCCGTCGTCCTGCAGGATCTCGTTGCAGCCGAACACCGGCGCGATCGGCGCGCAGCTGCCCGACCGCGCGAGGCACAGGCCCTCGCATTGCGTCGCCCGCGTGCAGGCCTTGCCCCCGTCGCGCGTGCGCGTGACGCAGACGTTCCCGCCCGAAGGCGCCGAGGCATATTGCCCGCCCCGCGCCGCACAGGCCGCCGCCGCGGCCGACAGCGGAGGTGGCGGCGGCGCCTCGGGCACCGCTTCGGGAGGTGCCCCCCCTGCCGGTGCAGTGTCGCCGTCGTCGGGAGAACCGGCGGGAGGACCGGCGGGAGGACGGGCGGGAGGACGGGCGGGGGTTTCGGCGGGCGCAGCGGCGGGGCTCTGTGCCTCTGTCGCCGCGGAGGCTTCGGGCGCCGCGGCGCCCGGCGCGGGCAGCGCGGTGACGCCGATTTCCTCGGTCGCCAGCGGGTTGGCCGTGCCCTCGCCCTGCGGCGCGGCCAGCGTGCAGGCGGCCAGCGCAAAGGCGGGCAGGATCAGGGCAAGGAGCAGCGGGCGCGGCGGCATGGGGCGCCAGTCAGGCCCCATCCCGCCCGCCCGCGCAAGCCCCGATCAGCAGCCCCGATCAGTACGGCAAGGGATGCGCGCGGTGGGCCGCGTCGATCTCGGCCATCACTCCGGCGGACAGCCGCAGACCATCCGCCCCCAGCGCGCGCAGAAGCTGGTCCTCGGTGGTGGCGCCCAGGATCGGGATGCAGGGAAACGGCCGCTGCGCCACGAAGGCCACCGCCATCTGCACGGGGTCGAGCCCGTGGCGCGCGGCGATGGCGAGGTAAGCCTTCACCGCCGCCCCCACCCGCGGCGTCATCCGCCCGCCCAGGTCCGGCGTGTTCGCCCGCCGCGACCCCGGCGGGATCGCGGGCCCCTGGTATTTCCCGGTCAGAAGCCCGCAGGCGAGGATGGAAAAGGCCAAGAGCGGCATCTCCTCCATCGCCGCCAGTTCCGCCCCGTCGGTGTCGAAGATGCGGCACAGCAGCGAGTATTCGTTCTGGCTGGTCGCCATCACCGGCCAGCCCCGCGCCCCTGCCCGCGCCCGCCAGGCCGCCGTGCCCCAGACGCTTTCGTTCGACAGGCCGAAGGCGCGCACCTTGCCCTCGGCCTGCAAGGCCGCGGCGGTTTCCAGCACCTCGTCCATATGCGCAAAGGTCCCTTCGCGGTCGCGCGAGGGGGCATAGGTCCACATCTGGCGGAAGTGGTAGGAGCCGCGGTTCGGCCAGTGGATCTGGTAGAGGTCCACATGGTCGGTCTGCATCCGGCGCAGCGACCCCTCCAGCGCCTGCCGCAGCACCGCCCCGGTGATCGGCCGCCCGCCCCCCACGGCGCGCTGCCCCGCGCCGGTGACCTTGGTCGCCAGCACCACCCGGTCGCGGCCGCCCTGGGCAGCGAACCAGCGGCCGATGATCGCCTCGGTTTCGCCCACCGTCTCGGCCCGGACGGGGTTCGTGGGATACATCTCGGCGGTGTCCCAGAAGGTCAGGCCGTGGTCCAGCGCCAGCGCGATCTGCCGGTGCGCGGCGTCCTCGGGCGTCTGGCTGCCCCAGGTCATCGTGCCCAGGCAGAAGGCGCTGACGGTCAGGCCGGTGCGGCCGAGGGGGATCTGCTGCATGGGGGTCTCCTTCAGGTCGGCGGGCAGGCTAGCGGGCGGCGGCGGCGGGGCAAGGGGTGGAGCTTGAGAACGTTCAGCGAACATGGCAGGATTGGCCCATGCTGCCCCCCATGCTGCCCCCCAGGTTGCCCCCCACCCTCGACCCCCGCCGCAGTGCCGAGACCCCGCTTCTGCCGGGGTCCGCGGGCGGGCTGGTGCTGGCGGCCGACCGGGTGCACGAGGTCTGCGGCCCGGCCCGGCGCACGCTGGCGGCGATGACGGCCGGCGCCGGGACAGCGGGGCCGGTGGTCTGGATCGCCCCGGCCTGGCAGCCGGAGCGGCTGTGCCCCGATGGCCTTTCGGCCTTCCTCGATCCGGGGCGGCTGATCCTGGCCACCGCGCGCCAGCCGGTCGACCTGCTCTGGGCGGCGGAAGAGGCGCTGCGGTCCGGCGCCGTGGCCGCCGTGGTGGCCGACCTGCCCGAGGTGCCGGGCCTGACGGCGATGCGGCGCCTGCAACTGGCCGCCGAGGCCGGCGCCGCCGCCCGCCCGCAGGGTGCGGGCTCCGGTCTGGGCCTGGTGCTGACGCCCGGCACGGGCGGGGCGGCGGGGGCGGAAACGCGCTGGTCGCTGGCGCAGGCGCCCGGCGGGGGCTGGCGGCTGTCCCGCCTGCGCGCCCGCCTGCACCCGCCCGCGGTCTGGACGCTGGGCCCCGGCGGGCGCGACCTTCTGCGCGAGACCGCGGCAGAGGCGGTGGACGGCTGAGGCGAGAGGGGCGCCTCAGCCAGAGGGCCGTCAGCCCGCAGGGTAGTAGAACTCTTCCCGCACGATCTTGCCGCCGGCGACGTGGTAGACCGCCACCTCGCGCATCTGGCTGCGCTCGCCGGTGGCGCGCACCGTCGTGTCCATGCCGAAGATCACGGCAAAGCGGTCGGGCTGGCAGGTGAAGGGGCCGTCCACCGTCACCCCGTGCACCTCGTGCGCGCCTTCCCACCAGTCGTGCTTGCCGTGGATGCCGGCAAGCCCCGTCGTCACCGCCCCGCCGCCCATGTCGGCGCCTTCGACCGACACCGCGTCGGGCGCATAGAGCCGGTCGAGGTTCGCCCTCTCCCGCCCCTCGCGGCAGCCGGCCACCAGGTCCTGCGCAATCTCCTCCAGCGTCATCGTCGCCTCCCGTTGATGTTCCGTTAATGTTCTCACCCTACGCGGCTTTCGTGACGGGCTCAAGACGCCCGGTTGCCGGGCGGCGAGGCTGTGCCTATAGGGGCGCCATGACCAACCGCGCCCCCCTGCCGCCCGAAATCGCCCGCCGCCGGACCTTCGCGATCATCTCGCACCCCGATGCGGGCAAGACGACGCTGACCGAAAAGTTCCTGCTGTTCGGCGGCGCGATCCAGATGGCGGGCCAGGTCCGCGCCAAGGGCGAGGCGCGGCGCACGCGGTCCGACTTCATGAAGCTGGAGCAGGAACGGGGGATTTCCGTCTCGGCCTCCGCCATGTCCTTCGACTACGGGGCCTTCCGCTTCAACCTGGTGGACACGCCGGGCCACAGCGATTTCTCCGAGGACACCTACCGCACGCTGACGGCGGTCGATGCCGCGATCATGGTGATCGACGGCGCCAAGGGGGTGGAAAGCCAGACCCGCAAGCTGTTCGAGGTCTGCCGCCTGCGCGACCTGCCGATCCTGACCTTCTGCAACAAGATGGACCGCGAAAGCCGCGACACCTTCGAGATCATCGACGAGATCCAGGAGACGCTGGCGATCGACGTGACGCCCGCAAGCTGGCCCATCGGCATGGGGCGCGACTTCCTGGGCGCCTATGACCTTCTGCACGACCGGCTGGAGATCATGGACCGCGCCGACCGCAACCGTGTGGCTGCCACTGTCAAGATCAGCGGGATGGACGACCCTGCGCTGGCCGGACACGTTCCGGCAGACCTGCTGCGGAAGGCACGCGAAGAGCTTGAGATGGCGCGCGAACTGCTGCCCGCCTTCGACCGCGCGCAGGTCCTGAACGGGTCGCAGACGCCGATCTGGTTCGGCTCGGCGATCAACTCGTTCGGCGTGCGCGACCTGATGGACGGGATGGGCGAGATGGGCCCGGAACCGCAGCCGCAAAAGGCGATGGAACGGCAGGTTTCACCAGAGGAAACAACCGTTTCCGGGTTTGTCTTCAAGGTTCAGGCGAACATGGACCCCAAGCACCGCGACCGCGTCGCCTTCGTGCGGCTCGCCTCCGGCCACTTCGAACGCGGCATGAAGCTGACCCACGTGCGGACCAAAAAGCCGATGGCGGTGACGAACCCCGTCCTGTTCCTCGCCTCCGACCGCGAACTGGCCGAGGAGGCCTGGGCCGGCGACATCATCGGCATCCCGAACCACGGGCAATTGCGCATCGGCGACGCGCTGACGGAAGGCGAAGCCCTGCGCTTCACCGGCATCCCCTCCTTCGCGCCGGAACTGCTGCAGGGCGTCCGCGCGGGCGATCCGATGAAGGCCAAGCACCTGGAAAAGGCGCTGACGCAGTTCGCCGAGGAAGGCGCCGCCAAGGTCTTCAGGCCGATGATCGGGTCGGGCTACATCGTGGGCGTCGTGGGCGCCTTGCAGTTCGAGGTGCTGGCCAGCCGGATCGAGGAGGAATACGCCCTGCCCGTCCGCTTCGAGCCCAGCCAGTTCACCTCGGCCCGCTGGGTCAGCGGGCCGAAGGCCGAGGTCGAGGCCTTCGTCAACGTCAACAAGGGCCACATCGCCACCGACAGCGATGGCGACACCGTCTACCTCACGCGGCTGAAATGGGACATCGACCGGGTGGAACGCGACCACCCCAGGGTGCGGCTGACGGCGACCAAGGAGATGATGGTCTAGGCCAGCGTCGGGGCCGCCTCTGGCACTTCTTCCGTGACCACGGTGAAGGACTTGAGCCAGTGCTGGCCGAAGGAGTTGATCATCGGAACATCCGCCGCGTCACGGCCGCGGGCGATGACGATGCGGCCGATCCGGCGCATGTTGTTGCGCGGATCGAAGGTCCACCAGCGGCCGCCGATCCAGACCTCGATCCAGGCCGCATAGTCCATCGGGTCGGGGCTGAACGGCATGCCGATGTCACCGAGGTGCCCGTTGACGTAGCGGGCCGGGATGTTCAGGCAGCGGCAGAAGGTGATCGCCAGATGCGCGAAGTCGCGGCAGACGCCGCGGCCTTCCTGCCAGGCCTGCGACGCGGTGCGGGTCGAGCGCGCCTCGGCATAGGAAAAGGCGATGCGGTTGTGCACATGGTCGCAGATCGCCTGCACCCGGCCCCAGCCCGGCGGCACGTTGCCGAACAGGTCCCAGGCCGCCTGCATCAGGATGTCGGTCTCGCAGTAGCGCGACCCCAGCGTGTAGACGAGCGTGTGGTCCGGCAGGTGCTCGACAAGGATTTCGGCGGCCGAGGGGTCGATGTCGTCGATCAGCCCGCTGTCGCGCACCACGCCGCCGCCGGACATGCGCAGTTCCCCCGCCGGGGCGATCAGGCGCCGGCAGCGGTTGCCGAAGCCGTCCAGGTAGGTGCTGACCGGCAGGTCCGGCGCGGTTTCGTGCCGTTCGGTGGCAACGAGGCGCGGCTCGACCTCTGGATGCACGGACACCATGCTGACCAGCGGCGTCGGCTGCGTGCATTCCAGGACGAAATCATAGCCGTAGCGGATCAGCATCGCGGTCCTCGCATCCCGTCGGCCCGATGCTGTCGGACCGGCGCCCGCGCGGCCTCGCCCCGTCTGTTCGGCTGGCGCATCCGGGGCACGGGCACCCGCCCCTCCGTTCCACATAGGAACCGCCGCCGCCGATGGCAATGCCACCCGCTTCGACGCTGCGCACCGCCCCGCCGCAGAACCGCGTCCCGCCCGCCGGCGAGACCGCGGCCGCCGCCGCCCGCGGCACCCTGAAGGGCAATCGCGGCGTCCCGCATGACGGCCCGACCCCGGGCACCGGGCAGCGCCCCTGCGCGCCGTGCCGACGCGACGCCTTCCGCCGCCATGTGGCGGACCTGACCGCCCTGCCGGACGGCATCTGCATCCTCCTCGACGGCAGGCCCCGCCTGAGCCCTGGCCACCGTCTGCCGCCCCTCGCGCCTGCGCGAGGCGGGGCGCGCGCGCCTCTCACGCCATGCCGGCTGTGTCACCAGGCTGACACCCGCCCCCATGGTCGCCGTGCTTGCCGCGCGCTACAGTCCGGTCCTGCATCGGACGGCGAGCGCATGACCCACGAGACCTTTCCCGGCGCGCCCCAGCCCCTGATCGACCGCTGGGAGGCGCGGCGGGGCGCGCTGGCCTTCGGGCCGGGCGAGGCGCTGCCTGCGGCGGATATGGACCTGGGGCCATATGACGCGCCCCTGACCGCCCTGCCCCCGCCCACCGGCCGCCATGGGCAGAAGCTGCACGAGATCGCGCCCGAATTCATCGGTGCCCCCGCGCTGCACCTGCTGCACGCCGTCACCATCGCGCATCTGCGCAAGCGCCGCTTTCCGCCGCACGCGCCCGCGCTGTTCCGCCACCTGTGGACCGCACGGCGCGACGCGCTGCTGGCGGGGCTGCCCGCGCGCTGGCTGATCTCGGCCGCCATCACCTTTGCCGACCATGGCGCGACAGAGGGCGAAAGGCGGCTGGGGGCCGAGCTCAACATCCTGTTCTCGCTTCTGAAGCTGACCGAGTTCGAGCGGCTGTTCTCGGGCAGGGCGCCGACCGAGGCGTTCCGGCCCGGCCGGCGCGCCGATGCGCCGCTGCCCCTGGGGATGGAGCCGTTTTCGCTGGTCTCGGGGGGCCTTGACGTCAACCTGCTGGCGCCGCTCTGGGCGCGGGCGCTGGAAGAGCCCGTGCTGGGCCCGCTGGCAGAGGCGCTGCTGCACCGGCTGAACGCCGACCCCGGCACGATCTTTGCCCGGCTGGCCGCGATGCGGGCGATGAAGGCGCGCAAGCGGCCTGAAACTTGACCTTCCGGCCCGATTCCGCTAGGCGCCGCTCATGGGCGATCCGCGCCCGTCCGACGCCGGGGCGCCCGGTTCAAAAGCGTCCCTCTCTTTCCATCGCGGCGGGATGCCGCGCACAAGGACGCTGATGACCAAGTTTTCCGACCTCGCGCTGGACCCGCGCGTGCTGCAGGCCGTCACCGATGCCGGCTACGAGACCCCCACCCCGATCCAGGCCCAGGCCATCCCGCATGCGTTGCAGGGCAGGGACGTGCTTGGCATCGCCCAGACGGGCACCGGCAAGACCGCCTCTTTCACCCTGCCGATGATCACGCTGCTGGGCCAGGGCCGCGCCAAGGCGCGGATGCCGCGCAGCCTGGTGCTGGCGCCGACGCGGGAACTGGCCGCGCAGGTGGCCGAAAGCTTCGACACCTATGCCAAGCACACCAAGCTGACCAAGGCCCTGCTGATCGGCGGCGTGTCCTTCGGCGAACAGGACAAGCTGATCGACCGCGGCGTCGATGTGCTGATCGCGACCCCTGGCCGCCTGCTGGACCATCACGAGCGCGGCAAGCTTCTGCTGACCGGCGTGCAGATCATGGTGGTGGACGAGGCCGACCGCATGCTCGACATGGGGTTCATCCCGGATATCGAGCGCATCTTCGCGCTGACCCCCTTCACCCGCCAGACGCTGTTCTATTCGGCCACCATGGCGCCGGAAATCGAGCGGATCACCAACCAGTTCCTGTCCGGCGCGGTCAAGATCGAGGTCGCGCGCCAGGCCACGGCGTCGGAGACGATCGAACAGCGGCTGGTGCAGTTCGCGCCGTCGCGCCGCGACCGGTCCTTCACCGAAAAGCGCGCCGTGCTGCGCGCCCTGATCCAGGGCGAAGGCGAGGGCTGCACCAACGCCATCGTCTTCTGCAACCGCAAGATCGACGTGGATGTGGTGGCCAAGTCGCTGAAATCGCACGGCTTCAACGCGGCGCCGATCCATGGCGACCTTGACCAGTCGGTGCGCACCCGGACGCTTGACAGCTTTCGCGACGGGTCGCTGCATATCCTTGTGGCCTCGGACGTGGCGGCGCGGGGGCTCGACATTCCGGCGGTCAGCCACGTGTTCAACTTCGACGTGCCCTCGCACCCCGAGGATTACGTCCACCGCATCGGCCGCACCGGCCGGGCCGGGCGGCAGGGCCGCGCCTTCACCATCGCCGTGCCTGCGGATGAGAAGTATCTGGCTGCCATCGAGGCCCTGGTAAAGCAGCAGATCCCCCGGGGGTCGCTGCCCGAGGGCTTCGTGATGCCGACCGAGGATGAAGGCCCCGTCCGCAGCGACCGGCCCAGGGGCGGCGACCGCCGCGACGGCGGGCGGTCAGGTGGCGGGCGCGACGACCGCAGCCGCGGCCCCCGCCGCGACGACCCCGCGCGCGAGGACCGCCGGCCGGAACCCGCCCGAGAACCCGCGCGCGAGCTTTCGCGTGAGCCTGCCCAGGAGGCGCCGCGCGAAGCGGTCCGCGAGACCCCGCGCGATGACCGGCGCGAGCCGCGCCGCGATGACCGCGGCGGGTCCTACCGCCGCGACGAACGCAGGGATGACCGCCGGGACGATTCGCGCGACCGCGTTGTCGGCATGGGCGACCATGTGCCCGATTTCATCCTGCGCAGCTTCCGGCTGAAGTCGGAAAGCGCGGTGGAAGAGACTGCGGCCAGCGAAGGGTAAGCGGGTGGCGGGCCGACGCCCGCCCTACTCTTCCACCAGGCGGCTGACGACGACGATCACCTCGGGCTTCTTGCCGATCTCGTCGGTGGCGACCTGGCGGACCAGCCGCTTGATCGCCTCGTCCAGCTTGTCGTCGTCGCGCAGCACCTTGGCCGGGGCGCCGTCCAGCCAGGCGGTCAGGTCCTTTTCCATCCGCGCCACCAGATCGCCCGACCGGCCCTGCGGCGGCAGGCCCATCAGTTCCACCCAGGCCTCGCCCAGGGGGGCGCTTTCCTCGTCCAGGATCACGGTCGCCACGACCAGCCCGTTCAGCGCCATCCGGATGCGGTCGCGCACCACGCCGTCGCGAGCGCCGATCAGCACGCTGCCGTCCAGGTAGACGCGGCCCGTCTCGATGTATTCGGCCACCGCCGGCACGTCGCCGGTCAGGTCCAGCATCATGCCGTTGGTCACGATTTCCGACCGGAAGCCGCCGGCCTGCGCCACCTTGGCGTGTTCCTTCAGATGCCGGTGTTCGCCATGCATCGGCACCACCAGCGCGGGCTTCAGCAGACGGTGCACGGTTTCCAGGTCGGGCCGGTTGGCATGGCCCGAGACGTGGTAGAGCCCGCCGCTTTCATCGACCACATCCACCCCCATCTCGGAGAAGGCGTTGACGATGGCGTTCACCGACCGCTCGTTGCCCGGGATGGTGCGGGACGAGAACAGGAAGCTGTCGCCCTCTTTCATCTCGATCCCCAGATACTTGCCGCGCGACAGCTGCGCCGTCGCGGCGCGCCGTTCGCCCTGGCTGCCGGTGACCAAGAGCATCAGGTTCGCCCGCGGGATGTCGGCGGCATCCTCGACCGGGACGGTGGGCGGAAAGCCGGTCAGCACGCCGGTTTCCTGCCCGGCCTTGACCATCTTCTGCATCGCCCGGCCCAGCAGGCAGATGCTGCGGCCCGCGGCCACCCCGGCCTCGGCCAGTGTCTTCAGGCGGGCGAGGTTCGAGGCGAAGGTCGTCGCCACGAACAGCCCCGGCGCGCGTTCCACCAGGTCCGCCAGAGGCCCGGGCAGCGAGGATTCCGACCGCCCCGGATGGGTCGAGAAGACGTTGGTCGAATCGCACATCAGCGCGCGCACCGGCGCTTCAGCGGCGATGGCGGCAAAGGCCGCGGGGTCCCAGGGTTCGCCCACGCGCGGATCGGGGTCGAGCTTGAAGTCGCCGGAATGCACGACCCTGCCGCCGGGGCTGTCGATCACCAGCGCCGCGCTTTCGGGGATCGAATGGCTGACCGGCTGGAACTGCACCCGGAAGGGCCCGGCCTGCACCTCATGCGGCCGCGGGTCCACGACGCGGATCGCCTCGCGCGGCAGGCCCGCTTCCTCGAACTTGAGCCGCCCCAGGGTGGCGGTGAACCTGCGCGCATAGACCGGTGCCTTGAGCATCGGCCACAGATGCGCGAGCGCGCCGAGGTGATCCTCGTGCCCGTGGGTGACAAAGATCGCCTCCAGCCGGAAGGCACGCTCGATCAGCCACTGCATGTCGGGCAGGATCAGGTCCACCCCCGGCGCGCCGTCCATGTCGGGGAAGGTCACGCCCGCATCCACCAGGATCAGGCGTTCCTTGTCCTCGGGGCCCCAGCCGTAGACATAGGCGTTCATCCCGATTTCCCCCGCGCCGCCAAGGGGCAGGTAGATCAGCCGGTTCTTCATCGTCGCGTCCTTCCAAATGCGCGGGATCGGCCCCCGCCCGGCCTATGCGTTGAAGCGGTGCAGAAGGACCAGGCCGTGCATGGTCAGGTCATCCTCCACCGCGTCGAAGACCCCGGTGTCCTGCCGGAACAGGGGTGCCAGGCCCCCGGTCGCGATCACCTTCATCGGCCGGGCCCGTTCGGCGCGGATACGCGCCACGATGCCTTCGACAAGGCCGATGTAGCCCCAGTAGACCCCCGACTGCATGCAGGCAACCGTGTTCGTGCCGACCACAGCCGCAGGGCGCGAGATGTCGACATGCGGCAGCGCGGCGGCGGACATGTGCAGCGCCTCGAGCGACAGGTTCACCCCCGGCGCGATCGCACCGCCCACATAGGCGCCGTCACGGTCCACCACGTCCAGCGTGGTGGCGGTGCCGAAATCCACCACGATCAGGTCGCCACCGTGGCGGTCATGCGCGCCCACCGTGTTGACCAGGCGGTCGGGCCCGACTGTCACCCCCGCATCCACCCGCGGCGGCACCGGCAGGCGGCAGTCGGGCTTGCCCACCACCAGGGGCCGCGTGTCGAAGTAGCGGCCGCAGAGGACGCGCAGGTTGAACACCACCCGCGGCACCGTCGAGGAGATGATCGCCGCGGTGATGGTCACGTCGAGCCCTTGCAGCCCCATCAGCGTCTGCAACCAGACGAAATATTCGTCCGCCGTGCGCCGGTGATCGGTGGCGATGCGCCATGTGGCGGCAAAGCGGGTGCCGTCCCACAGCGCGAAGACGGTGTTCGTGTTGCCACAGTCGATGGTCAGCAGCATGTCGTCACCTTTCCGCCTCTGTGTCGCCCCGGGCGCCCCCCGCCCCCATCCCCTCCCCACGAGGGGGAGGGGAGGCGCCGGCGCGGCAGGGGTTTCGCCGGTCTCGGGCCCCCGGGGCTCTGCCCGCCGACCATCGGTTCCGGGACCGGTGGCGGACACGATGGTCGGCCCCGGAATACCTGAGAGGGGATGAAGCGGCTCACGGGAAGTAGACCTCCGCCGCCGGAATCGCATGGCGCCCCTCGGCGTCGGCCAGGACCAGGGCGCCGGTCGCGTCGATGTCCTCGAAGCGGCCGGTGCGGGTGCGGGCCGCGGTTCGGGCGGTGATGGTGTCGCCCAGGCGCGCGGCATGGGCCAGCCAGGCGGCGCGCAGGGGGGCGAAGCCTTCGGCTTCCAGCCGGGCTTCCCAGGCGGCACAGGCGGGGGCGAGATGGGCGAGGAAGGTCTCGGGCGCGATGCGCAGGCCGGTCTCGGCCAGCAGCGACACGGGGGCCAGCGCGCCGGGCTCCAGCGTCGCGGGGTCGGGCGCGGCGATCAGGTTGACGCCGATGCCGATGGCCAGGTGCGACAGCCGGTCCCCGGCGCCGGCGCTTTCCAAGAGGATCCCCGCCAGCTTGCCGCCGTTCAGCAGGACGTCGTTCGGCCATTTCAGCGCAAACGGCGCCGCAAGGCCGGTGAGGGTCACCAGCGCGTCACGCAGCGCAAGGGCGGCGGCAAAGCTGCGCAGGGCCACGGTGGCGGGCGGGCCCGCGGGGAAGGTCAGCAGCGTCGCGTGGAAGTTGCCCGGCGGGCTGTGCCAGCCCCGGCCGCGGCGGCCGCGGCCGAGCGTCTGGCGGCCCGCGAGGATCCAGGTCGGTCGCCCGACACCGGCGGCGAGGCGGGCGGCCTCGGCATTGGTGCTGTCGACCTGCGCCAGCACCAGCCGCCCGAGGCCCGCGGGCCAGGGCGGCGGGGTGTCAGCGGACAAGCGCCTCGGCGGCGATGGCGGCCGACCCCTCGATGCCGAACAGGTTCACGATCCCCAGAAGCATCGCCAGCGCCATGCCGATCATCGCCACCCAGGGCACCGCGGCATAGCGGTGGTCCAGCGGCTCGCGCTCGGTGCCGAAATACATGAAGAAGACGATGCGCAGGTAGTAGTAGGCCCCGATCACCGAGGCCACGACCCCCGCCACCGCCAGCCAGGTCATGTCGGCCTGCACCGCCGCGTTCAGCACCGTGAACTTGCCGAAAAAGCCCAGCATCGGCGGCACGCCCGCAAGGCTGAACAGAAGCACAAGCAGCGCCAGCGCCGGGACGGGCGCCGCCTTGGACAGCATGTGCAGGCTGTCGATGGTGGTGACCGACCGGCCGCCCCGTTCCATCGACAGGATGAAGGCGAAGGTCCCGATGTTCATGGCCACATAGATCGACATGTAGACCAGCATCGCCTCCACCCCCTGCGCCGTGCCCGCAGCCAGGCCGATCAGCGCGAAGCCCATGTGGGCGATGGAGGAATAGGCCATCAGCCGCTTGATGTCGGGCTGGCCGATGGCGGCGATGGAGCCCAGGAACATCGAGCAGACGGCCAGCGCCGCCACGACTTGCGTCCATTCGCCGGGCATGGACCCGAAGGCGTCCCAGGCCAGGCGGGCGAACAGCACCATCGCCGCCACCTTGGGCGCGGTCGCGAGGAACGCCGTCACCGGCGTGGGGGCGCCTTCGTAGACATCGGGCGTCCACATGTGGAAGGGCGCGGCCGAGACCTTGAAGGCCAGCGCCGCCAGCATGAACACCAGCCCGAACAAGAGGCCCACCGGCGCGCCGTCGCCCACCGCCTGCAGGATGCCCGGAAAAGCGGTGGTTCCGGCATAGCCGTAGGCCAGCGAGGCGCCGTAGAGGTAGAGGCCCGAGGACAGCGCCCCCAGCACGAAATACTTCAGCCCCGCTTCGGTGGACTTGGCATTGTCGCGCCGGAGCGCCGCGATGACGTAGAGCGCCAGCGACATGAGCTCGAGCCCCATGTAGAGCGCCATCAGGTCGCCCGCCGAGACCATCGACATCATCCCCAGCACCGACAGCGCCACCAGCACGGGAAACTCGAACCGCAGCAGGCCGCGGCGTTCCAGGTAGTCGAGGCTGATCGCCAGCACCGCGGCGGCGGACAGCAGGATCACCACCTTGGCAAAGCGGGCGAAGGGGTCGTCGATGAACATGCCGCCGAACGCCGTGCGCTCGCCGGTGGCCGAGCCGATCCACAGCGCCAGCGCCACGAACAGCCCGGCGGTGACCCAGGTCAAGAGCGGCGCCGTGCGGTCCTTGCCGGTCCAGGCGCCCGCCAGCAGCGCGGCCATGGCATAGACCGCCAGCAGGATTTCCGGCAGCGCGATGTTGAGGTCGGTCTGCATCATCTGGGGTTACTCCTGCGCCAGCCGCGTATCGACGGCCAGCACCGCCTCCTGTTGCTCGGCCACCAGCAGGGCGACCGAAGGCTCGATCAGGTCGGTGATCGAGGACGGGTGGATGCCGAACCACAGCGTGGTGACGACGAGCGGGAACAGCACCGCCTTCTCGCGCCAGGTCATGTCCTTGATCTGCTTCAGCGCCGCGCGCAGCAGGTCGCCGAAGATCACGCGGCGGTACAGCAGCAGCGCATAGGCGGGCGACAGGATGACCCCGGTCGCGGCGATGGCGGCGACCCAGGTGTTCACCTCGAAGGCGCCCAACACGGCCAGGAATTCGCCCACGAACCCGCTGGTGCCCGGCAGGCCCATGTTGGCGAGGGTGAAATACATGAAGAACAGCGCGTAGATCGGCATGCGGATGACAAGGCCGCCGTAGGCGCCGATCTCGCGCGTGTGCATGCGGTCGTAGATCACGCCCACGCAGAAGAACAGCGCGCCCGAGATCAGCCCGTGGCTGATCATCTGCAGGATCGCCCCGTCGATCCCCTGCCGGTTCATCGAGAAGATGCCCATGGTCACGAACCCCATGTGCGCCACCGACCAGTAGGCGATCAGCTTCTTCATGTCCTCCTGCGCCAGCGCCACCAGCGAGGTGTAGACCACCGCGATCGCGCTGAGCCACAGGCCGAGCGGCGCCAGCACCTCGGTGCCGATCGGGAACATCGGCAGGTTGAAGCGCAGGAAGCCGTATCCGCCCATCTTCAGCAGCACCGCCGCCAGCACCATCGAGCCTGCCGTGGGCGCCTGGACGTGGGCATCGGGCAGCCAGGTATGCACCGGCCACATCGGCATCTTGACCGCAAAGGAGGCGAAGAAGGCGATGAACAGCAGGGTCTGCATGCCGCCCGCAACCTGGATACCCAGCAGGCTGAAGGACTCCGACGGGAAGTCATGCGCCAGCAGGCGCACCATGTCGGTCGTGCCGGCCTCGACATACATCGCCACCATGGCGACCAGCATCAGCACCGAGCCCAGGAAGGTGTAGAGGAAGAACTTGAAGGCCGCGTAGATCCGGTCCTTGCCGCCCCAGA
>CAZCPY010000072.1:0-16195 GCA_964499865.1 uncultured Rhodobacterales bacterium | reverse complement strand
GAGCGCGAGCACCTGGGCGGCATCTGCCTGAACTGGGGCTGCATCCCGACCAAGGCGATGCTGCGGTCGTCCGAGGTGTTCCACCTGATGCACCGGGCCAAGGAATTCGGGCTGAGCGCGACGGGGATCGCCTATGACCTCGACGCCGTGGTGGCGCGGTCGCGCGGGGTGGCCAGGCAGCTGTCGTCGGGCATCGGCCATCTGATGAAGAAGAACAAGGTCACCGTCCACATGGGCGAGGCGACGCTGACCGGGCCGACCTCGCTGTCGGTCAAGACCGACAAGGGGGTCGAGGAGATCACCGCCAAGGCCGTGGTGCTGGCCACCGGGGCGCGGGCGCGCAACCTGCCCGGGCTGGAGGCGGACGGCGATCTGGTCTGGTCCTACAAGCATGCGCTGGTGCCCAAACGGATGCCTGCGAGGCTGCTGGTCATCGGGTCGGGCGCTATCGGGATCGAGTTCGCGTCCTTCTTCAACACGCTGGGCGCCAGGACCACGGTCGTCGAGGTGATGGACCGCATCCTGCCGGTCGAGGATGCCGAGATCAGCGCCCTTGCGAAGAAGGCGTTCCAGAAGCAGGGCATGACGATCCTGGAGAAATCCGGCGTCAGGCAGCTTGACCGCAAGCCCGGGGTGGGCGTGACCGCGCATATCGAGACCGGCGGGAAAGTGACCACCGAGGAATTCGACACGGTGATTTCCGCCGTCGGCATCGTCGGCAACGTCGAAAACCTGGGGCTCGAGGCGCTTGGGGTGAAGATCGACCGCACCCATGTGGTGACGGACGACTACTGCCGCACCGGCGTGCCGGGGCTCTACGCCATCGGCGATGTGGCGGGCGCGCCCTGGCTTGCGCACAAGGCCAGCCACGAGGGCGTGATGGTGGCCGAACTGATCGCGGGCAGGCACCCGCACCCGGTCAAGCCCAATTCCATCGCGGGCTGCACCTACTGCCACCCGCAGGTGGCGTCGGTCGGGCTGACCGAGGAGAAGGCCCGCGCCGCGGGGCACGAGGTGAAGGTCGGCCGCTTCCCCTTCATCGGCAACGGCAAGGCCATCGCGCTGGGCGAACCCGAGGGGCTGGTCAAGACGGTCTTCGACGCCAGGACCGGCGAGATGCTGGGCGCCCACATGATCGGCGCCGAGGTGACCGAACTGATCCAGGGCTACGTCGTCGGCCGCACGCTGGAGACGACCGAGGCGGAACTGATGGAGACCGTCTTCCCGCATCCCACGCTGTCGGAGATGATGCACGAGGCGGTGCTGGACGCCTACGGTCGGGTGATCCACTTCTAGCGGGGGGCGGGGTGAACCCCGCCCGGCGCTTGACGGGGTGGCGCGCAGAAGCGCCCCGGGGGTGCTTGCGGTGGCGGCGCGGGCGGGCGATGACGGGCGCATGCCGGTTCTGATCGTCCTTGCGCTGTTCCTTGCGGGCCTTGGGGCCGCGGCGCAGTTCGGCAAGATCTCCTTCGCGCTGGAGGCGCTGGAGGCGGCCTATCCGGGCGCGGGGCCGGTGGGCCTGGGCTGGATCGTTTCGGTGGTGGGGGTCTTGGGGCTGGTCTTCGGCACCACGGCGGGGCTTCTGGTTGCCCGGATTGGGCCGCGGCGGGCGATTGTCGCGGCGATGGTGATGGGGGCGGCGGTGTCGGCGGTGCAGGCGGCGGGGCTGCCCTATCCGCTGATGCTGGCCTCGCGCCTGGTCGAGGGGCTGTCGCATCTGGCCATCGTGGTCGTCGGGCCCACGGTCATCGCGACGGTCGCGGCGGGCCGCTGGCAGGGGGCCGCGATGACGCTGTGGTCCACCTTCTTCGGGCTGACCTATGCGGCGCTGGCGCTGCTGGCGCCCGGGGTGATCGCGGCGCAGGGGGTGGCGGGGCTGTTCCTGGGGCATGCGGCCTGGATGGCGGCGCTGGCCCTTGCGCTCCGGGCGCTGCTGCCGCCGGATCCGCCCCCGCCGTCAGGTGTCCGCCGCGGCCTGCTGGCCGAGCACCGCGCGATCTACGCCAGCCCCCGCGTCGCCGCCCCGGCGCTGGGGTTCGTCTTCTACACCGCCGCCTATGTCGCGATCCTGACCCTGCTGCCACCCCTGCTGCCGCCCGCGATGCGGGTGCCGGTGGCGACCGGCATGCCGCTGGTGTCCATCGCGCTGTCGCTGACGCTTGGCGTCTGGCTGCTGCCGCGGCTGGGGCCGGTGGGGGTGGCGCAGACGGGCTTTGCCCTGGCCGCGCTGGCCGCGCCGGGGCTGCTGGCCGGGCCCGCGGGGATGGCCGTCGCGGCGCTGGCGCTGGCGGGGGCGCTGGGGCTGGTGCAGGGCGCGAGTTTCGCCGCCATCCCGGCGCTGAACGACGGCCCCGAGGACCGCGCGCGCGCCGCGGGGGCGGTGGCGCAGCTTGGCAATGTGGGCACCACGACGGGCACGCCCCTGCTGGCGGCGCTGGTCGCGGGGTTCGGGGCCTGGGGGATCGCGGGCTTTGCGCTGGTGCTGAGCCTGGGCGGGATCGCGATGCACGCCTGGCTGGCGGCCCGGCGCAAACGTCACTGATGGACGAGCACTGTCCGCTTGTTTCCGTCCTTGTGCTCTATCACCACCTCATTGCCCTTCTCCGCTTCCTCAACGAGGAACTCGTAGAAGCGAAGCGCATTGCGCACGACTTCCGCATAGGAAGCCGCCTCGGTTCGATCCTTCAGGACACGCAGCCGTTCCATTGACCGTGCGGCCATCTCGAACTGGACTCGCGTGGTGCTGCGGTCGTCCTCAGGAAGTGTCTCCGTTTTTGCCAAAGTAATACCCAATGATGGCGCCAAAGATCGGACCCGTCGCTGTCCAGAACCCCGACACAGCTGAAAAGCCTCCCGCATAGAGCCCGTAGGCACCGAGGCCCGTGGCTCCCGCTGCAATTCCGGACATGACCGACACAGCGATCTGGAAGCGTCTCTTGTCGTTGTTCTCGCGTCGCTTTTCCTTGATCTCCTCGATGGCGATGTTGATTTGCCAATCCTCCCCTACTGGGGCGAGCTGGTCCTTGATCTTCATTGCTGGCCCTCTCAGCCGAGGGGCCGGGAACCACCGTCAGGTCATTCCGGCACCGGTTAGACTTCTTTCCATTGCGCGCTCCACCTGGGTCCTGAGTTGTTTGTTTGTAGGCGGCTGATGCAAACGGCCGCAGTTTGACATCATAAACACATCATGCCGCAGTCGCAAGTGGAGAGATGTTCATTTTACGTTCACTATTTTGGGTTGGAGACTCGCCGCGGGGGCCCTATGTTGCGCCTTCGGACCTGAGGGGGCACGACATGGCGGAAGCGAAGTTCATCTCGGTCCGGGGCGCGCGCGAGCACAACCTCAAGGGCGTGGACGTCGACATCCCGCGCGACAAGCTGGTCGTCATCACGGGCCTCAGCGGGTCGGGCAAGTCCAGCCTCGCCTTCGACACGATCTATGCCGAAGGGCAGCGGCGCTATGTCGAAAGCCTGTCGGCCTATGCGCGGCAGTTCCTGGACATGATGGGCAAGCCGGATGTGGACCACATCAGCGGCCTGTCGCCGGCGATTTCCATCGAGCAGAAGACGACCTCGAAGAACCCGCGGTCGACCGTGGGGACGGTGACGGAGATCTATGACTACATGCGCCTGCTGTTCGCGCGGGTGGGCACGCCCTACAGCCCCGCGACCGGCCTGCCGATCGCGGCGATGCAGGTGCAGGACATGGTGGATGCGGTGATGGCGATGCCCGAGGGCACGCGGGCCTATCTGCTGGCCCCGATCATCCGCGACCGCAAGGGCGAATACCGCAAGGAATTCATCGACCTGCGCAAGCAGGGCTACCAGCGGGTCAAGGTCAACGGCAGGTTCCACGAACTGGACGAGCCGCCTGTGCTGGACAAGAAGCTGCGCCACGACATCGACGTGGTGGTCGACCGCATCGTCGTGCGCGAGGGGCTGGAGACGCGTCTGGCCGACAGCTTCCGCACCGCGCTGAACCTGGCCGACGGGATCGCGGTGATCGAGACCGCGCCCGCGGAGGGCGAGGGCGAGCCGCAGCGGATCACCTATTCGGAAAAGTTCGCCTGCCCGGTGTCGGGCTTCACGATTGCAGAGATCGAGCCGCGGCTGTTCTCCTTCAACGCCCCCTTCGGCGCCTGCCCGGCCTGCGACGGGCTTGGGGTGGAGCTGTTCTTCGACGAGCGTCTCGTCGTGCCCGACCAGGGCCTTTCGGTGCTGAACGGCGCCATCGCGCCCTGGGCGAAGTCGAAAAGCCCCTACCTGACGCAGACGGTCGAGGCGCTGGGGCGGCACTACGGGTTCAGCCCCAAGGCCAAGTGGCGCGACCTGCCCGAGAAGGTGCGGCAGCTGTTCCTCTACGGATCGGGCGGCGAGGAGATCGAGTTCCGCTATGACGAGGGCGGGCGGATCTACCAGGTGAAGCGCGTCTTCGAGGGCGTCATCCCCAACATGGAGCGGCGCTACAAGGAGACCGACAGCGCCTGGTCGCGCGAGGAGATGGAGCGTTACCAGAACAACCGCGCCTGCGGCACCTGCGGCGGCTACCGGCTGAAGCCAGAGGCGCTGGCGGTCAGGATCGCCGGGCTGCATGTGGGCCAGGTGGTGCAGATGTCGATCCGCGAGGCGCATGCCTGGGTGTCGACGGTGCCGGAAACGCTGGGCACGCAAAAGAACGAGATCGCCCGGGCGATCCTGAAGGAAATCCGCGAGAGGCTTGGATTCCTTGTGAATGTCGGCCTCGACTACCTGACGATGGCGCGCAGTGCGGGCACCCTGTCGGGCGGCGAAAGCCAGCGCATCCGGCTGGCGAGCCAGATCGGGTCGGGGCTGACGGGGGTGCTTTACGTGCTGGACGAGCCCTCGATCGGCCTGCACCAGCGCGATAATGACCGGCTGCTGGGCACGCTGAAATCGCTGCGCGACCAGGGCAACACGGTGCTGGTGGTGGAACATGACGAGGAGGCGATCCGCGAGGCGGATTACGTCTACGACCTCGGGCCCGGCGCCGGTGTGCACGGCGGCCGCGTGGTGTCGCACGGCACGCCGGCACAGGTTGCGGCGGACCCGGCCAGCCTGACGGGGCTGTACCTGTCGGGCGCGCGCGAGGTGCGGCTGCCGCAGGACCGGCGGGCGGGGAACGGGAAAAAGCTTGTCGTTGCAGGGGCGTGCGGGAACAACCTGCGAAACGTCACGGCCGAGTTTCCGCTCGGCATGTTCGTCTGCGTGACCGGTGTTTCGGGCGGCGGCAAGTCCACGCTGACCATCGAGACGCTGTTCAAGACCGCCGCCATGCGCCTGAACGGCGCGCACGAGACGCCCGCCCCCTGCGAGACGATCAGGGGCTTCGAGCACCTCGACAAGGTGATCGACATCGACCAGGCCCCGATCGGCCGCACCCCGCGGTCGAACCCCGCCACCTACACCGGCGCCTTCACCCACATCCGCGACTGGTTCGCCGGTCTGCCGGACAGCAAGGCGCGCGGCTACCAGCCCGGACGGTTCAGCTTCAACGTCAGGGGCGGCCGCTGCGAGGCCTGCCAGGGCGACGGCGTGATCAAGATCGAGATGCACTTCCTGCCCGATGTCTATGTCACCTGCGAGACCTGCAAGGGCCACCGCTACAACCGTGAAACGCTGGAAATCAAGTTCAAGACCATGAGCATCGCAGACGTTCTTGAGATGACGTGCGAAGATGCCCGCGCGTTCTTCGGCGCCGTCCCCGCGATCCGGGAGAAGATGGACGCGCTCTGCGAGGTGGGCCTGGGCTATATCAAGGTGGGCCAGCAGGCGACCACGCTGTCGGGGGGCGAGGCGCAGCGGGTCAAGCTGTCGAAGGAACTCAGCCGCCGGGCCACCGGGCGGACGCTCTACATCCTCGACGAGCCGACCACGGGCCTGCATTTCGAGGACGTGCGCAAGCTGCTGGAGGTGCTGCATTCCCTGGTGGACCAGGGCAACACGGTGGTGGTGATCGAGCACAACCTCGATGTCATCAAGACCGCCGACTGGATCATCGACATCGGGCCCGAGGGCGGGGACGGCGGCGGACAGATCGTGGGAACCGGGACGCCGGAGCAGATCGCCAAGGTCGCGGCAAGCCATACCGGCCGGTACTTGGCGCCGCTGCTTCAGCGGCGCAAGGTGGCGGCGGAATAGGGTGGGGGTCGTTCCGCCTATCGAAGGGCGCAGGCGGGGTGAACCCCGCCGGGGGGTGGCACGGATGTCGGCAATCCTGTGGCAGCGGATCGAGGGCGGGCTGGTGTTTCTGGCGGCGGCCGGCATCGTTGCCGCCTATGTCGTGATGGGGCCCGCACCGGCCTGGTGGGTGCTGCTGCTGGTGTTCTTCGCGCCGGACCTCGGGTTTCTGGGCTACCTCGCCGGGCCTCGGGTCGGGGCCGTGGTCTACAACCTGCTGCACCTCTACGGGATGGGCCTTCTGTTGGCCGTGGCCGGGATGGCGGGCCTGGGGAACACCACGCTGATGCTTTACGGCCTCCTGTGGGTCGGCCATGTCGGGTTCGACCGGATGATGGGCTACGGCTTGAAGGAACCGACGGGGTTCAACGACACGCACCTCGGCCGCACGGGGCGGCGAGGCGCCTGAAGGGCCCCGCCCGCCCGGACCGGCCGGGCGGGGCGCGGCGCGGTCATTCCATCGGCCGGAAGTTCAGCGCGGCGCCGTCCCTGATGCCGCTGAACCAGCGGGCAGTGACGGTCTTGGTGCGGGTGTAGAAGCGCAGCGCGTCGGGGCCGTACTGGTTGAGGTCGCCGAAGGACGACTTCTTCCAGCCGCCGAAGGTGAAGTAGGACAGCGGCACCGGGATGGGGAAGTTGATCCCCACCATGCCCACGTTGACGCGGGAGGCGAAGTCGCGCGCGGTGTCGCCGTCGGCGGTGAAGATCGCGGTGCCGTTGCCGTATTCGTTGTCCATCGTCAGCTTCAGCGCCTCGTCGTAGGACTTTGCGCGCACCTGGCTGAGGACGGGGCCGAAGATCTCCTGCCTGTAGATGTCCATCTGAGGCGTCACGCGGTCGAACAGCGTCGGGCCGACGAAGAAGCCGTTCTCGTAGCCCTGCAGGCGGAAGTCGCGGCCGTCCACCACCAGCTGCGCGCCCTGCTCGACGCCCGAGGTGATCAGGCCCCTGACCCGTTCCTGCGCGGCCTTCGTCACCAGCGGGCCGAAGTCCACGTCGTTGCCCGCCGTGTAGGGGCCGACCTTGAGCTTCTCGATCCGTGGCACCAGCCGGTCGATGAGGGCATCGGCCGTGGCATCCCCGACCGGCACGGCGACCGAGATCGCCATGCAGCGTTCGCCCGCCGCCCCGAAGCCCGCGCCGATCAGCGCATCCGCCGCCTTGTCGAGGTCGGCGTCGGGCATGATGATCATGTGGTTCTTCGCCCCGCCGAAGCACTGGGCGCGTTTGCCGTTGGTGGCGGCGCGGCCGTAGATGTACTGCGCGATGGGGGTGGAGCCCACGAAGCCCACCGCCTGCACGGTGTCGTTGTCGAGGATGGCGTCCACCACCGCCTTGTCGCCGTTGACCACCTGCAGCACGCCGTCGGGCAGACCCGCCTCCTTGAGCAGTTCGGCCAGCGCCAGCGCGGTCGAGGGGCAGCGTTCCGACGGCTTGAGGATCATCGCGTTGCCGGACACCAGCGCCGGGGCCATCTTCCACAGCGGGATCATCGCGGGAAAGTTGAAGGGGGTGATGCCCGCGACCACGCCCAGCGGCTGGCGCATCGACCACAGGTCGATGCCGGGGCCCGCGCTGTCCATGTATTCGCCCTTCAGAAGCGCGGGCGCGCCCATGCAGACCTCGACGACCTCGAGGCCCCGCTGCACGTCGCCCCGGGCGTCGGGCAGGGTCTTGCCGTGTTCGCGGCTGACCATCTCGGCCAGCTTGTCCATGTCGCGGTTGATCAGCGCGCCGAAGGCCATCATCACGCGCGCCCGGCGCTGCGGGTTGGTGGCGGCCCACTTGACCTGGGCCGCCGCGGCCCGCGCCACGGCGGCATCGAGTTCCGCCGGCGTGGCCAGCGCCACGCGGGCCTGCACCTCGCCGGTGGCGGGGTTGTAGACCTCGGCAAAGCGGCCCGAGGTGCCGGGGACGAGCTTGCCGTCTAGCCAGTGGCCGATGTCGCGCATGGGGGGGTCCTCCCTTGGATCGTGGGCAGGATAGTCTTGCACAAACGCCATGAACAGGGGAAGTATTCCAAAGTCATCATGCAGGAATGCAAGACGGATGGACTGGGACGACCTGCGCCTGTTCCTCGCGGTGGCCCGGACCGAAAGCCTGTCGGCGGCGGGCAAGGGGCTGCGGCTGGACCCCGCGACCGTGGGCCGCCGCGTGGCGCGGCTGGAGGCCGCGCTGGGGCAGCGGCTGTTCGTGAAGTCGCCGCAGGGCTACGGGCTGACCGACGACGGGCTGCGCCTGCTGCCGCATGCCGAACGGGCCGAGGGCGCGGCGCTGGCGGCGGCCGAGGATTTCCGGGCCGGGTCGGCCGGACTGTCGGGGCAGATCAGGCTGGGCGCGCCCGACGGCTGCGCGAACTACATCCTGCCGCAGGTGCTGGCGGCGATCGCCGACGAAAACCCCGGCCTCGACCTGCAGGTCGTGGCCCTGCCGCGGGTGTTCAACCTGTCGCGGCGCGAGGCCGACCTGGCGATCGGCGTCAGCCGCCCCGAGGCCGGGCGGCTGCGCGTGCAGAAGCTGGCCGACTACCACCTGCACCTGGCCGCCAGCCGCGATTACCTGGCAAAGGCCGGCGTGCCCCGGGATGCGGAGGCCCTGCAGGGCCACCGGATGGTCGGCTACATCCCCGACATGATCTTCGACAAGGAACTGGACTATCTGACGGGCCTTGGGATCGGCCGCGTGGCGCTGGCCTCGAACGCCGTGCCGGTGCAGGTGCAGTGGCTGCGGGCGGGCGCGGGGGTGGGGATGGTGCATGCCTTCGCCATGCCCTTCGCGCCCGAACTGGTGCCGGTGGTGCCCGAGGTCCGGCTGTCGCGTGCCTTCTGGCTGATCCGCCACGACGGCGACGCCCGGTCCGCCCGCCTTGACCGCTTTGCCGCCGCGCTGGCGGCGGGGATCCGGGCCGAGGTGGCGCGGCTGGAGGGGGCGGGCGGCGGCGGCGGGCTTGGGGGTGAGGCCCGGCCCTAGCCGGAGCCCGAACCGCATCCCGCACGGCGTCCGGCAGATCGGGCCGCGTCACCGCGAACCGGGTGCGGGAGCCGGTTTCCCGCGCGACGCCCGCAGGCCCTGTAACGGACGCTTGACAGGCCGCCCTTGCTGGGCGGACCCTTCGCCGCAAGGGAAGGGAGGCCCGTGCGATGCTGGTCCAGCAGATCCTCAAGAACAAGGCGGATGACGGGGTGGTGACGGTGCCGCCGGGGACCAGCGTGGCCAAGGTGGCCGAGACGCTGTCGGCCCGGCGGATCGGGGCGATCATCGTCTCGCCCGACGGCAAGCGCGTGGCGGGCATCGTGTCGGAACGCGACGTGGTGCGGGAGATCGGGCGCAAGGGTCCGGGCGTGCTGGCGGATGCGGTCGACAGCCTGATGACGGCCAAGGTCTCGGGCTGTTCGCGGCTGGACAGCGCGGAGCGGGTGATGGAGCTGATGACGCAGGGGCGCTTTCGCCACATGCCGGTGATGGAGGGCGACCAGATGGTCGGGCTGATTTCCATCGGCGACGTGGTCAAGGCGCGGCTGGCGGAACTGGCGATGGAAAAGGACGCGCTGGAAGGGATGATCAAGGGTTTCTAGGGCCCCTTGCGAAGGGCACGGGCGCAGTGTTCCCTGCGCCCCGCTGGCCAGAGGAAAACCCCATGCGCATCGGACTTTACCCCGGAACCTTCGACCCCGTGACGCTGGGCCACACCGACATCATCGAACGCGCCATGGCGCTGGTCGACCGGCTGGTGATCGGGGTCGCCATCAACCGCGACAAGGGCCCGCTGTTCGGGCTGGAAGAGCGCGTGGCGATGGTCGAGGCGGAGTGCGCCGCGATCACCGCGCGCACCGGCGGGCAGATCGTGGTGCATCCGTTCGAGAACCTGCTGATCGACTGCGCCCGCGACGTGGGCGCGGGCGTCATCATCCGCGGCCTGCGGGCGGTGGCGGATTTCGAATACGAATTCCAGATGGTCGGCATGAACCGCGCGCTCGACCACCAGATCGAGACGGTGTTCCTGATGGCCGACGCGCAGCGGCAGGCCATCGCCTCCAAGCTGGTCAAGGAAATCGCGCGGCTGGGGGGCGATGTGACCAAGTTCGTGCCCGCGCCGGTCGCGGTGGCGCTGAAGGCGCGGCTATCCGGGGGCAACGGGGGTCGCTAGGACCCCGCTGCCGTGCGGCAGCCTTTCGGGCGTGCCGCGGGGTCAGCCCCAGACGGCCTTGCGGGCGATGCGGGCGGCGTCGCCGGGGAAGATGTCGAGGTCGAGAGCCACGTCGAGCGGCATCCGGGCGATTTCGTCGCGGGTCTTGCGATAGCGCGCCAGGTCTTCCGCAAGGCGCTTCATGCGCGAGATGAGACGGTTCATGTCGTTGTCCTTTCGTCGGTCGCGGCCCTGCACATCGGGTGCACCACAGGCCACCCCACCGAGATGGCGCATGGCGGCGGTCGGCACAACCGATTGTGCCGCCCGGACGCCATGCGTCCTGCGCATGGCTGGCGCCTAGCGCACGGGCCTCAGCGCGCGCATCAGCCAGGTGACCGGGGCCGGGCGGGCGGGCGCCACGCGGCTGGCCAGAAGCTGCGGGTCCAGCGTGATGCCGCGCCGCCCGGCCCGGTCGCGCACCACGGCGCAGAGCGCGTCGTGGCCGCGCACCAGGTCCAGGAACCGCGCCTCGTCGAGCGCCAGCAGCGTGCAATGCGTGATCGCGGTGACCCTGGCGCGCCGCGGACGGGCCAGCAGCAGCGCCAGTTCGCCGAAGATCTCGCCCCGCCCCAGCCGCGTGACGCGGTCGCCCTGGGTCATCTCGACGGCGCCCGAGGCGATGAACCACACGCCGCGCGGGGTTTCGTCCTGCCGCATCAGCAGGTCGCCCGGTTCGGCGTAGATCGTGCGCAGGCCCGCGGCCAGCCGGGCGCGCTCGGCCTCGGGCATCTCGGCGAACAGCGGAAAGCGCGCCACCAGGTCGGACTTCTGCAAGGCCAGGTCCAGCCTGGGGCGGTCGAGCCCGGCCGCCCGCCGCGCCGCAAGGTCGGCCATCAGCGCGGCGTGCAGCTCCGGGCCGATCAGGCCGTCTTCGGTCAGCTGCTGGTATTCGCGCGCCTCCTGCATCAGCGCCACGCGGCGGATCACGCGGCGTTCCAGCCGTTCGGCATAGCCCGGGAACTGCAGGCGCAGGCCCTCGATTTCCTTGCCGAGGTCGTCGGCGCGGCGTTCCAGCAGATCGTGCAGCAGGTCGGCCACGCGGCGGCCGTGGATGCGCAGGATGCGGCGGTCGACGAAGCCGTGCAGCAGCCGGATCGTCTGCGCCAGCGCCACCAGCGCCTCGAACCGGTCGGCGGTCTGGCGTTCCAGCGGCTGCGACAGGCCGAGGCGGTTGTGAAACCAGACCGCGACGCGCAGGAACCGGCCCGGCCGCGCCGCCCGCCGTGCCTGCGCGCGATAGCCCATGCGCCCGTCGGTGCGCGTGGCCTCGATCAGCCGGTCGGCTTCGGCCAGCAGCCGTTCGGCCAGGCGTGCCGGCAGCAGGTCGTCGCGGAAGGCGTCGGTCAGAAGGTCGCGCTCGTGCCCCGCCAGCGCCACCAGCGACAGCGTCACCCGGTCGCTGTCGGCGATGTTCTCGGCCGCATCCGCCCGGTCCACCGCCGTCTCCACCCTTTCGCCGAAGCGCTTGGCCTCGTCGCGCACGGTGGCGGGGGTCAGCGCCAGGGTCTTCGTGGCCTCGGCCACCGTCTCGCGCACCGATTGCAGCGCGACGGCGACCACCTGTTCGGACAGCGCGCGGTCGAGCGGCGACAGCCGGTCCAGCCCCAGGCGGTGGATCAGCGGCCGCAGCGTCGGGCCCTGCAACAGCAGCGTGAACAGCGTGAAGCCGACGGCGACCGTGCCGACCAGCCGCTTGACCTCCAGCGGCACGCCGGGGCTTTCGGTGACCGCCAGTGCCAGCGCCAGCGTGACCGCCCCGCGCAGGCCGCCCCACAGGATGGCGACACGGTAGGGCGGGTCCACCCGCGGCGACAGGCGCGCCAGCGTCAGCACCGGCAGCAGGCCGTAGAGGATCGCCGCGCGGGCGACCAGCGCGGCCGCCGCCACGGCCAGGATCAGCGCGTATTCCGCAGGCCCCATCGTCGGCACCAGCCGCGGGATCAGCACCGCGGCAAAGACGAAGATCAGCGCGCCCGCCCAGTAGGCCAGGAGGCGCCAGGCCTCGCGCAGGTTGGTCAGGCCCTGCGGTGTCAGCCGCCCCGGCGCGCCGACGTTGACCGTCATCCCCGCCGCCACCACGGCGACCACCCCCGACACCTGCGCCAGGTCGTCGGCGATCAGGAAGCCGGTGAAGGGCGCCGCCAGCGACAGCGTGACCTGCCCCGCCGGGTAGGGGTTCAGCCAGCCCATCCCCGCCACCGCCAGCCGCCCCACCGCCCAGCCGATGCCGGCGCCGCCCAGGATCATCTCGGGGAAATCCCACAGCGCCGAGGCCACGTCGGGCGTGGCCTGCCGGGCGGTCAGGTCGGCCAGGAAGACGGCGAACAGCGCAATCGCGGCGGCGGCGCTCAGCAGGCTCTCCGCCTCGACGATCCGCGCCAGCCGCTGCGGCGCGGGGGTGGAGCGGAAGATCGACACCACCGCCGAGGGGTCGGTGGTCGAGATGATCGCGGCGACCAGGAAGCAGGCGGTCAGCGTCACCGGGGTCAAGAGCCCCAGCACCGCGCCCACGACCAGCGTCGACACCAGCACCGCCACCACCGCCAGCACCAGGATCGGCACCCAGTCGTCCGCCATCCGCCGCAGGTTCATCGACAGCGTCGCCTCGAAGATCAGCACCGGCAGGAAGACCGACAGGAACACCTCCGACGAGATCGGCAGGTTGATGATCGCCAGCGCCGGTTCGTTCAGCGCATCCGTCAGCGGCGTGAAATACAGCCAGGATGCCGTCAGCCCGATCGCGAGCCCGGTCAGCGCATGCAGCACGCTGACCGGAAGGCGCAGGCGCGTCGCCAGGGGCTCGGCCAGGCCGATGGCCACGAACAGCGCGGCGAAGAAGGCAAGGGTCAGGGCAACGTCCATGGCCCGCAGGCTAACCCACGGCGCCGCCGCGACAAAGCAAAAGGCCGGTCACGTTTCGTGACCGGCCTGACATGCCTGCGGCGTGGCCGGGAAGGCTCAGATCAGCTTGCCCATCGCCACCGCGGTATCCGCCATGCGGTTCGAGAAGCCCCATTCGTTGTCGTACCACGACAGGATCGACACGAAGGTGCCGTCCATCACCTTGGTCTGGTCGATGTGGAAGACCGACGAATGCGGGTCGTGGTTGAAGTCCGACGATACCAGTTTCTCGTTGGTATAGCCGAGGATCCCCTTCAGCGGCCCGTCGGCCGCGGTCCTGATCGCGGCGTTGACCTCCTCGACGCTGGTCGCGCGCTTCGCGATGAACTTGAGGTCCACGACCGAGACGTTCGGCGTCGGCACCCGCATCGCGAAGCCGTCGAGCTTGCCCTTGAGCTCCGGCAGCACCAGCCCCACCGCCTTGGCCGCCCCGGTCGAGGTCGGGATCATCGACAGCGCCGCGGCGCGGGCGCGGTAGAGGTCCTTGTGCATCGTGTCCAGCGTCGGCTGGTCGCCGGTATAGCTGTGGATGGTGGTCATCATCCCCTTTTCGATGCCGATGGCTGTGTGCAGCACATGGGCGACCGGCGCGAGGCAGTTGGTGGTGCAGGAGGCATTCGAGACCACGATGTCGTCGCGGGTCAGCGTGCGGTGGTTCACGCCGTAGACGATGGTCTTGTCGGCGCCGTCGCCGGGTGCCGAGATCAGCACGCGCCTGGAGCCGTTTTCCAGATGCGCCTGGCACTTCTCCCTCGAGGTGAAGATGCCGGTGCATTCCATCACGACATCGACGTCCGACCAGGGCAGTTCGGCGGGGTTCCTGAGCGCGGTCACCCGCATCGGGCCGCGGCCCACGTCGATGCTGTCGGGGCCGGTGGTGACGGTGACCGGGAACCTGCCGTGCACCGAATCGTAGCGCAGCAGGTGGGCGTTGGTCTCGACCGGGCCAAGGTCGTTGATCGCCACCACCTCGATGTCGGTGCGGCCCGATTCGATGATGGCGCGCAGGACGTTCCTGCCGATGCGCCCGAACCCGTTGATCGCGACCTTGACCGTCATGCCTGAACCCTCCGCAGGGGCCGCCCCTTCGCGGCCGCTGGCGCTAACGACACCAGTTTCGGCCAAAGATCAACCGGGCTTTCCGCGCGCGGTTCGGCAGATGTCCATAGCTTTGTCGCCGCGGCGGCGCGGATGAAACACCATGTCTTGGGCCTGGCGCTGACCTGCCCGGCCGGATCGGCTGCGGCGCAGACCTGCGGCGGCACCTACCGCAGCCAGCCGGGCGACAGGCCGCAGGGCGCGGCGGCGCGGCGTCCGGGCGCGCCCGCCGCGGCGGACCTGCCGCGGGGGGGCAATCCGGGCCTGCCCGCGGGGCGCCCGACCTGCCGCCGGGGCTAAGGGGGCAGGTGGTGGCGCGGCCCGCACCGGCGGGCAGGCGGACGCCGCAGGCGGTGATCTCGCGCGGGCGCTGGTGGGGGACGACCTTCCCGTTGCGGCTGAACGCGGGGCTTGCCGCGATCCGCGCCTGGGGCGATTGCGACGCGATCACCACGCGGCACCTGACGCGGTTGCCGGACGGGCAGGGCGGATGAGCGCCGCTCAGCGCCAGAAGACCAGCTTGTCGACCACGTAGGTCAGCTCGCCGAACAGGAACATGATCGCCCGGCCGCCGTTCAGCAGGACATCGGCCGCCGCCGCGGCCACCAGAAGGGCGCCGAGCACGAATGCGATGGGATTGGTCATGGACGCCGCCTCCGGTCAGCGCGACCCTAGACGGCGGCGCGGGGAAGGGAAAGCGGCCCCGGGAAACCGGCCCCGGGAAACCGGCTAGGCGCAGGCGCTGCGGGGCACTAGTCTGCGCGCCATGGTGCGGGGAGAATTGCACGCATGAGCGGGCTGATTGCGCTTCTGGACGACGTGGCGGCCATCGCCAAGGTGGCGGCGGCCTCGGTGGACGACATCGCGGGCGTCGCGGCCAAGGCAGGGGCCAAGGCGGCGGGCGTGGTGATCGACGACGCCGCGGTGACGCCGAAATACGTGACCGGCTTTTCCGCCGACCGCGAGCTGCCGATCATCTGGCGCATCGCGCGCGGGTCGCTCAGGAACAAGCTGGTCATCCTGCTGCCCGGCCTGCTGATCCTGTCCTGGTTCCTGCCCGCGGCGATCACGCCGCTGCTGATGCTGGGCGGGGCCTATCTGTGCTTCGAGGGCGCCGAGAAGGTCTTCCACCTGATCGCCCCCCATGCCGACCCCGAGGTCGAGGAGGATTTCGACACCAGGGACCCCGGGCATCTGGAGGAAGACAAGGTCGCGGGCGCGATCAAGACCGACTTCATCCTGTCGGCCGAGATCATGACCATCGCACTGGCCGAGATCCCGCCGGGGTCGCTGGTCTACCAGGCTGCGGCGCTGGCGGTGGTGGGCATCGCCATCACCGTGCTGGTCTATGGCGCGGTGGGGCTGATCGTGAAGATGGACGACATCGGCCTGCACCTGGCCAAGGGCGGCCGTACCCAGGCCGGCCGCGCCTTCGGCCGCGGGCTGGTGGCGGGGATGCCGAAGCTGCTGGCGGTGCTGTCGGCGGTCGGCACGCTGGCGATGCTGTGGGTCGGCGGGTCGATCGTGCTGCACGGCTTCGATGTCACGCAGCTCTGGGCCTGGCCCTACGAGACGATCAAGGAGATCGCGGCCGGCGCGGCACAGGCGCTCGGTGTCGCCAAGGGCTTCGTCAAGTGGTTCGTGACGGCCGCGCTGGACGGGGTGTTCGGGCTGGTGCTGGGGCTGGCGCTGATCCCCTTGGCTACGCGGGTGATCGGGCCCGCCGTCGCGGCGCTGACCGGGAAGACGTCGTCCGCGCATTGACGGCAGGGGGGGACGGCAGGGGGAACGGCAGGGGGAACGGCAGGG
>CAZCPY010000071.1:0-16277 GCA_964499865.1 uncultured Rhodobacterales bacterium | reverse complement strand
GCTGCGCCTCGCGCGCGGCATCGCGGTCCAGCTCGGCGATGCGCGCGGTCAGGGCGGCGACCCGGCCGCGGGCGCGGCCCTCGGCCTCGGCCAGACGCTCGCCCTCGACCGCCACGCGGGCCACGACGGCGGCCGCGATCGCCTCTTCCTCGCGCCGCGGTGGCAGCGCCGCCTCGGCCTCGGCCACCGCGGCTTCGGCCTTGCGCGCCCCGGCCTCGGCCTGGCCCACGGCCACCAGCCGCGCGCGCATCCCGGCCTCGGCCGCCAGCACCGCCTCGTCCGCCGCCTGGAACCGCCGCCACAGCAGCATCGCCTCGGCGCGCCGCAACTCGCCCGCGATCTCGCGGAACCTTGCCGCCGCCCTGGCCTGCCGCCCCAGCGCCACAAGCTGCTGCGCCAGCGCGTCCAGCACGTCGTCCACCCGCGCGAGGTTCGCCTCGGTCGCCTGAAGCCGCAGTTCCGCCTCGTGCCGCCGGGCATATAGCCCGCTGATCCCCGCCGCTTCCTCCAGCACGCGGCGGCGGGCCTTGGGCTTTGCGGCGATCAGTTCGGCAATCTGCCCCTGCCGCACCAGCGCGGGCGAATGCGCACCCGTCGAGGCATCGGCGAACAGAAGCTGCACGTCGCGCGCCCGCACCTCCCGGCCCGCCAGGCGGAAGGCGCTTCCTGCGTCGCGCGTGATCCGCCGCACGATCTCGATCTCGTCGCGGTCGTTGAAGCCCGCGGGGGCGAGCCTTTCGCGGTTGTCGATGGCGATGGCGACCTCGGCATAGGCGCGCGCGCCGCGGCTGGCGGCACCCGCAAAGATCACGTCCTCCATCCCCTGGCCGCGCATCGCGGTCGGGCGGTTTTCGCCCATCACCCAGCGCAGCGCCTCCAGCAGGTTCGACTTGCCGCAGCCGTTCGGCCCCACGATGCCGGTCAGGCCCTCGTGGATCGGCATCTCCGTGGGGTCCACGAAGCTCTTGAAGCCGTTGAGCCGCAACTTGGTAAAGCGCATCGGGGTTCCGGGACTGGCCGCCGGACTTTCCGGGCAGGGGGCCGCAGAGTCAACCCGCAGCCCCCGTATCTGGCAGGGCGGCGGCGGTTATCCCCAACATCTTGACACGCGCCATCGCCGCGGCGTGACGCCCGGCCCAGAGGCCGGTGGCAAGGCAGGCGGTCAGCAGGTAGCCGCCCGTCGGCGCCTCCCAGTCCAGCATCTCGCCGCAGGCGAAGCTGCCGGGCAGGGCCCGGATCTCGAGCCCCCCGGTCAGCGCGTCCCGCCTGATGCCGCCGGCGGTCGAGATCGCCTCGTCCATCGGGCGCGGCCCGCGCAGGGGGACCGGCAGGGCCTTGAGCCGTCCCGCCAGTGCCATGGGGTCGGCGGGCAGCGGCCGCCCCCATTCCTGCACAAGCGCCACGGCGACCGGCGAAAGCCCCGCCTTGCGCAGCCGGTTGCCCGCGCTGTCGCCCACCCGCCCGGTGGCCAGCCGCGCGGCCACAGCCTGGGTCTCAAGGTCAGGAAACAGGTCCAGCCGCAGCGCCGCCCCCAGCCGCAGGGCGCGGGAGACGGCATAGACGCCGCCGCCCTCCAGCCCGCGGGCCGAGACGACGAACTCCCCCCGTTCCCGCCTGCCATCCGGCAGGCACAGGGCGGCGCCCTTGACCGGCATGCCGAAATGCACGGCCATGAGGGGCGACCAGTCCACCGCAAAGCCCATGTTGGCGGGCGCGAAGGGCGCCAGCCCCACGCCCGCTGCCGCCAGCAGCGCAGCCCAGGCGCCATCCGACCCCAGCCGCGCCCAGCTTGCCCCGCCAAGCGCCAGCACCGCCACCACGGGCGCCACCCGCCGCGGCCCCTCGGGCGTGGCAAGGCGGTGCACGCCGCCCTCCGCCCCCAGCCAGCGCCAGCGGCGGCGCAGGTCCACCCCCAGCGACCCCAGCCGCGCCAGCCAGGCCCGCAGCAGCGGCGAGCCCTTCATCGCCACCGGGAACACCCGGCCGGACGAGCCGGTGAACACCTCCTGCCCCAGCCCGCGCGCCCAGGCCTTGACCTCGGCAGGTCCGAAGGCCGCCAGCATCGGGTCCAGCCAGCCGGGCGGGTCATAGGCCGAGGCAAAGCCGGGCCCGCCAGCCGCTCCGTCATGGGTGATGTTCAGCCCCGACTTGCCCGCCATCAGGAACTTGCGCCCGGGCGAGGGCATCGCCTCGGCCAGCGTGACGCGCAGGCCCGCCGTCGCCAGCACCTCCGCCGCCATCAGCCCCGCCGGGCCTGCGCCGACGACCAGCGCTTCTGTCACGCGGCGTCGCGGCGGAAGGGCATGGCGATGCCCTCGGCCCGCAGCGCCTCCCAGATCGCCAGCAGGGCGGGGCCCATGTAGGCGTTGTCGCCGTCGTCGAAGCCCGTGGCCCAGAACTTCACCACGAACTCCGGCCCCCGTTCCCCGAACCGCAGGATCTCGCCCGCCGCCGCGGGGCTTGCATGGACGAAGGGCAGGGCGGCCACCGCCTTTGAGGCGACCTCGATCACCCGGGCGGGATCTGCCTCGGGCACCGTGGCGAAACGCGCCTCGAACCGGTTGGGGCTGGCGTCGTCGGAAAAGTTGACGACGCGCGTGGTGATGAAATGGTCGTTCGGCACCACGATGCGGCGGCCGTCGAAGGTGTCGAGCACCACCGCCCGCGCCGTCATCTGCACGATGCGCCCCTGTTCGCCCCCGTCCAGCGCCACCACGTCGCCCAGGGTCGTCTGCCCCTCGACCAGCAGGATGATGCCCGAGACGAAGTTCGCCGCGATCTGCTGCAGCCCCAGCCCGATGCCGACGCCGAGCGCGCCGCCAAGGACCGCCACGGCGGTCAGGTCGATGCCCATGATCGACATCAGAAGCAGGAAGGCCGCGCCGAAGATGGCGACCTCTGCGGCCTTTGCGGCCAGCTCGCGCGTCGCCGGGCGCAGGGGCTGGCGCTTGATGTAGTCGCCGCTCTGCCGGTTCGACCAGGCGCCCAGCCAGAACAAGAGGCTTCCCGCGATCGCCCCGCGCACCAGCGTCAGCGCCGAGAAGGCGATGTTGCCCAAGCTCACCTGCGTCGCCGCCAGCCGCGCGGTCACGTCGTCCAGCAGGCCCAGGGCATGCAGGGCGGCGACCGGGATCAGGACATAGCGGCCCAGCAGGCGCAGGAAGGGGTCGGTGACGACCTCGCGCACCAGCGCGCGGGCGGCCAGGACCAGGAAGACGCGCTTGCCGAAGGCGATCACCTCGCCCGCCCCGAAGACCTGCCGCGTCACCGTCTCGCCCAGCGCGGTCAGCGCATAGGCGAGCAGCGGCAGGAGCAGCGGCAACAGGGGCGCCAGCATGCGCCGGGCCTTCGCCAGAAGGCCCTCGGCGGCCTCCTCCGGCGTCAGCCACGCCGCCAGCATGGGCCGCAGCCGCCCCGCCAGCACCGCCGCCACGGCCCAGGCCAGGACCAGAGCCGCCACCTGCGACCAGGCCGCCGGGCTCTGCGCCCAGGCCAGCACCTGCGCCAAGCCGCGCTCGAAGACCCCCAGAACCTCGGCCCCGTCCATGCCGCACCTCCGCAAGCCGGTGTGGCAGAGCGCCCGCGGGCGGGCAAGCGGGGCGCGCCACCAGCCGCATGGCGGCGGCAGGGCTTCACGACATTCCGGACCGCGGGAGGTCCGCGCCTCCCCTCCCCCTCGTGGGGAGGGGATGGGGGAGGGGGGCTTTGCGAGACCGGCCGGGCGGGCCCCCACCCTCTCCCTCCCCCGCGAGGGAGGGGGGAGACGCCCGGCCGGCAAGGGCCGGTCAGGTCGGGTTCGCCGCCCCCGGCATCCGCCCCAGCCTGATGTCCTCGGCCACCGCTGCCGGGTCACGTTCCGCGGGGTCGCCGTAGCCGCCGCCGCCGGGGGTGCGGACGCGGACGCGGTCGCCGGGCGACAAGGCGATGTCCTGCGCCTTGGACAGGTGCTCGGGCACCATCACCTGCCCGCCGCGGATCACCTCCACCCGGTTCACCGCCCCGGCGCCCCCGCCCAGCACGCCGGGCGGGCCGAACCGGCCGTGGTCCATGACGAAGCTCGCCCGCGCCTGCCCGCGCAGAAGCTCGATCTCGTAGTCGAGGCCGAAGCCGCCCCGGTGGCGGCCCGGCCCGGCCGACCCCTCGCGCAGCGCGTAGCGGCGGTAGAGCACGGGGAACTGGCTTTCCATGATCTCGACCGGCGGCGCCTTGGAAATGCCGATGGTGGAGCAGCCGTTCGACAGCCCGTCGTGGTCGGCATTGCCGCCATAGCCGCCGCCGCTGATCTGGTACATCACGTAGTCCCGCCCCCGCTCGGGGTCATGCCCGCCCAGGCCGAAGTTGCCCGACGTGCCCGCGGGCGCCGCCGTCACCCGGTCGGGGACCGCCTGCACCAGCGCCAGGAAGACGGCCTCCGCGATGCGCTGGCTGACCTCGGCCGCGCAGCCCGACACCGGGCGGGGATACTGCGCGTCGAGGAAGCTGCCCGCGATGCCGGTCACCGTGACCGGGGCGAAGGCGCCCGCCGACAGCGGCACCTCGGGGAAGATGTGGCGCAGCGCGAGGTAGACCGCCGACAGCGTCGTCGCCCGCACCGAATTCATCGGCCCCATGCAGGGCGGCGAGGACCCCGCGAAATCGCAGGTGATCCCCGCGGCGTCGCGCGTCACGACCAGCGCGATGGTCAGGGGTTCGTTCACCACCCCGTCGCTGTCGACGAAAGCCTCGGCGCGCCAGGTGCCCTCGGGCAGCAGCGCGAGGCAGGCGCGCATCTGCGCCTCGGCCAGCCGCCGCATCGCGGCGATGGCCTCGGTCACCGTCGCATCGCCGTAGCGGTCGAGCAGCGCATGCAGCCGCGCCTCGCCCACCTTCAGCGCAGCCGCCTGCGCCTTGACGTCGCCGATGCGCTGGCCGGAGACGCGGATGTTGGAGCGGATGATGGCCCAGATCTCGGGGTCCAGCGCGCCGCGCTTGAACAGCTTCACGGGCGGCAGGCGCAGCCCCTCCTGTTCCGACTCGGTGGCGCTGGCGGAAAACCCGCCCGGCACCGCGCCCCCGGTATCGGGCCAGTGCCCGGTGTTCGACAGCCAGCAGAAGATGCGGCCCGCCCGCCAGACCGGCATGGCAAAGCGCACGTCCATCAGATGCGTGCCGCCCAGGTAGGGGTCGTTCACGATGTAGATGTCGCCGGGTTCCGGAGCGAGGGTCTCGCCCGAAGCGATGCGCGCGATCAGGTGGCGGGTGGAGAACTGCATGGTCCCCACAAAGACCGGCAGCCCCCTCGCACCCTGCGCGACCAGCGACCCGTCCACCGCGTCATAGATGCCGTCCGACCGGTCGTCGGCCTCGGCGATCACCGGCGAGAAGGCGGCGCGTGAAAACGTCAGGTCCATCTCGTCGCAGACCTGCTGCAGGCCAGCCTGGATGACGGCCAGCGTGACGGGATCGATCATCATCACGCGTTTTCCCTGCGGAGCGGCCGCATGGGGGGCGCTGCCCCCCGGCTTCGCCTCCCCCCGGGATACTTGGGAAGAGATGAACCCGCATGTCCTTCATCTCTTCTCAAATATCCCGGGGTCCGGGGCAGAGCCCCGGTGCTGTCCTCGCCAAACGCGCGACGGTCAACAACGGTCGCATCCGCCATCACCCGCCCACCTCCACGATCAGGTTGCCGTCCGCATCCTGCGCAGCGCGGTCGCCGGGCAGGAGCAGGATCGTCGTGTCCATCTGCTCGATCACCGCGGGGCCCCGCAACGTGGCGTCGGCGGGCAGGTGGTCGCGCCAGTAGACCGGGGTTTCGACCCGGCCGTCGAACCAGACGGGCCGCGTGCCGGTCTGCGCCTCGGCCAGGGTGGCCCGGCGGCCGGCGGGGTCGATCAGGCGCGAGAGGTCGACCTCGGGCCGCCGGCCGGTCACCGCAGTCGTCAGGTTGACGAGGTTCGCGCGGATTTCCGGCAGGTCGACCTGGAAGCGGGTGCGGTAGGCGGCGTCGAACAGGGCCTGAAGGTCCGCGCGCGTCGGCGTGCCCGAAGGCAGGGTCACGCGCAGCAGGTGCGTCTGGCCGACGAACTGCATGTCGGCCGCGTGCCGCACCTCGACCGCCGTCAGCGCGATGCCCGCCGCGGCCACCCGCGCGCGCCCCTCGGCGGCCTGCGACGCCAGCACCGCATGCACCTCCTCCATGTCCGCCGCGTCCAGCGGTCGGTTGAGGCTGCGGACGAAGTCCTGCCGCAGGTCGGCGCAGACGCAGCCGAGCGCGTTGGTCAGCCCCGGCCTTGCGGGGACCAGCACGCGCGGGATCGCCAGCTCGCGTGCCAGCGCCATCGCGTGCAGCGGCCCCGCGCCGCCGAAGGCGAACAGCGCGAAATCCCGCGGATCGGCGCCGAGCGAGACCGAGACCATCCGCATCGCGCCCGCCATGTGGACGTTGGCCAGCCGGATCACCGCCTCTGCCGCTTCCTCCGGCCCCAGGCCCAGGGGCGCGCCGATGGCGTCCGCGAAGGCCTGGCGCACCGCCTCCAGATGCCCGCCGAAGCGGGCGGGGGACAGGCGTCCGAGAAGGAGGTTGGCGTCCGAGATCGTGGGCCGCACGCCGCCGCGGCCGTAGCAGATCGGCCCGGGGACCGAGCCTGCGCTGTCCGGCCCCACCCGCAGCATGCCGCCCGCCGCGACCCGCGCGATCGACCCGCCGCCTGCGCCCACCGTGCGCACGTCGACCAGGGGCACATGGATCGGCATGGCGTATTCGATCTCGACCTCGTGGCTGACCGGCGCCATGCCGCCGCGGATCAGCGCCACGTCGGTCGAGGTGCCGCCCATGTCGTAGGTCAGAAGGTCCGCCATCCCCGCCCGCCGCCCCGTCGCGATGGCGGCCATGACGCCCGAGGCGGGGCCCGACATCACCGTCTTGACCGCCTCGGCCGCGACCGTGCGGGCGGGTGTCATGCCGCCGTTGCCGGTCAGGATCAGCAGGTCCCGCGCGTAGCCCTGCGCCGCCAGCCGGTCGGCAAGGGCGGTGACATAGCGCTCCAGGATCGGCTGCACCGCGGCGTTGACCGCCGCGGTCACGCCGCGTTCGTATTCGCGGCTTTCCGACAGCAGAAGGTGGCCCGCTGTCACATAGGGCGTGGGCCAGACCGCGCGGGCGATCTCCAGCGCACGCAGCTCGTGCGCGGGGTTGGCGTAGGAATGCAGGAAATGGATCACCAGGCTTTCGCAGCCTTCTGCGGCGAGCTCCGCAAGGACCGCGCGCAGGGCCCCCTCGTCCAGCGGCACCAGGACGCGGCCGCGGGCGTCCATCCGCTCGGGCACCTCGCGGCGCAGGTCGCGCGGGATGACGGGCACGAAGCGCCCGGTCATCCCGTAGGCCTGCGGCCGCGTGCGGCGGCCAAGCTCCAGCACGTCGCGGAAGCCTTCGGTGGTCACGAGGCCCGTGCGCGCGAGCTTGCGCTCGATCACCGCGTTCGTCGTGGCGGTGGTGCCGTGCACGGCCAGCGCCACATCAGCCAGCGCCACCCCGCCCGCGGCAAAGGCCGCGACCACGCCCGCCGCCTGTCCGCCCGCGGCGAGGTCCAGCGTCGTGGGCACCTTGGACAGCCGCACCGCGCCGGTCGCGGGGTCCAGCACCACGAGGTCGGTGAAGGTCCCGCCCACGTCCACGCCCGCGACCAGCCCCGCCTTCGCACCCGCCTTCGCACCCGTCATCCCACCCCCACCCGGTCGCGGAACACCTGCGCTTCCGCCGTCAGCCCGGCGGCGGGCCGCACCTCGGCCACCACGCCCTGGCCCATGAAGGCGAGGAGGTCGGCCAGCCGCAAGGGCGGGCGCGCGCGCTGTTCGGCCAGCAGGATCGCATCGTGCTCGGCCCGAAGGCGCAGGACCGCCTCGGCGATCAGGGCGACCATCGAGGGCTGAAGGCCCTCGGTCGGCTCGTCCAGCAGCAGGACCTGCGGCGAAAGGCACAGCGCCCGCCCGATCGCCAGCATCTGCTGCTCGCCCCCCGACAGGGTCTGCGCGGGCTGGTGCAGGCGCTCCTCCAGTCGCGGGAACAGCGCCAGCACCCGCGCCCGGGCGCCGTTGTCGCCACGGGCGAGGCCCCCCACGGCCAGGTTCTCGGCCACCGTCATCGGGCCGAACAGGCGGCGGCCCTGCGGCACATAGCCGATGCCCGCGGCAGGGATGCGGTGCGCAGGCCGCTGGTCGAGCCGCTGGTCGCCGAGCGTGACGGTGCCCGCGGTCGGCGGGCAGAGACCCATGATCGCGCGCAGGGTGGTGGTCTTGCCGGTGCCGTTGCGCCCCATCAGGCAGGTGACCTGCCCCGCGGGCACGTCGAGCGTGACGCCGTGCAGCACGCGCAGGGGGCCGTAGCCCGCCTGCAGGGCGGACAGGCTCAGCATGGGCGCGCCTGTCCCGGCGGCGCAGCGTGGGGGTCGTCCCCCTGCCCGACCGGGGCGCCCCCCCACCCTCTCCCTCCCCCACGGGGGGGGAGGGAAGCGCCCGGGGCCTCAGGGGTGCGACGGCGAGGGATCTCGCGCCGGCCCGCCCCCGTCCAGCCGCCCGGCCCGAGGGCGCCACCCCTCCGCCTCGTGGGGAGGGGAGGGGGGAGGGGGGCTCCACCGACCGGCCGGGCGCCCCCCCACCCTCTCCCTCCCCCACGGGGGGGGAGGGAAGCGCCCGGGGCCTCAGGGGTGCGACGGCGAGGGATCTCGCGCCGGCCCGCCCCCGTCCAGCCGCCCGGCCCGAGGGCGCCACCCCTCCGCCTCGTGGGGAGGGGAGGGGGGAGGGGGGCTCCACCGACCGGCCGGGCGCCCCCCTCACGCATCCGCGCCGTCCCCCAGATAGGCCGCCTGCACGGCGGCATCCGCGCGGATCGCCTCCGGCACGCCGGTCGCCAGCACCCGGCCCGCGGCCAGCACGGTGATCCGCGTCGCCAGCGCCATCACCACCTCGATGTTGTGCTCGATCAGCAGGACCGTCGTGGCGGGCGACAGGACCCGGACAAGCGCGGTGAACCCCGCGATCTCGGACGCCGCCAGCCCCTGCGTCGGCTCGTCCAGGATCAGCAGGCGCGGGCGCAGCGCCAGGCCCATGGCGATTTCCAGCGTGCGCTGGTGGCCATAGCTCAACTGCCCCGCGATCTCTCCGGCCCGCGCCTCCAGCCCCACCCGCGCCAGCGCGGCGGGCACCGCCTGCCGCGGCGCGTCGCCCCGGCTCTGCGCCGCCAGCGCCACGTTGTCCCAGACCGTCAGCCGCGGGTAGATCGAGGTGATCTGGAACGTGTAGGCGATGCCCCGCCGCACGCGGGCATGGGCGGGCAGGCGGGTGATGTCCGCGCCGCCCAGGGACACCCGGCCCGCCTGTGCCGGGATGCGCCCCGACAGCAGGCCCACGAGCGTGGTCTTGCCCGCCCCGTTCGGTCCGATCAGCGCATGCACCTCGCCCTCGGCGAGGTCGAGGTCGACCCCGTCCACCGCCTTCAGCCCGCCGAAATGGCGGACAAGGCCGCGCGCCTCCATCAGGGCAGCCATGGCAGCCGCCTTTCCCGCAGCGTCCCGAGGATCCCCCGCGGCGCGAACAGCACCAGGAGGACCAGCGCCGCCCCCACCACCGCCAGCTGCGCATCGGTGAAACCCGAGGCCAGGTCGGTCAGGTAGAACATCAGCGCCGCCCCCAGCAGCGGCCCCAGCACCGTGCCCGCCCCGCCCAGCAGGACATAGAGCAACGGCAGGATCGAATACTGCACGGTGGCGAAGGTGGCGCCGACATAGCCGAACAGCAGCCCGTAGGCCGCCCCGGCCCCGCCCGCCATCAGCCCCGACAGCACCAGCGCGACAAGCCTCGTGCGGAACGGGTCGAAGCCCAGCATCCGCGACCGCTCCTCGTTCTCGCGCATGGCGACGAAGGTCCGCCCCAGGTCCGACCGCACGATCGCCAGCGCCCCCAGCAGCGCGACGCACAGCAGCCCCCAGGCCACCAGATAGCGCGGCAGGTCGGCGGAGAGATCGAGGCCAAGGAGCTGACGCGCCGCAGCGGGAAGGATGAAGCCCTCGTCCCCGCCCGTCACCGCACCGAAATGCAGCAGCGCCAGATACCCCGCCTGCGCGAACATCAGCGTCACGATCATGAAGGCCACGCCGCCGGTGCGCAGCGCCAGACAGCCGGTCAGCGCCGCGGAAAGCCCCCCCGCCACGATCCCCGCAGGCAGACCCGCGGCGGCGGTCCAGCCCCAGAGGCTCGCTCCCAGCCCCGCGGCATACATGCCGGCGGCGAAATGCAGCGCATGGCCCAGCGACAGAAGGCCGGTGTAGCCGAAGGCGAGGTTGTAGCCGATGGCCAGCACCGCCAGCACCATGATCCGCGCCATGTTGGTGCGGTCGTAGGCGGGCAGCAGGACGGCGCCCGCAAGCAGGACGGCCAACACCGCAAGGTGCAGTGCCAGCGCGCGGCTCATGCCCGCGCCCCGAACAGGCCCTGCGGGCGGAAGACGAGCACAAGGGCGACCAGCAGCGTGGCCAGGATCTTCGCCAGGGTGGGCGAGAAGGCCATCGAGATCACCCCGTCCGACAGCCCGATCAGCAGCGCCGCCACCAGCGTGCCCCGCAGGGATCCGAGGCCGCCGAGGATGACGACGATGAACGACAGCAGCAGCGGATCGCCCCCCATCAGGTAATGCGCCTGCTGGATCGGCACGATCAGCACCGCCGCCGCGGCGGCAAGGCCCGCGCCGAGCGCAAAGGTCATCGAATAGACGGCAGCGGTGTCGATGCCGAATGCCCGCGCCGTCTCGGCATCGATCTGCGCCGCCCGCATCACCAGCCCCGCCCGCGTGCGCGTCATCAACGCCCAGACCCCGGCCAGCAGGACCAGGGCGGCGGCGATGACGAACAGCTTGTAGCCCGACCAGCCGAACCAGGGCAGCTGGATGCGCCACTGGAACGGCGCCTCCACCGGGCGCGCGTCGGGCCCGTAGAAGCTCAGCGCCGCCTGCTGCAGGATGTAGAGAAGCCCGATGGTGGCCACGATCGTGGCTTCGGGCTCATAGCGCAGCCGCCGCAGCACCAGCCGGTCGGCCACCGCCGCCAGCGCCGCCACTGCCAGCGGCGCGAAGGCCAGCGCCGCGACAAAGCCCAGCCACGGCGGCCCCGGCACCACCTGCACGACCGCCCAGGCCACGACTGCGCCCAGCATGAAGAACTCGCCATGCGCCACGTTGACCACGCGCAGGACGCCGAAGACCAGGCTCAGCCCGACCGCCGTCAGGGCCAGCACCGCCGCCATTACCGCGCCCTCCATCAGCGCCAGCAGCAGGAACGGCCCGAAACTCACGGCGCCCGCCCGCCCCCGGCCGAAGGCTCCCGCGCGGCTGCGCCGCTTGGGGGAAGCAAGGGGGCGCACAGCGCCCCCTTGGACCCCCTCGCACCTTCCATCCCGCCGTGGTCCCCCCTGGCCGTCTTGCGCCCCGTCCGGGGCGCGCTGGCGTCGCGCCAGGCACCGGGGCGAGGCACCCGGCCCGACCCCCGGGGGGCTGTCTGCCCCCCGGACCCCCCGAGGATACTTCGGATCGGAAGATGCAACGGATCGTTAACCCTGCAGTGCGATGATCTCCGCACGGTACAGGCGGGGACGCCGATGACCGTATCGGGAGATGGGGCACCGTTGTCCGGCTTGACCGGGTCTCCCGGATACCGGTGCCCTTGACCCTCCCGCCCCCATCTTCCGATCCCAAGTATCCCACGGGGGGTGCGGGGGGTGTGAAACCCCCCGCTCCGACGCCGTCGCGGGCGCGGCGGCGGCGAACGGTCCGCGGCAGCGGCGGCGGCTGAGCGGCTCCCGGCGCGGGGACGGGCAAGGCCCGGACCTCGCGCCGGGGGCCCGAAGCCGCCGCCTCCCCCTCGCGCCGCCATTCAGAAGCTCTGCGTCGTGTAGTCCACCGCGTCGGGATAGAGGCCGTCCTCGATCGAGGTGCGGTGGACGCGCGTGAGCTTTCCGCTCTCCACCCTCGTGATCGACTGCGACCCGAAGACCTGGTGCGTCTTGCCGTTGAACAGCTTGTCGCCCTGCGGGTGGTCGAGGCCGCCCGGCATGGCGGACATCGCCTCGACCGCCTCGACGAACGTCTGCCGGTCGGCGGGGCCGGTGTAGGCCGCGGCCTCCATGCCCGCCTTGATCACCGACAGCGTTTCCCAGGCGGAAAACATGTGGCTGTAGGTCGACACGTCCCTGGCATCCGACAGCGAGGCGCCGGTGTCGTCCACCCCCACGGCCGCGCGATACTCCGCCTCCCAGGGGGCGGCGTCGGCTTGGGCGTAGCGCGGGAAGGCTTCCCAGAAATGCGTGCCCTCGAGGAACTCGAGCCCCGGCGCGGCGACATCGACCCCTTCCAGCGAATCGATGAAGCCGAAGATCTGCGGCTTGGCGCCCGAGCCGTAGAACTCGCCCAGTTCCTTGACGAAGGTCAGCACCGCCGGGCCGACCATGACGTGGTACAGCACCTCGGTCTCGGCCGGGATCTGCGGGAAGTAGCGGGTGAAGGCGGTCTCGGTCGGCGGGATGGCGATCTGCGCGATCACCTCGCCGCCCTGGGCCGCCATCGCGGCGGTGAAGAAATCGCGGTGGTCCTGGCCGAAGGCAAAGTCGGGGAAGATCATCGTGACCTTCCTGCCCAGCGTCGAGGAAACCCAGGGCGCCATCGAGGCGATCTGCGACCGCACGTCGGTGATGCCGGGCTGCAGCGTCCAGCGGTTCAGCATGCCGCTTGCCACGTGGTAGCCCTCGGAGCAGACGAGGTAGGGCACCTTCAGTTCGCCCGCCCGCGGCGCCGAGCCGATCACCACATTGGAGAACAGCGTGCCCATGACGAGGTCGCAGCCCGCCTGCGTGGTCAGCTTTTCCACCACCTCCGCGCCGCGCTTGGGGTCGGTGCCGTCGTCTTCGAAGACGATCTCGACCGGGCGGCCGTTGATGCCGCCGGCGGCGTTGATGCGGTCCAGCGCCGCGGTGGCGGTGCGTTCGTACCAGCGGCCGTAGGCCGCGCCGATGCCGGTGCGGTGCAGCTGGAAGCCGATCTTGAGGGGCGCGGCCTGGGCCGAGGCAAAGCGGGCGGGGGACAGCGCAAGGGCGCCAGCGGCGGCCCCGGTGGAAAGCAGGCTGCGGCGGGAAAGCGTCATCTCTCTGGCTCCACTGTCGAAGGGGCGCGCGCGGGTCTGCCCCCGCGTCATGGCCGCGACGATGGACCCCGATGCCCCGGCTTGTAAACGGATTTCGCGCGCCCGCCGTTGACGACGGCAGCCACGGGTCCCGCACTGTGCAACCGGTCATCACCGGTCCCGGCGGCAGGTGCGCAAGCCCGCCGGCCCGCGGCCCGGCCCCGTCTCCCGTCAGCCGGAAGGCCAGCACCACCGCCGGCACATGCGCCGACAGGATCGCCGCGAACCGGGTGTTCCGGATCGCCCCCCCGGCCGGATCGCCTCCCGGCCGGATCGCGCCCGGGATCGCGCCCGCGGTCGGCGCCCCGGGTTGTCGGCAACCCCGCCGCGATGACCCCCTGCACCGCCGACCGGCCCGCGAACTCCGGCGTCACGAAAGCCGCCGCCGACGGCGGCACGGGCGCCAGTCGCGGCACCTGCGCTGCCGGCGGGCCCGCCCGCCATCGGCTGCACCTGCCGCGTCGGGGGGGGCCACGTCGCGCGCAGGGCGCCTCCCCTCCCCCTCGTGGGGAAGGGCCGGCGGAGGGGGGGCGCCCGGCAGCGGGCGATGCCGCGGCATCCTGCGGCCACGGCGGCGCGCTGCGCGACGGGGCGGTCAGGCGGACGGTCAGGAACCCGCCGCGGTCGAGCCGGTCCTCGCCCTCGGGCACGGCAAGCGGGAAGACCGACGCCCAGCACAGGGCAGCCGTCTGCGCCAGCACGCGGGGGGCCTCGGGCGCCAGCGACGCCAGCGTGAACCGGGTGAAGCCGAACAGCCCCGTCACGGCCGGCCAGCGGCCGAGGCGGGCAAGCCCCACGCCCCTCGGGCGCCCGCGCGGCCGGCGCAGCAGCCGCACCGGCCCCGTCCGGGGGTTCACCGCCCGCCAGAGGTTGCCCAGGACCGGTGACGCCGGCGGCAGGGCGACCCGGACGCCGGACCGGAAGACCGGCGTCAGCAGGCTGTGCATCGGGTCCGTCGCCCCCCGCAGCCCGACCGCCACCAGCCCCGCGAAGACCGGGAAGCCTGGGCAAGAGGTCACCGTCGCCGTCAGAGCGGCGCCCCGGATGTCGCGCCGCGCGGGCAGGGCGCAGGCGGCGGCGAACGTCGGGGTCACGCGGCGCGCCAGAACCCTGCTTGCGGCCCTGGCCGCCATCACTGGCGCACCTGCCTTTCAGACCGCTGTACGGTCCTGGACCGGCCTGACCGCGGCGTCCACCCGCCCGACCATTCACCGGGTCAAGGAGAAGGTCTCGGCATCATCGACGTGAAGCCTGTCCGTTCTCGCGTCGTGGCGCCATCAGGGGGGCGCGGCGGCGGTGACGTCAGCCTAGAACGCGGTCACTGCCTGCCGGGCGTCGAAGGGCGAGAAGACCTTCACGCCGATCTACGCGTCGCCTGCGCGCATGCGCGGAAACTCGCGTTGATCCCGGCTCGATTCGACGTCGCGGGGTCTCCCGTATCGTTGGTATTGCCGCCTGACACTCGAACCTCCGCCGATGGGAACGTGTTCGGAGCGGTGACCGAAGCGCCGGTCAACGGCGCGGTCCTTGACGTGCAGGAATGCGCCCTTCGACCGCGATTGACGCTCATGCCACCCTGTTGCGCGCGCTTTCACCGGAGCCCGTCCTCGCCCCTGACCTGCCAGACCTCGAGCCCCCCCATCCGGCTGTGCACCCGCCCGCCCCGGGCCATGGCCAGGGCGAACAGCACCTCGCCCGCCCGCGGGGCATCGGCGCAGGCGATGGTGATGACGTCGAAGCGCGACCGCACGTAGGCCGCGTTCAGATGCCCCAGGGGCACGTCCAGCGTGGCGCCCATGCCGCCGACCTTCATCGCGCTCGGCACGATGGCGCGGCATCCGCCCAGCCGCTCGCGCATCCCGTAGCCGCCCGCCACATGCCAGATCGCACCATGCTCGCTCTCGCCGCCCGCGCCGACGATGGCGCCCTTGCCGTAGGCGTCGATCCCCGCGCGCCCGCCCAGCGCCGCCACCAGCCGGTCGGTCAGCATCAGCGCCAGGGGCTTCAGGGCCTCCATCGCGGGCTGCAGGTCGGGCTCCCAGCGGCCCGCGAAGGGATTGGCGCAGATGGCGAGGATCGCGCCGCGCACGGGAGGCGGATCGGCGGGCGGGCCGCCCTCGTGGCGGATCTCCTCGACCTGGGTCACGATCTTGCGGAGGATGAAATCAGACACCGGGAGGCTCCAGCGCAAAGGGACCGACAAGCGAGACCTCACCTTGCAGGAACAGCGCCGCCCCGGCAATCAGCCCGCGCGCAAGGCAGCCCTGGGCGAAGGCCGCGCCGCTGCCCAGAGCCCGCGCGACATCTCCGGCCTCCAGCGGTCCCACCCCGACGGTGACCGGCAGGTCGCCCAGGTCGCTGTCGGCCTTGATCTCGCGCGCCGGACGGCGGGCGACGGCGGGGTGGCCGGGCAGGTCGACGGCATTGGCGATCATCGTGGCGGCGGCATCCGCCATCGCTGCGGTCGCCGCCAGGACCGTCACCGCATCGGCAATGCCGAGGCTCTGGCTGCGCCCGCGCCAGCCCGAGGTGGCGATGCCGCCGATCCCTTGCCCGTGCCGGACGACAACCCGGTCCGGCAGACCGGGACGGGCCGCGATGGCGGCGGTGCAGGACCGGCCGCGCCCGAGGTGCAGCGCGATGTCGCCGCCGTTGTTGACATGGACGCGGTCGATGCCCTCGCCTGCCACGATCGCTGCCAGCACCGCGTCCGCATCCGCGCCGGCCACGGCGGCCATGGGGGTCACGAAGGCCGGGCGGAACGGCGCCACCGCCGCCGCCATCGCGCGGGCCACCGGCCCGCGCAGCGGGCCGGGGTCGGTCGACCGCAGCGCCGGCAGCTCGGCCGCCAACTCCTCCAGCAACCCCGCGAACCGCCGCGCCCCCCGCGCCACCCCGGCCTCCGCCCCGGCGCCATCCACGCCCAGGACCATGTCGATCGGCCCATGCCGGAACCGCCACCGCCCGTCCGCCAGCGGCACGACTTCTGGCCCCGTCACACCCTGCCCCGGCGCCTGAAACAAATTGCGTGCCTTCGGCACATTCCTTTCCTGTCGGTCAGCGGCTGAAGAAGCC
>CAZCPY010000070.1:0-16747 GCA_964499865.1 uncultured Rhodobacterales bacterium | reverse complement strand
AGCCCCAGCCCAGGATCGCGCCCACATCGCCCTCGCGGATGTCGGTCAGCACGCCTTCCTCGAGCGCGCGCACCGCCTCGTTGACCTGCGCGAAGATCAGCCGGTGCTGCACGTCGGCGAGCGAAGGCTGCGCCTTGTCCAGCGGCCAGGTCGCGGCCAGCCCGTCCCACAGGCCCAGCCGTTCGCCCTTGTCGTCATAGGCGTAGAACCCGGCCTTCGCCTTGCGCCCCAGGCGGCCCAGGTCGGCCAGGTGGAACAGCACGCGGTCCACCGCCTCGTCGGGATAGTCCTTGCCCATTGCGGCCTTTGTCGCCCTGGCGATCTTGACGCCCAGGTCGATCGAGGTTTCGTCCACCAGTTGCAGCGGACCCAGCGGCATGCCGATCAGGCGGGCGGCGTTCTCGATCAGCGCGGGCGCCACGCCCTCGCCCACCATGCGGATGCCTTCGTTGAGGTAGGGGATGATGCAGCGGTTGGCGTAGAAGAAGCGCGCGTCGTTCACCACGATGGGGGTCTTGCGGATCTGGCGCACGAAATCCAGGGCCTTGGCCACCGCCACGTCGCCCGTTTCGCGCCCGCGGATGATCTCCACCAGGTTCATCTTGTCGACCGGCGAGAAGAAGTGGATGCCGATGAACTGGTCGGGCCGCTTCGAGGCCGTGGCCAGTCCCGTGATCGGCAGGGTGGAGGTGTTGGTGGCGAAGATCGCGGCCCCGGGCAGCGCCGCCTCGGCCTTTGCCGTCACCTCGGCCTTGACCCTTGCGTCCTCGAACACGGCTTCCACCAGCAGGTCGCAGTCCTTGAGCGCGGCATAGTCGGTGGTGGCCACGATGCGGGCGAGCGTTTCGGCCTTCTTCTCGGCCGTCACCTTGCCGCGCTTCATCCCCTTGTCCAGAAGCCCCTCGGAATGGGCCTTGCCGCGGTCGGCGGCTTCCTGGCTCGCGTCGATCAGCACCACGTCGATCCCCGCCTGCGCGCTGACATGGGCGATCCCCGCGCCCATCATGCCCGCGCCCAGGATGCCGACCTTGCGCACCGTCTGGTCAGGCACCTTGGGCCGGTTCGCGCCCTTCTCCAGCGCCTCCTTGTTGATGAACAGCGACCGGATCATCGCGGTGGATGACGGGTCCATCAGGACGGACGTGAACCACCGCGCCTCGATCTTCAGTGCCGTGTCGAAGGGCACCAGCGCGCCTTCGTAGGCGGCGGAGAGGAGCGCCCTGGCCGCCGGATAGACGCCTTGCGTCCTGGCATGGACCATGGCGGACGCGCCGACATAGGTCATGTAGCCCGCCGGGTGATAGGGCGCGCCGCCGGGCATCTTGTAGCCCCTGTCGTCCCAGGGCTTCACGAGGTCCGCGTCCTTGGCGCCCAGCACCCATTCCTTCGCGCGGGCCATGAGGGCCTCCGGCGCCACAACCTCGTCGATGATCCCGGCCATCTTCGCCGCCTTGGGGTCTGACAGCCTGCCCTCCAGCAGGAAGGGCGAGGCCGCCATCGCGCCCATCTTGCGCACCAGACGGGTCGTCCCCCCGGCGCCGGGGAAGATGCCGACCATGATCTCGGGCAGGCCGATCTTGGCGCGCGGATTGTCGGCGGCGATGATGCGGTGGCAGGCGAGCGGAATCTCCAGCCCGATCCCCAGCGCCGTGCCGGGCAGGGCGGCGACGATCGGCTTGGCCCCCTTCAGCGTCTTCGCATCCATCCCCGCACGTTCGATCCGGCGCAGGATGTGGTGGATCTTCATCACGCCGTCGAACACCGCGCCCGCGCCGCCCTCCTTCATCCGGGCGATCACGTTCAGGTCCATGCCGCCGGCGAAGTCCTTCTTTCCGCTGGTCAGGATGATCCCCTTGGTGCCCGCGTCGGCCAGCGCCTGCGCCACCAGCGCGTCAAGCTCGGCAAAGCCCGCCTCGGACATCACGTTCATGGATTTCCCGGGCAGGTCCCAGGTGATCGTGGCGACGCCCTCGGCGTCGGTGGCCATCGTGAAATCGGTCATGTCCGGGGTCCTTTCGGGGGCCCGGGGTCGTCGACCCGGGGCAGGTGAAGCGGCCAGCGGGAATTGGCCAGCGCGTTGGAAATCGACGCGGCGCGCCAGACGGCGCCCTCGCGCCGCAGGGTGATCTGCGACCGGTAGGGCGGCAGGATGCGATGCGCGCCCGCCATCAGATGGGTGACGTAGCGGCCCGAGATCAGGTCGGGGTCCAGCCGCTCGGCGCCTTCGACAAGGCGGATGTAGTCGGTGATGCGCTGGCTGCGCAGCATCTCGGCAAAGGCGTCAAATCCGGTGCGCAGGTCGGCCTCGGTCTCGATCCGCAGGCTGGCGGCGTGGGTGACCAGGTGGAAGGGCAGGCAGACGCTGCCACGGTACGCGTCCCAGTCGCCGTGCATCACCGTGGCGGCGACGCGATCGAGGTAGGCCTGCAGGATGCCGGGCGCGTCGCTCATGCGGGGCGTTCCCCGCGCGGGCGGCCGTCGCCGTGCAGGCAGCGGCGGGCGGCGCCGGCCTTGACGGCGACAAGATCGGGGTCGGGATGGCGGCGGATGCCGATGTGCCCGCGAGCGCCCGCGTCAGGCCAGGCCGCAGGCGCGCCCGGGCGGATGTCGCGGCGGTGCCCGACCGGATGGCCCGCGGGCCGGGCCGCGGCCTCGCCTGCGGTCGGCTCGTCCCGGGCCTCGAGCCCCTGGCGGAAGGACGACCGCGACCCCGGGGGCTGCGTCTGCGGATGCGCGCCGAGCCGGGTCAGGCGGCCGGGATTGCCGATGATGCGGTGGGAACGGGCGCCGGGACCGCCGGCTGCAACAGGACTTTCGCATTCGGATTCATATGTTTCCAGGCCGATCTTCGGTTTCTGCATCAGCGTGGCCCCGCCCAGGGGGTGCCGTCCTTGTAGGTGAAATCGGCGCGGCCGCCTTCGCCCGGCGTGATCTCCACCTTCAGGTCCACATCGGAATAGGTCGCCACTTCCCGCGCGGCCCTGGTGCCCACGACCAGGAACCGCGCCACCCGGTCCGACCGGTTCAGGAAGTGGTGCCCGTCCGGGTCGCCCGCCTTGAAGGCCGCGCAGTCGCCCGCGCGCATCACCGTTTCGCCCGCGTCCTGCACCAGCACGCATTCGCCTTCGGTGACCCAGACGAATTCGTCCTCGTTCAGGTGCCAGTGGCGCAGGGAGGACATCGCGCCCGGCGCCATCGTCACCAGGTTGACGCCGAACTGCGTCAGCCCCCCGGCGTCCCCCAGCCGCAGCGAGGACCGCCCCGCCATCATCTCGCGATAGGGCGAGGGGTAGACCGAGCCGGTCCTGACCGGCAGCTGCGTCATGTCAAGCCTGGGCATGGCGTCCTTTCGTCAGGCGGCCGTTGCGGTCCGCTGTCCCGAGGCGCGCCCGATCCGGCCGGCCGGCCCGGACATCGGCGGTCCGTCCCCGGGGCCCGCATCCGCGCGGCCATGGTGACGCATGCGACGGCGCGGCCGGCATCCGTCCGGCGCGGGCACCGGCCCGAGGCGCCGTCAGGCCGCCGCGGCCTGCGGCAGGTCCAGCCGGGTGAATTCCAGCAGTTCCGTCTTCGGCTCGCCCGCATCCGTGCGCGCGTAGCAGACCGTCGAGGCAAAGCGCGTGGCGGCCCCCCCCGGCGCTTCGCCATACCAGTCGCACCACAGCCGCACCCGCCCCGCGCGCGGCAGGTCCTGCGCCGCCACCCGCGCCGTCACGCGCGCATAGCCCAGGGCCCGCAGCGTGCCGTGCAGCTCCTGGAAGAAGGCCCAGGCCTCGCCCCGGTCGCGCAGCACCTGCGGCAGGCCGTGCAGGTAGACGGTCAGCGGATAGGCGTATTCGTCGACCAGAAGGTCGTAGCGCCCGGTGCTCAGCGCCTCGGCCCGGAAGGCGGTCTTCATGTGCCAGGAAAGGTCGCCCATCGGGCCCCCGCGGATAGATCAGCAACCCTGACCCAATATCACGAATCACCCCCCGGGCGAAAGCGCAACCGCAGGGCCGCGTCGTCACGCCCCGCGTTCGTGTCTCCGGGCGGTGCCGGGGCCGCATCGCGGTCACACCCGCTCGATGATCGTGGCCGCACCCATGCCCGAGGCGACACAGAGCGTGGCCAGGCCGGTGCCCTTGCCGGACCGCTCCAGCTCGTCCAGCAGCGTGCCGAGCAGGATCGCGCCGGTGGCGCCCAGCGGATGGCCCATGGCGATGGCGCCGCCGTTCACGTTCACCCGGTCCGCGTCCACGTCGAACGCCTGCATGAAGCGCAGCACGACCGAGGCGAAAGCCTCGTTCACCTCGAACAGGTCGATGTCGCCGATGGCCATCCCGGCGGCGGCGAGGACGCGCCCGGTCGCGGGCACCGGCCCGGTCAGCATGATCGTGGGGTCGCTGCCGACCTTGCAGGTGGCGCGGATGCGGGCACGGGGCTTCAGGCCCTGCGCCTCGCCGAACTCCTTCGACCCGATGAGGATCGCCGCCGCACCGTCCACGATGCCCGAGGAATTGCCCGCGTGGTGGATGTGGTTGATCCGCGAAAGGTGCGGGTATTTCATCAGCGCCACCTTGTCGAAACCCGGCATCACCTCGCCCATGTCGCGGAACGCGGGCTTCAGCGCACCCAGCGACTGCATGTCGGTCTGCGGGCGCATGTATTCGTCGGTGGACAGGATCGGCAGGCCGTTCTGGTCGCGCACGGTGACCACCGACCTCGCGAACCGCCCCTCCGCCCAGGCCCGCGCCGCCCGGCGCTGGCTTTCCACCGCCAGCGCGTCGGCATCGTCGCGGGTGAAGCCGTATTCGGTGGCGATGATGTCGGCGCTGATGCCCTGCGGCACGAAATACGTCTTCATCGCGACGCCCGGGTCCGCGGCGATCGCCGCACCGTCCGAGCCCATGGCGACGCGGCCCATCATCTCCACGCCGCCCGCGATATAGGCCCGGCCCGCGCCTGCCTTGACCTGGTTGGCGGCAAGGTTCACCGCCTCCAGCCCGCTCGCGCAGAAGCGGTTGATCGACAGGCCGGGGATGCGCTCGTCGAGGTCGGAGGCCAGCACGGCCGACCGCGCGAGGCAGCCGCCCTGCTCGCCGACCTGCGTGACATTGCCCCAGATCACATCCTCGACCGCGTGCCCGGTCAGGTTGTTGCGGTCCCTGACCGCGTTCAGCATCCGCGCCGACAGCGCGAGCGCCGTCACCTCGTGCAGCGCGCCGTCGGGGCGGCCCTTGCCGCGGGGGGTGCGGGCGGCGTCGTAGATGTAGGCGTCGGTCATGTCGGTCCTCCTTGCGCCGGAAAGGCGCGGGGCAGCAGGTCATAGGGATGCGCCCAGCCGGGCAGGGCGGCGATGCGGGTCAGCCAGGCGTCGATGTGCGGCCAGTCGCTGCGGGCGAAGCCGAAGGGCTCGGGGTAGTAGAGATAGCCGCACAGCGACAGGTCGGCGATCGACGGCGCCGTGCCCTCCACCCAGTCGCGCACCGAAAGGTGGTCGTTCAGCACCGCGTAGGCGGCCTTCAGGCGGCCCTGCTGGAAGGGGATCACGCCCTCGGGCCGCTTCTCGGGGGCGAGGAAGTTCATCAGGAACCGCGTGGTGCCGATCTGCGCAGACAGCTTGTGGTTGTCCCAGACCAGCCAGCGCAGCACCTCTTCCTCGTCCGTGCCGCCGAAGCGACCGGTGAAGCGGGCGACATGGCGCAGGATCACGGCAGACTGGGTAAGGATGCGGCCGTCGTGGACAAGCACCGGCACCTCGCCCATCGCGTTCAGCGCGCGGAACTCGGCCGTCCGTGCGCCGCCCTGGAAGAAGCGCACGAAGGCCACATCGTAATCCATCCCCGCCAGCCGCATGGCCAGCGCGCATTTGTAGGCATTGCCGCTTTCGGCAAAGGCGTGGAGCGTGGCTGTCATCGTCTGTCCCTGCCCTTCCGTCGCAGCGGGGGTTTCACACCCCCGCACCCCCGTGGGGTATTTTCACCAAGATGAAGAACGCTTTCTTAACCAGAATCGGGGCATCACCTCTGTGCGGTACAGGCTGGGGAGCCGATGATCGCCCAAGGTGAAGCGTCCCGGACCGCGAGCGGGTAAATCCCCAATCGGCCTTGTGCCGCCGGTCCGGGACGTCAACGCCGATGCGCTGTCCTGCGGCTTCATCTTGGCCCAAATACCCATCTGCCCCCTCCCCCCCGCGCCCCGCTTCAGGACTTGCGCTCGTCGAGCTCTGCGTTGAACAGCCGCAGCCGGTGCGTGAGGTTGTCGCCGTTCACCACCGAAGACCAGTTCTCGAACAGGAATGACAGCGCCTCGCCCTCGTCGAGCCCTGCCTCGGCCGCGAAGGCCTTCAGGCGGCGGTAGCCGTCCTCGGTCATCGCGACGGGAAAGCGGCGGGTCAGGCGGAAACGCTTGGGCATCGGGCGCCTCGGGTCGGACAGGGGAAAATTCTTCCTTCAAGAATTTTCCCCGGGGGAAACATCAGAACGCCGCGGCGGGCAGCGCCATCACCGGCTCGGCGCCGCTCTCGATCCGCGCGAGGTGCATCGCGCAGGCCGGCAGCTGGCGGGCCATGTAGTAGCGCCCGGTCGCGATCTTGGCCTGCAGGAAGTCGCGGTCGCCCGCGCCCGCGCCGAGGCCCGTGCAGGCGGCCTTGGCCATCCGCGTCCACATCAGGCCGAGGCAGACATGCCCCATCATGTGCATGAAGTCGTAGGACCCCGCCAGCGCCGCGTTGGGGGTCTTCATGCCGTTCGCCATGAAGAACATGGCGGCCTGCTGAAGCTGCTTCGACGCGACGTTCAGCGGCTCGGCGAAGCCCTGCATCCGCGCGTCGCCCTCATGCGCCTTCACCTCGGCCTTCACCATCTCGAAGAACGCCATCACATGCCTGCCGCCGTCCTGCGCGAGCTTCCGCCCCACCAGGTCCAGCGCCTGCACGCCGTTGGCGCCTTCGTAGATCATCGCGATGCGGGCATCGCGGGCGAACTGCGACATGCCCCATTCCTCGATGTAGCCGTGCCCGCCATAGACCTGCTGGGCCGCCACCGCCATCTCGAAGCCCTTGTCGGTCTGGAAGCCCTTGATCACCGGGATCATCAGCGACACCAGCCCCTCGGCCGCCGCGTCGCCCTGCCGGACCGACCGGTCGATCAGCGAGGCCGCCCAGAAGGTCAGCGCGCGGGCGCCTTCGACGAAGGACTTCTGGTCCATCAGGGTGCGGCGGATGTCGGGGTGCACGATCAGCGGGTCGGCCGGGCCGTTCGGGTTTTCGGCCCCCGTCACCGCGCGGCCCTGCAGGCGGTCCTTGGCATAGGCCAGCGCGTTCTGGTAGGCCGCCTCGGCCTGCGCATAGCCCTGCAGGCCCACGCCCAGGCGCGCCTCGTTCATCATCGTGAACATGGCCCGCATGCCCTTGTGCTTCTCGCCCAGCAGCCAGCCCGTCGCCCCGTCGTAGTTCATCACGCAGGTGGCATTGCCGTGGATGCCCATCTTCTCCTCGATCTTGCCGCAGGAGAGGCTGTTGCGGGCGCCGAGCGATCCGTCGGGGTTGACCAGGAACTTCGGCACGATGAACAGCGAGATGCCCCTGGTGCCCTCGCCGCCGCCCGGGGCCTTGGCCAGCACCAGGTGGATGATGTTCTCGGCCAGGTCATGCTCGCCGGCCGAGATGAAGATCTTCTGGCCGGTGATGCGGTAGGACCCGTCCGGTTGCGGTTCCGCCCTGGTGCGCATCAGCCCGAGGTCGGTGCCGCAATGCGGCTCGGTCAGGTTCATCGTGCCGGTCCAGTCGCAGGACACCATCTTCGGCAGCCAGGTCGCCTTCTGCTCCGCCGAGCCATGCGCGTGGATGGCGGAATAGGCGCCATGCGTCAGGCCCTGGTACATGTTGAAGGCCATGTTGGCGGCGACGAAGATCTCGCCCACCGCGGTGCCCATCAGGTAGGGCAGGCCCTGGCCGCCATAGGCCGGGTCGCAGTCGAGCGCGGTCCAGCCGCCCGCCTTCATCGCCGCGAAGGCCTTGTCGAAACCCTTCGGCGTGCGCACCACGCCGTTTTCCAGGCGGCAGCCCTCGCGGTCGCCCACCGCGTTCAGCGGCGCCAGCACCCCGGAGGCGACCTTGCCCGCTTCCTCCAGCACCGCGCCGGTAAAGCCCGCGTCGAGGTCGGCGTAGCCGGGCACGTCGGCCCCGCTGACCTTCAGCACGTCGTGCAGCAGGAACTGCATGTCGCGGACGGGGGCGGTGTAGGTGGGCATCTGTCTTCTCCCTGGTCGTCTGTCGGTCGGTCCGGTCCCTCAGGCGGCGCTGCGCTGTGCCTTCAGCAGCTCGGCCCCCCAGGCCATCTGGTTCCGCAGCTCGGCGATCGTGGCGTCGAGCGCCGCGCGCTCGGTCTCCAGCGCCGCCAGCCGCGCGGCGGCGATGTCATAGCCTTTCTGCGCCTGCACCGCGGCGCCCTCGGTCTCGTAGGTGTCGAGCAGCCGCCGGATGTCCTCGAGCGGGATGCCGAAGCGCCTGCCCCTGAGGATCAGCTTCAGCCGCGCCCGGTCGCGGCGGGTGAACAGCCGCCTCGTGCCCTGGCGCAGCGGTGCCAGCAGTTCCTTCTGTTCGTAGAACCGCAGCGTGCGCGGGGTCACCTCGAAGGCGTCGCACATCTCGCGGATGGTCATCGTGTCACGCGCGGTTTCCGACATTCTCTCTCTCTCGCACCGGTTACGCTGCCGTCCCCGCGGGGCCCGGCAGCGCGCATCTGGGCGTCTGCGCGGCAGCTTACCAGAGGCCCGGCGCTTGACGTGACCGTAACGTCACGTCACCGGGTCAGGGGGCCGGATGACAGATCACGGATGACCGGGCGGGGGCCGGTGCGGCGGGTCAGCCGCCCGCGTCGCCGGCCGCCGTCGCCCTGAGCGCGCGCAGGTCGGCGATGGTGGTGTCAAGCTCGGCGCGCTGGCGGTCAAGCTCGCCCAGTTGCCGGTCGGCCAGCGCGATGAAGGCCTGAAGCTGCTCGCGCTCGCCGGTCTTGCCGTAGATCAGCAGCCACTGGCGGATCTCCTCGAGCGAGAACCCGAAGCGGCGGCCGCGCAGGATCAGCGTCATCCGCGCCACCTCGCGCGGGCCGTACCAGCGGGCGCGGCCGTCCTTTTCGGGCGCCAGAAGCTCGATGTATTCGTAGTAGCGCAGGGTGCGCGGGGTTACGGCGAACCGCGCGCACATCTGCTTGAAGCTCAGGCGACCTTCGGGCATCGCGGCTGGCCCCTCTTCCCCGGAGTCCAGCCTACGCCCGGGGCGCGCGCCGCTCAACCGCTTTGCGCGCGCGCGGCTTGCCGCTGCCGGGTCAAGGTGGTTCAGTCGTGCCGGGGCAGGGGACGGCGATGACGGCAGACGACAGCGACAGGGCATCGGCGCGCGCGCAGGCCTTCGTGCAGGCACTGCCGCATTCGCGCGCACTGGGGATGCGGGTGGTCAGCGTGGCGCCGGGGCTGGCGGAAATCGCCATGCCCTGGGATGCGCGGCTGGTGGGCGATCCGGCCACCGGCGTGATCCATGGCGGCGCGGTCTCGGCGCTGATGGACACGGCCTGCGGCGGGGCGGTGCTGACGCATCCCTCGGAGCCTGCCGCGACGGCAACGCTGGACCTGCGCATCGACTACATGCGCCCCGCGACGCCCGGCCAGGCGGTCACCGCGCGGGCCGAGGTCTACCACATGACGCGGTCGGTGGCCTTCGTGCGCGCGGTGGCGACCGACGAGGACCGGGGCCGCCCCGTGGCCACCGCGACCGGCGCCTTCACGGTGGCCCGCTGATGGGCCGCCAGCCGCCCGAGCCCGTGCAGCAGGTCAAGGGCCGCCGCGACGCGGCACTTGCGGCGCTGGTGGGGCAGGTGCCCTACATCGGCTTTCTCGGCGTGCGCTTCGACCGGCGGGGGGACGAGCTGACGGCGCTGCTGCCCTACCACGACGACCTGATCGGCAACCCCGCGCTGCCTGCGCTGCACGGCGGCGCGACGGCGGCGTTCCTGGAGATCGCGGCCATCGTCGAGCTGGCCTGGTCGGTGATGTGGGAAGCGATGGAGGCCGGCCGCATCGACCCCGCCGCGCCGGGTGCGCCCGCCCTGCCCCAGTTGCTGCCCAAGACGATCGACTTCGCGGTGGACTACCTGCGCGCGGGCCTGCCGCGCGACGCCTATGCCCGGGCCCGCGTCAACCGGTCCGGCCGCCGCTATGCCTCCGTCCACGTCGAGGCCTGGCAGGACAACCGCGCCCGGCCCTTCGCCCAGGCCACGGGCCATTTCCTGATGCCGGACGGCATGTGACCCCGGCCGAGGTCACCCACGCCCGGGTGCCGAGGGTCGCGCTGCCGATCCTGCGGTCGAACGCGACGGTGCCGCTGCTGGGTGCGGTGGATACCGGCGTGGTGGGGCAGATCGGCCGGGCGGCGCCGATCGGCGCGCTGACGCTGGGGGCGCTGTGGCCAAGGATGGCGGCGGCGGCGAAGGCGGGGTGAACCCCGCCCCGCACCCGGACCGACGGCATCGCTGGACAGCCCGCGCCCGGCCCGGCATGATCCGCGGCCCGGGGCAGCCTTGGGGGGACCCGACATCATGCGCAAGTTTCTGGTGGTTCTGGACGACAGCCGCGAATGCCTGAACGCGATGCGCTTCGCCGCCTTCCGCGCGGCGCGCACCGGCGGCGGGGTGACCATCCTGTCGGTGATCCCGCCCGAGGAATATCAGCACTGGATGGGCGTGGCCGACCTGATGCGGGCCGAGGCGCGCGAGCGGATCGAGGCGCATTTCGAGGTCTTCGCCAAGTGGATGCGCGACCGGCAGGGGGTCAACCCGCAGCTCGTGATCCGCGAGGGCGACCCGGTGGCGCAGATCCTGGCACAGGTGCGCGAGGACCCCGAGATCGGCGTCCTCGTGCTGGGCGCCTCGACGGAAAAGTCGGGGCCGGGACCGCTGGTCACCCAGCTCAGCCGGTCCTCCGGCGGGCTGCCGGTCCCGATCACCATCGTGCCCGGCGGCATGACCAAGGAACAGCTCGAGGCGATCACATGAGGATGGGCACATGACGGGTGAGGTCACGCTCTACGGCCTGTCGACCTGCGACACCTGCAAGCTGGCGCAGAAGGCGCTGGTGCGGGCCGGGCGGCAGGTCACCTTCCGCGATGTGCGGGCGGACCCGCTGACCGAGGCCGAGATCGCCGCCATCGTGGGCGCCTTCGGCGACCGCGTGGTCAACCGGCAGTCGACCACATGGCGCAGCATGGGCGCGTTTCTCAAGGCCGCCGACGCCGAGGCGCAGATCGCCGCCGCACCTGCGGTGATGAAGCGCCCGGTGATCCGGGACGGCGAAAGCTGGCACCTGGGCTGGGACAGCGCGACCGAGGCCGCGCTGACCGGCTGAGGCGCGGCAGAGAGGGATCAGAGGATGCGCAGGTCGCCCGCCGAGGACCGCCCGTCACGCCCGGACTGCAGTTCGTAGCCGACCTTCTGGTTGTCGTTCAGGCCCTTGAGGCCCGCGCGTTCCACTGCCGAGATGTGCACGAACACGTCCTTGCCGCCATCGTCCGGCGCGATGAAGCCGTAGCCCTTGGTCGCGTTGAACCACTTCACGGTGCCTGTCGGCATGCCGCAGTCCCCCATCTTCATGCTCCCGCCGCGCGATTGCGGCGGGCCGTGCTGCCAGGTCTTCCCGTCGGTCCGGCTGCACGCGCAGTCAGGTTAGGGTCGGAAGCGCTGTCGTCACTGGGGTCAAGTCTGCCAAAACCCCGGAAGAAATCAAGCCGCGCGTGAGACAGATCGCCGCAGCGCACGGCCGGCCGACAGCCAGCCGCCGCCCGGGGTCGCAAGCACGGCAAGCGGCGTCAGCCACAGCGCCCGCCAGTCCGGGGCCAGTCCGGGGCCAGTCCGGGGCCAGTCCGGGATCGGCGCGTCCGGCACCCGGTCGAACGGCGCGCACGGTCTCGGGCCCTGCGGCGTGGCCCGGGGGTGCCGGTCAGGCTCTGCACCGCGGTGAACCCCGCCCTCCCGGGCGCCGCCAGGCGCGTGAGCGGGCCCGCGACGATCAGGACCGGCAGCCCGAATTCCGCCGCCGTGCCCGCCAGCACCACCAGCCGCGCCACACGCGGCCCCGGCGCACAGCACCGGCCGGACGGGCAGGTCGTCGTCCCATTCGATCAACGTGGGCCGGGCGGTTACCGCGTGTTTGCGTGGCAGACGGAAGCGTGATCGCCGGCTTCCATCCCGGCCGCCGCCATCAGCCGCGCCGCCGCCTCGGCCACCAGCCGCTCGCGCCCCTCGCCGTGCACGGGCACGCGGCCGGGTTCCAGGAACAGCGGCAGGGCAAAGGGCGTCACGCGGGGCAGGCGCAGAAGGTCGATGCGGCCTGCCACGCGCCCGAGCATCGCCTCGACGCGGCCGAAGTCGACCATGCCGCGCATCGCCTCTTCCCGCGTCATCTGCAGCAGGACATGCCCGGGGTCGTGGCGGCGCAGGGTGTCATACAGGATGTCGGTCGAGAACGTCGCCTGCCGCCCGGTCTTGCGGCGGCCCTGGTGGCTGCGCTCGATCAGCCCCGCGATGATCGCGACACCCCTGAAGGTGCGCTTCATCAGCGCGTTGCCCGCGAACCACCCCTCCAGCCCCTGGCGCAGGCGGGCGGGGTCGAACAGCGCCGCGGCATCGGTCACCGGCTCCAGCCCCCAGATCAGCGTCGCGTGGTCGGTGGCGGTGAAACCCAGGGGCCCGAGACCGTCTTCCTCCATCCGCTTGGTCAGCAGGATCCCCAGCGTCTGCTGGCCGTTGCGCCCGGCAAAGCCGTAGACCACCAGATGCTCGCGCCCCTCGTGCGGAAAGCTTTCGCACAGCAGGCGGTCGGGGCGGGGCAGGCGGCTGACCGCGCGCTGGCGGGCCAGCCAGTCGGCGGTGTGGGCGGGCAGGCCGGGCCACTGGGGTTCCTGAAGCATCGCCAGGATGCGGTCGCCCAAGAGGGTGGAGGTGGCGAACTTGGTGCCGTTGAAGACGGCGATCTTCGGCGGGCGGCCCGGCGCGCGGCTGACCTCGACGGTCATCTCGCGCAGGCCGTCGAAGCGCACCGTCTCGCCGCCGATCAGGAAGGTGTCGCCGGGGGTCAGGCTGGCGGCAAAGTCCTCCTCGATCTCGCCCAGGGGGGCGCCGCGGCCGCGCAGGCGGACGGGCAGGGTCTCGGTGCCGAGGATGGTGCCGAGGTTCTGCCGGATCACCGCCGCGGCGCGCGCGTCGCGCAGGGACCACAGGCCGTCGCGCAGGACCAGCCTTTGCCAGCGGTCATAGGCGCGCAGGGCATAGCCGCCGGTGGCGACGAAATCGAGACAGGCGTCGAAACCGGCCCGCGTCAGGTCGGCGTAGGGGCCTGCGGCCTGCACCTCGGCGTAGAGGTCGTCGGCGCGGAACGGCCCCGCGCAGGCGGCGACCAGGATGTGCTGGCACAGCACGTCGCGGGGGCCCGGGCCACGCGGCTCGCCGTCCAGCGTGCCGTCGCGCACGGCGTCCAGTGCGGCGCGGCATTCCACCACCTCCCAGCGGTTGGCGGGCACGAGGCGGGCCCTGGAGGGCGCGTTGTAGCGGTGGTTCGCGCGCCCGATCCGCTGCACCAGACGCTTGACGTTCTTGGGCGCGCCGACCTGGATCACCAGGTCCACGTCGCCCCAGTCGATGCCGAGGTCGAGCGTGCCGGTGCAGACCACCGCGCGCAGCGCGCCCGCGGCCATCGCCGCCTCGACCCGCTGGCGCTGCTCGCGGGCCAGGCTGCCGTGGTGGATGGCGATGGGCAGCGCGTCGTCGTTGGCCAGCCACAGGTCGCGGAAGAACAGCTCCGCCTGCGCGCGGGTGTTGTGGAAGATCAGCGTGGTGCGGTGGCTCTTGATCTCCTTCAGGATCGCGGGGATCGCATGGCGCCCGCCGCCCCCCGCCCAGGGCGGCGGCGCGCCGGTGTCCAGCATGGCGATGTCGGGGGCGGGGCCCGGGTCGGCGGCGAGGATCGCGGCGCCGCCGAACCAGCGGGCCAGCGCCGGGGGGTCCTCGACCGTCGCCGACAGGCCGACGCGGCGCAGCCCCGGCGCCAGGCGGCACAGGCGCGAGAGGCACAGCATCAGCTGGTCGCCGCGCCTGCTTTCGGCCAGCGCGTGGATCTCGTCGACCACGACGCGCCCGAGCCCCGAAAAGAGGCGCGGCGCCTCGGGCGAGGCGAGCAGCAGCGCCAGGCTTTCGGGCGTGGTCAGCAGGATGTGCGGCGGGTCGGCGCGCTGGCGGCGGCGCTGCGCCTGGCCGGTGTCGCCCGTGCGGTCTTCAACGCGGATCGCCAGCCCCGCGCCCTCGATGGGGGTCGCGAGGTTGCGCCTAATGTCGGCCGCCAGCGCCTTGAGCGGCGAGACATAGAGCGTGTGCAGCCCCGCCTTTGGCGCGGGCCCGAGGTCGGCCAGCGTGGGCAGGAACCCCGCCAGCGTCTTGCCGCCGCCGGTGGGGGCGATCAGCAGCGTGGCGGGCGCCCGCGCGCGGTCGAGCATCGCCTGCTGATGGGGATGCAGCACCCAGCCGCGGGACGCGAACCAGGCGGCGAGGGCGGGGGGCAGGTCCATCCGGCACAGAGTTGCGTCAGGCGGCGGCGGTGGCAAGGGTGTGCCCGGGCGGCGCGCCCCCGGGCAGGCGTCGGAGCGCGGGGCGCTGCCCGCGCACCCCCGCAGCATTTCCGCCAGGATGAAGCTGCGGGGGCAGGATACGGGGCTTCGGGCCCGCGGGAACGGAACCCGCGCGGCAGGCGGCGGCTGGCGGAAAACCGACGACCGGCGGCGGCGGGCCTTGACCGGCGGGGCGGCTTGCGCGCTTAGTCGGGCTGACCTGACGCGCCGCAGTCCTGCGGCCCTTCGTCAGCCCCCCGCCCGAGGACGCTTTCGCCATGACCGAACTTGCCCCCACTTCCGCGCCCGCAACGACCGTGGCCCGTCCGCCGGGGCGGTCGGTGCTGTCGGCCGACCTGCGGATCACCGGCGACATCGTCGCCGGCGGCACGCTGGAGGTGATGGGCGAGATCGACGGGTCGATCCGCGCCAAGGCGCTGATCCTGACCGCCGAGGGCCGCATCGGCGGCACCATCGAGGCCGAGAGCGTGGAGTTGCGCGGCGAGATGACGGGCACGGTGTCGACCGGCAGCCTGGCCCTGAAATCCACGGCGCAGGTCAAGGCCGACGTGACCTATTCGCTGGTCTCGATCGAGAGCGGGGCGCAGATCGACGGCAGCTTTGCCCGGCCCAAGGCCGGCTGAGCGCGCTTTCGGGGCCTAATCCGGCGCGCGGGCCAGGGTCAGCATGGTGGCGTCGCCCGCCACCAGCAGCATCAGCGCACCTTCGGGCCGCGCGCCGTCCACCCGTTCCATGCCGCGCAGGATCGCGTGTTCGGCGGCCATCTCGGCCTCGCCGCAGGCCATCCGGGTGGACCGCGCGGGGCCGAAGATCAGGCCCGTGCCGGTCGCCTTCAGCGTGGTGCCGTAGCTGTTGCAGACCGAGGTGCCGGTGACGGTGCCGTCTTCGGCGATGTCCATCGTTGCCACACCGCCCGCCGGGATCGGCGCCTCGGCCGTGGCGGTGATGATCCAGCGCCCGGCGAGCGCCGCAAGGTCTGCCATGTCCGGCTCCTGTCCGCCTGCAAGCGCCGCGGGAGTGGCCGTCAGCATCAGAAGGGCTGCGGCCAGGTGCGTGCGGCGCGGCATGGCATGATCCTCTTTTGTCCGCCGACTGTCCGCCTGCGGGGGACGCGCGTCAAGCGGGCTTGCGTTCAGCGGTTGCGCGGGGGCCGACAAGATGCGACAGTCTCGCACATTGCCCCCATTTCCTTGATCCCGGAGCTGTCGCCATGCCCCTTCCCCCCGACATGCTGGAGGCCCTGCAGAAGGGCCTCGCCCTGTCCAAGCGCGAACCGCTGCCGTTCGCCTTCAACATGGGCAAGGACGCCGCGACGGCGTCCTTCACCAGCCACAAGACCAAGGACCCGGGCCAGCTTGGCAAGATGGTCAAGCAGATGGGGGAAAAGGGGAAGATCTGCTACGGCACGATGTCGACCTCGGGCGGGCGGGTGACGTTTTCGCTGCTGAACGACCCGCCCGCGGGCGTGCTGAAGCGGATGAAGGGCTTCGTCAAGGAATCGGGCGAGAAGCTGAAGGTCGCGGTGACCGACCCCTTCGGCAACGAGATCAACGACGAGGGCGAGGGCGACGGCACCGAGGTGGCGGAAGGCTCGGCCATGGCCGACGATCCGGCGGTCGCCGAATGGCAGGCGATGGTGCCCGAGGTCGATGGCGGGGTGCTGGCGCTGACCAAGGCCAAGGCGCCCGAGGCCGAGGCCCTTGCGGCCGCCTGGGAAGCGGCCAAGGCCAAGGGTGGCGAGGGCGACCATGCGGGCGCGGTCGCCGCGGGCAAGCTGGTGCGCGAGGACCTGGCCAAGGCGAAGGCCGCCGCCGACCTGCGCGCGGCGGATGCGCAGCGCTGGGCCGAGGCCGAGGCGACGCTGGCGCCGATGATCGAACAGACGCTGGCGGCGGGCTTCGGCGACGTGAACAAGATCCGCGCCGTGTGGTCCTTTGCCAGGTCCAGGGCCGAGGGCGCCAGGCCCGACCATGCCGCGGCGGTCAAGTCGGTGGGGATGCTGGCCGGGCTGATTGCCACGGCGCGCAAGGCGGCCGAGGCGGCAGGCGCGGATGCGTCGGTGCAGGCCGAGGCGGCCAGGGCGGCGGCGGGTGTGCC
>CAZCPY010000069.1:0-16904 GCA_964499865.1 uncultured Rhodobacterales bacterium | reverse complement strand
CGGCGATGATGTCGCAGCGCATGATGCCGCCGAAGATGTTGACGAGGATGCCCTTGACGTTGGGGTCCGAGGTGATGATCTTGAATGCCTCGGTCACCTTCTCCTTCGTCGCTCCGCCGCCCACGTCGAGGAAGTTGGCCGGCTCCGCCCCGTACAGCTTGATGATGTCCATCGTCGCCATGGCGAGGCCCGCGCCGTTGACCATGCAGCCGATCTCGCCATCCAGCGCGATGTAGTTCAGGTCGAACTTCTGCGCGGCAAGTTCCTTGGGGTCGACTTCGGTCTCGTCGGCCAGCGCGCCGATGTCGGGGTGGCGATACAGCGCGTTGTTGTCAAAGCCCATCTTGGCATCGAGGCATTTCAGGATGCCGTCGGTGGTCACGATCAGCGGGTTGATCTCCAGCATCTCCATGTCCTTGTCGACAAAGAGCCGGTAGAGCGTCCGCACCAGCGCCACGCACTGCTTGACCTGCGCGCCGTCCAGCCCCAGCGCGAAGGCGACGCGGCGGCCGTGGAAATCGCTCAGGCCGGTGGCCGGATCGACGGTAAAGCTGTGGATCTTCTCGGGCGTGTCATGGGCCACCTGCTCGATGTCCATGCCGCCCTCGGTCGAGGCCACGAAAGAGATGCGGCCGGTCCCGCGGTCGATCAGGATCGCCAGGTAGAATTCCCGCGCGATGTCGCTGCCGTCCTCGATGTAGACGCGGTTGACCTGCTTGCCCGCCTCGCCGGTCTGCTTGGTCACGAGGGTGCGGCCCAGCATCATGCGCGCCTGCTCGGCCGCCTCGCCCACCGACCGGGTGATCCGCACGCCGCCCTTCTCGCCGGCCTCGGGCTCCCTGAAGCGGCCCTTGCCGCGGCCGCCCGCGTGGATCTGCGCCTTGACCACCCAGATCGGGCCGTCGATCTCGGCCGCGGCCGACTTGGCATCCTCGGCCTTCAGCACCACCCGGCCGTCCGACACCGGCAGGCCATAGCTGCGCAGCAGCGCCTTGCCCTGGTATTCGTGGATGTTCATCGCGCCCCTCGCCGACCGTTGCGGTGCCTTCCTTGGCATGGCGGCAAAAGCCGCCCCAAGGGGATTCCGCGGGCGCGGGCCAAGAATCCGACATTCGTGATCACGGGTTTTCAGCGTGTGATCACGTCTGTCGCAGGTTGACCCCCGGGGCCCGCGCATGCCACCCCCGACGTGACGAAGGCAGGACCCATGACCCGCACCTCCCCCAGCGCCAACGACATCTCCGACACCGCCCTGCCGCGCATCTCGCACGGGTCGGGCAGCCACCTGTGGGACAGCACCGGCAAGCGCTACGTCGACGGCTCGGGCGGGCCTGCGGTCTACAGCCTGGGCCATGGCGACGCGCGCGTGAACCGCGCCGTCGCCGACCAGATGGCGCGGGTGGCGCACGGCTACCGCTACGTCTTCACCGCCGACCCGCTCGAGGCGATGACCGAGATCGTGCTTGCCGCCTGCGGCCCGGAGTACGGCGGGATCGTCTTCGTCACCGGCGGGTCCGAGGCGGTGGAAAGCGCGCTCAAGATCGCGCTGCAGTATCACTACGACCGCGGCGAGCCGGGGCGCACAAGGTTCATCGCCCGCGCGCGGTCCTGGCACGGCAACACGCTGATGGCGACCGCGCTCTCGGGCTTCGCCGACCGCCAGCGCGCCTTCGCCGGTGCCCTGCCCGCCATCGGCCGCGTCTCCGCCGCCAACGCCTTCCGCCCCCCGGCGGGCGTGGCGCCCGAAGACCTGACCGCCCACCTGGCCGCGGAACTCGACGCCGAAATCCGGCGCCTCGGCCCCGAGACGGTGGCCGCCTTCGTCTGGGAACCCGTGGTCGGCGCCGCGGGTGGCGCCCTGCCCGCGCCGCCGGGCTACGGCGCGGCGATGGCGCAGGTCTGCCGCCGCCACGGCGTGCTGATGATCGCCGACGAGGTGATGTGCGGCGCGGGCCGCACCGGCGTCTGGCGCGCCAGCGCGGCAGACGGCGTGGTGCCCGACATCCTGACGGTCGCCAAGTCGGTGTCCGGCGGCTACCTGCCGCTCGGCGCCGCGGTCTTCACCGGCAGGGTCGCCGAGGTGCTCAGGGCCGGCCACGGCGGTCCGCTCACCGGCCACACCTACACCGGCCATACCGCCTGCCTCGCCGCGGGCGTGGCGGTGCAGCGCATCATCGCCGAAGAAGACCTCGTCGCCCGCGTCGCCACCCGCGGCCCGGCGTTCCGCGCCGACCTCGCCGCGCGGCTCGCCCACCTGCCGCAGGTCGCCGACATCCGCGGCCGCGGCTTCTTCCTGGGGCTCGAGATCGTGCAGGACCCCGCAACCCGCGCGCCCTTCGACGCCACGCTCGGCGTCAATTCCCGCATCCGCCGCGCGGCCCTCGACCGCGGCCTGATCTGCTACCCCTCCGGCGGCAACGTCGATGGCCGGAACGGCGACACCGTCATCCTCGCCCCCGCCTACAACGCGACCGAGGCCGACCTGGAGGAGATCGCGGACAAGACCGCCGCGACGCTCGACGCCGTCCTCGGCACCCTTCCCGGCCGCCCCTGACTGCGGCACGTCGACCGGCAGGCGGGAAGCGCCCATCCCGGCCCGACCCCCGGGCGCGCTTCAGCCGGGACGAAGCCCGTCTGCCGCTTCATCCTGGCACAAATACCCCGGGGTCCGGGGCAGCGCCCCGGGGCCATCCGCCGGCACCACGCCGTTCCCAGGGGCCCGCGGCAGCCGCGGCCTGCGAGCACCCCCACCCCCTTCGGGTGGGGTCGAGCGGGCCGCTCCCCCGGAACGGTCAGTTCAGGAACAGCGCGAACAGCATCGCGTCGCCCTGCAGCAGCCGCTCGAAGTCGCGCCAGGACTGCGACGACACCCGCTCGCCCCTTTCGGCATAGGGCAGCAGCCCCTCGCCCTGCACCCAGGCCACAGGGTCAACCCGTGCCGGCGCCTCGAACATCCGGCGCAGGTTCAGCCCGGCTTCCGTCCCCAGCCGCCAGTGCGGGATCAGCTTCTCGCCCTTCAGCATCGCCTCCGCGTCGGCCAGCACCGCCTGCCAGCGCGCGCCCGTCTCGGGCGGCATGGCCAGGCCCAGGGCCGAGGTCTGGCGGTCGTTCGGCACCCATTCCCGGTCGTTGTCGGTCTCGGCCCCGACGGCGGCCCAGAAGGCGCGGTTGGCTTCGATCATCGACAGGAGGTGCCCGTGCGCCGCGCGCGTCAGCGCCGGGTCGGGGGCCGTGTCCAGCGCCATCAGGATCATCGCCGCGCGGTCGACCTGGCGGCCGAACATCATGTCCAGCGCATTGGCGGGCGGCGCGTCGCCCGCAAGCTCGGCCATCCGGGCCGAGGCGGCGACCACCCGGTCAACCTGCGGCGCGGGGTCGAAGGCCAGGCCCAGGGTCGCGAAGGCCGCCAGGAAATGCGTGTAGGCGCGCAGCCAGTCGGCATCCGCCCGGTCGAAGCGCACCACCGGCGCCAGCGCCGCCTGCGGGCCCATGACCTGTGCCCCGGTCAACGTCAGCCCCGCGACCTGGACGACGCCTTCGCCCTCGTCCCGCGTGCCGCTGCGGTTGATGTCGAACCACAGGTCGTTCAGCGCGATCTCCAGCCCGAAATCGCCCTCCACCCGGCCCAGCGCCGCCTGCGCCGCCGCCATGTCCTCGGTCACGCCCGCCAGCAGCGCCGCCACGTCCGCCCCGGCAAAGGGCCGCGCGGCGGGGTTCTCCGGGATCGGCAGGCGCAGGATCGGCAGTTCCGACCAGTCGGCGCGGATGCCGGTTTCCCAGCGAAGCTGCAGCGCGCGTTCGACGCCCGACAGGAACCGCAGGCCCGCCAGCGCGAAGGCCTCCTCTGCCGTGGGCGCGGGCAGGGCGGCCAGGCGCGTGGCGGTGGGGGCGATGCCGCTGCGGGCGATCTCGGCCGAGATCGTCTCGGCCGCCACCGGCGCGGCGGAAAGCGTCAGGCTCAGGGCAAGGGCAAGCGGGCGCATGAAGCTCTCCGGCAAGTACCGCGCCAGCATCGCGCCGATGGCCGCGCGGCGCAACGGCGCAGAGGTCAGGCTTTTCCGACCGGTGACGCGACGTAAAGCACCTGACCGCGCGGCAGGCGGCGGTCGTCCGGCGCGGCGCGGAACCCTGCCGCGCGGACCGCGGTCTCCACCGCGGCGGGGCCAAGGGCATAGGGCGGACGGTCGGCGTGGGTGACGGGCCGCCCGGCGCCGCCGGGGCCGGGGTGGAAGACGGTGAACAGCACCGCCCGAAGCCCGCCGAACCGCGCCAGCGATGCAAGGCACCTCTCCAGCGCCGTCAGCGGCAGGTGGGTGAAGACGCCCCAGGCGATGGCAAAGCGCAGGTCGCCCGGCACGCCGGGAAAGGCGAACACCGCATCCTCCACCAGTTGCCCCAAGGGCAGCCGCGCCCGGGCGGCATCGTCAAGCTCCACCTCCCGGCCCCGCCGCATCAGCGCGCCCGAGGCATCGGTGCCCCAGTAGCGGCCGGGGTCGAGGAACGGCACCGCCTTGCACCCCAGCCGCAAGGCGCCGCAGCCGATGTCCAGAAGGCCGTCGCCCGGGGTCAGGCCGGCCTCCCGCAGCAGCGCCAGCTGCAGGCGGCCCGTCTCCTCCCACCAGCCGCCGGTGATCTGCCGGTGCCGCCCGGCGTCCAGCGCACGGTCGTAGAATCCCGGGGCGAGGTAGGGCGAGAGGGGTCGGCTCACGGTGCTGCGGCGCGCGACAGCAGGCGTTCGACAAGGCCCGCGGCGGCCTCCATGTCCTGCAACGAGACCCATTCCTTCGGCCCGTGGATCTCCTGCATCCCGGTGAACAGGTTCGGGCAGGGCACGCCCAGCTCGGTCAGCCGCGACCCGTCGGTGCCGCCGCGGATCGGGGCCGAGACGGGCTCGATGCCCTGAGCCCTGGCCGCCGCCAGCGCAAGGTCCAGCGCGCGGCGGTCGCGTTCCAGCGCCCGGCGCATGTTGCGGTACTGGGCCACGATCTCCACCGCGATCACCGCCCGCGGTTCGGTCGCCGCCAGCGCCGCCGCGATGGCGCGCAGCATCTCGCCCTGGGCCTCCAGCGCCGCATCGTCGAAATCGCGCAGGATCAGGTTCACGCGGCATTCCGCGGCCGATCCGGCGATGTCGGTGGCGTGGATATAGCCCTGCCGGCCTTCGGTCGTCTCGGGCGTCATCTCGTGCGGCAGCAGCGACAGGAAGCGGGCGGCCAGCGTCAGCGCGCTGACCAGCTTGCCCCTGGCATATCCCGGATGCACCGAGACGCCGGTGAAGGTGACGGTGGCGCGGTCGGCGGAAAAGCTTTCGTGTTCGATCTCGCCCCGCCTGCCGCCGTCCAGCGTATAGGCGAAGTCGGCGCCCAGGTCGGCCGGCAGGCGGGCATCGACGCCGCGGCCGATCTCCTCGTCGGGGGTGAAGGCCAGCCGGACCGGCGGCCGGGGCGCGGGGTCCCCGGCGAGCTTCGCCGCCAGCGCCATCAGGATGGCGATCCCGGCCTTGTCGTCGGCGCCCAGCAGCGTGGTGCCGGATGCGGTCACGATGTCGTCGCCCGCGCGCTCGGCCAGATAGGGCGATTCCCCGGGCGTCAGGGTCAGCCCGGGCGCGTCGGGAAAGCTGATGGCGCCGCCGTTGTATCGGCGGATGACGCGCGGCTTCACGCCGGTCGCGTTGAACTGGGGCGCCGTGTCCATATGCGCCAGCAGGCCGATCACCGGCCCCGGCGCGGTGCCGGGCAGCGTGGCAAGGACGGCGCCGTAGCCGGTCAGGCGGACATCGGTCAGCCCGATGGCCTGAAGCTCCTCCACCAGCATCCGGGCGAGGTTCAGCTGCACCGCGGTCGAAGGCCGTGACACGCTGTCGATGTCGGATTGCGTATCGACGGCGCAGTAGCGCAACAGGCGGGATTCGAGATCGGCGCGCAGGTCGGACATCGGGGCCTCCGGAAACGGGGAACGCCGGGGCGCGCGGGCCCCGGCGTCCTGTCCGCCGTCAGGCGAGCGTGGGGTCGATGCCCCGGCAGGCGGCGACCAGGCCCTTCACCGCGTCGACCGACTTCTGGAACATCGCCGCCTCGTCGCCGTTCAGCGGGATGTCGATGATCCGCTCGACGCCGCCCTCGCCGATGATGACCGGGACGCCCACATACATGCCCCCCAGCCCGTATTCCGAGGTGCACCAGGCGGCGCAGGGCAGCAGGCGCTTCTGGTCCTTGAGATAGGCCTCGGCCATCTCGATCGCCGATTGCGCGGGGGCGTAGAAGGCCGACCCGGTCTTCAGAAGGCCCACGATTTCCGCCCCGCCGTCGCGGGTGCGCTGCACGATCCGGTCGAGGCGTTCCTGCGTGCACCAGCCCAGCGCCACGAGGTCGGGCAGCGGGATGCCGCCCACGGTGGAATAGCGCGCCAGCGGCACCATCGTGTCGCCGTGGCCACCGAGCACGAAAGCCGTCACGTCGCGCATCGACACGCCGAATTCGACCGACAGGAAGTGGCGGAACCGCGCGCTGTCCAGCACGCCCGCCATGCCGATGACCTTGTTGTGCGGCAGGCCGGAAAACTCGCGCAGCGCCCAGACCATCGCGTCCAGCGGGTTGGTGATGCAGATCACGAAGGCATTCGGGGCATGCGTCCTGATGCCTTCCCCCACCGCCTTCATCACCTTGAGGTTGATGCCCAGCAGGTCGTCGCGGCTCATCCCCGGCTTGCGGGGGACGCCCGCGGTCACGATGCAGACATGGGCGCCCGCGATGTCGGCATAGTCGTTGGTGCCGCGCAGCTTCGCGTCGAACCGGCCCGAGGGGCCGGATTCCGCGATGTCCAGCGCCTTGCCCTGCGGCACGCCTTCGGCCACGTCGAACAGCACGACATCGCCCAGTTCCTTCTGCGCCGCCATATGGGCAAGCGTGCCGCCGATCTGTCCCGCGCCGATCAGCGCGATCTTGGGTCTGGCCATGGGAGGGTCCTCCGGAAGGGGCGCGTTGGGGTTGCCCTTGGCTAGAGCCAAGCCATGTGCGGCGCAAGTCCCGCGGGGGCGCCCCTAGACCGACATCGTCGCCGCGACCGCCCGCTTCCAGCGGGCATAGCGCGCCTCGCGGGCATCCGGGGCAAGCGCCGGGGCAAAGCGGCGGTCCAGCGCCCAGCCCTTGGCAAAGTCCTCCGGGCCCCCGACGATACCCGCCTGCATGGCGGCCAGGAAGGCCGCCCCCAGCGCCGTGGTCTCCGTCACCACGGGGCGGTCCACCGGGGCGCCCAGGATGTCGGCCAGGAACTGCATGGCGGGGTCCGACGCCGTCATCCCGCCATCCACCCGCAGCACGCCCTCCGCCGCGGCACCCCAGTCGGCGCGCATCGCCTCCAGCAGGTCGCGCGTCTGGAAGCCCACGCTTTCCAGCGCCGCGCGGGCGAACTCCGCGGGCCCGGAGTTGCGCGTGAGGCCGTAGACCGCCCCGCGGCAGTCGGGCCGCCAGTAGGGCGCGCCCAGGCCGACGAAGGCGGGCACCAGGATCACGTCCTGCGCGGGGTCGGCCGCTTCGGCCAGCGCCTTGGTCTCGCCGGCCGCGCGGATGATCCCGAGGCCGTCGCGCAGCCATTGCACCACCGCGCCCGCGATGAAGATCGAGCCTTCCAGCGCATAGGTGGTCTTGCCCTGGAGGCGGTAGGCGATGGTGGTCAAGAGCCGGTTCGTCGAGGGCACGAGGTCCGCCCCGGTGTTCAGAAGCGCGAAGCAGCCCGTCCCGTAGGTCGATTTCATCATGCCGGGCGCAAAGCAGCCCTGCCCCACGGTCGCCGCCTGCTGGTCGCCCGCCACGCCCAGGATGGGGATCGCGCGCCCGAACAGGTCGGCCCGCGTGGTGCCGAAATCGGCGGCGCAGTCGCGGATCTCGGGCAGCATCGCGCGCGGCACGCGCAGCGCGCGGCACAGGTCGTCGTCCCAGTCGCCGGTGGCGATGTTGCACAGCATGGTGCGCGAGGCGTTGGTGGCATCCGTCGCATGCACCCGCCCGCCGGTCAGCTTCCAGATGAGGTAGGTATCGACGGTGCCGAAGGCGAGTTCCCCCCGTTCCGCCCGCGCCCGGGCGCCGGGGACGTGGTCCAGCATCCAGGCGACCTTGGTGCCGCTGAAATAGGGGTCGAGCAGCAGGCCGGTCTTCGCCGTCACCATCGGCTCCAGCCCCTCGGCCTTCATCCGCGCGCAGGTGTCGGCGGTGCGGCGGTCCTGCCAGACGATGGCGGTGTGGATCGGCTCTCCGGTGGCGCGGTCCCAGACCAGCGCGGTTTCGCGCTGGTTGGTGATGCCGATGGCGGCGATGTCCGCCGGGCCGATCCCGGCGCGTTCGATGGCGCCCCGCGCGGTGCCCGCGACGGTGGACCACAGGTCGGCGGGGTCATGTTCCACCCAGCCCGAGGCGGGATAGGCTTGAGGGAATTCCTTCTGCGCGGCGGCGCACACGGTCAGCGTCGCGTCGAAGACGATGGCGCGGGAGGAGGTGGTGCCCTGGTCGATGGCGAGGATATGGGTCATGGCGGGTTCCGTAGGGTGCGTGCCTGCGCGCACCGGGGTCGGGGACAGCGGTGCGTGCAAGCACGCACCCTACTCGGCGGCACGCGCCATGGCGCCTTCCCCGGTCATCCAGGCGTCCAGCGCGGCGATCTGGTCGGGCGTCATCCGCAGGCCCAGCTTGGTGCGGCGCCAGACCACGTCCTCGGCCCGCCGCGCCCATTCGCGGGCGATCAGCCAGCGCACCTCGGCCTCGGTCAGCGTGGCGCCGAAGTCGCGGCCAAGGTCGGCAGCGGTCCTGGCGCCCGCCAGCATCTGCGCGGATTCGGTGCCGTAGTGGCGGATCAGGCGGGCGGCGTGGGCGTCCGACAGGAAGGGATGGGCGCCCATCAGCGCGCCCTTCAGGGCCGCCACCCCGTCCTGCGGGAAATCCCCGCCCGGCAGGGCCACGCGCGCCGTCCAGGCCCCCTTGAGGCCCGGAAAATGCGGCGCAAGCTTGGCCATCGCGCTTTCGGCCAGCCGCCGGTAGGTGGTGATCTTGCCGCCGAAGACGTTCAGAAGCGGCGGCCCGTTGGCATCGACGCTCAGCACATAGTCCCGCGTCGCCGCCGTCGCCGACTTGGCCCCGTCGTTGTACAGCGGCCGCACGCCGGAATAGGTCCAGACGACATCGGCCAGCGTCACCGGACGCGCGAAGTAGCGCGAGGCGAAGGCCAGCAGGTAGTCGCGTTCCTCGTCGGTGCAGCGCGCCTCGGTAGGCTTGCCCTGATGGTCCTTGTCGGTGGTGCCGATCAGGGTGAAGTCGTCCTCGTAGGGAATGGCGAAGATGATCCGCCCGTCCTCGCCCTGGAAGAAGTAGCAGCGGTCATGGTCGAACAGCCGCTTCGTGACGATGTGGCTGCCGCGCACCAGCCGCACCCCTTCGCTGGAGTTGATCCGCGCCACGTTGCGGATCACGTCCTCGACCCAGGGGCCGCCCGCGTTGACCAGTCCGCGGGCGTGGTGCACGTCGCGCCCCTGCGGGCCGTCGGTCTCGACCCGCCACCGCCCGCCCTCGCGCGCGGCCGAGATGACGCGCGTGCGTGTCAGGATGCGCGCCCCGCGCGCCTCGGCGTCGCGCGCGTTCAGCACGACAAGGCGCGAATCCTGCACCCAGCAGTCGGAATACTCATAGGCCTTGCCCCGGAACCGCGGCTGCAGGGGCTGGCCTGCGGGGTCGGTCGACAGGTCCAGCGCCCGCGTCCCGGGCAGGATCTTCCGCCCACCCAGGTTGTCATACAGGAACAGCCCCAGCCGGATCAGCCAGGCCGGCCGCCGCCCGCGCATCCAGGGCATCACGCGCGACAGCAGGCGCGAGGTCGGCGTGTCGCCTTCGAACCGCATGTCGGGATGGTAGGGCAGCACGAACCGCATCGGCCAGCTGATGTGCGGCATGGCGGCCAGCAGCGTCTCGCGTTCCTCCAGCGCCTCGCGCACCAGACGGAACTCGAAGTATTCGAGGTAGCGCAGGCCGCCGTGGAACAGCTTGGTCGAGGCGGAGGACGTCGCCTGCGCCAGGTCGCCCTGTTCGGCCAGCACGACCGAAAGCCCGCGTCCCGAGGCATCCCGCGCGATGCCGCAGCCGTTGATGCCGCCACCGATGATGAACAGATCGGCCACCGGCCGGCCCCCTGCGCCTTCCGCCACGCCTCGTCCCTCCCAAGACTCGGGCGCGAGTCTGCGCCAGTCCGTCCGTTTCGTCAACGCAGATTTTCGTTTGCGCGCGTTTTTGGCAGAAACGAAAATTTGCGATACAGGTGACAAGGCCCCGGTCATGTGCCACATTTTTCCCCGCAAGCGCTTTGGGATAGGGGTGTAGCGTGGCGTTGAGCTTCCGTCAGGCCGAGATCCTGGAGATTGCGCGGGCCGACGGGCGGGTGGTCGTGGAGGACCTGGCGCAACGCTTCGATGTCACCCTGCAGACGATCCGGCGCGACCTGACCGAACTGTCCGAAGCGGGGCATCTGGACCGCGTGCACGGCGGCGCCATCGCCCGCACCGGCGTGGCCAACATCGGCTATGACCAGCGGCGGCGGATGAACGAAGGCGCCAAGGCCGCCATCGCGCGGGCCTGCGCGGCGGCGATCCCGGACAATTCCTCGCTGATCCTGAACCTCGGCACGACGACCGAGGCGGTGGCGCGCGAGCTCCTCCAGCACCGCAACATCACCGTCGTCACCAACAACCTGAACGTGGCCAACATCCTGGCCGCCAACCCGGCCTGCGAGGTGATGGTGGCGGGCGGCGCGCTCAGGCGGTCGGACGGCGGGCTGGTGGGGGACCTGACCACCCAGTTCATCGACCAGTTCAAGGTGGATTTCGCGGTGATCGGCACCTCGGCGCTGGATGCCGACGGCGACCTTCTGGACTTCGACCTGGCCGAGGTGCGCGTCAGCCGGGCGATCATCCGGCAGGCGCGCCGGCGCTATCTCGTCACCGACCACACCAAGCTCGGCCGCTCCGCCCCCGCGCGCATCTGCTCGCTGGCGGAACTGGACACCGTCTTCACCGACCGCCCACTCCCCGACGACCTGGCCCGCCGCTGCGCGGACTGGAACACGCGGGTCGAGGTGGCGGGATAGACGCTGCGTCGTCCGGGGCGGAACCGCCGGAGAGCGGGCAGCTGTCATGTCGATGCGGGGTAGGGCGCCGCAGCGGCAGGACGCGCAAGGGCAGAGCCCGCCTCAGGCCATCGCGGCGGCGACCGACCGGACGATCCAGTCGGCCGTCATCAGGTCCAGATGCGCGCCGCCGCCGTTCTTGGCGATGGTGATGTCGTCGGCCGACCGGCGCCGGAACGCCTCGGGCGCATCGTAGAGGTCGGCGATGACGTCGCCCTCGGTGATCGCGCCGGATGCGATCGGGGCGATGATCTCGCCGATGTGGTGGATCGTGGTGGCGCGGGCATCGACGAAGACGCGGGCGCGGGCCATCGCCTCGTCGTCCACCTCGCGCATCTGCGGCGTGAAGGCGCCGATCAGGTCAAGGTGCTGGCCGGGCCTGAGCCAGTCGCCCAGGATCAGCGGCGCCTGCGACATGGTGGCGGTGCAGATGATGTCGGCCCGCGCCACGGCGGCGGCAAGGTCGGTCACCGTCTCGGCCCCCGGGATGACGGCGCGGGCGGGGTCGCGGCCCCAGACGGCGAAGGTCGCCTGCGGAAAGGCCGAGGCATAGGCCTGCCGCATTGATCGCGCGACGGCCCCGGCGCCGACCAGCAGGATGCGGCGGCTGTCCGGGCGTGCCAGCCGCTGCGCCATCAGAAGGCTGTCGCCCGCGGTCTTCCAGCGGGTCACCAGGTGGAAATCGACCAGCGCCCGCAGCACGCCGGTCACGTCGTCGAACAGCGCCACCGCGCCGTTGATCGTGGGCAGGCCGCGGGCGGCGTTGCCGGGGTGGATGGTGGCGACCTTCACCAGCGAGCCCAGCCCGTCGATCCAGGCGGCACGGTCCAGGAGCGTGTCGTTGCCGCGATAGAGGAGCAGGTCGGCGATGTCCGCCCGCGGCAGGCGGTGCCCGGCCTCGATGGCCGCCGTGATGCCGGGCCAGGCGAGGCGCGCCTCGGCCTCGGGTCCGATGATGGTGGGGGTCATTGGGCCTCGTCCGGGGTCAGCAGTCCTGCGCTCACCAGCCGTTGTGCCAGACCTGCGGCGCCGGTGAAATGGTGCACCTGCCAGCCGCGCGCCGCGGCGGCGGCGATGTTCCCGGCCTTGTCGTCGGTGAACAGCAGCGCCGCGGGCGGCAGGCCGCAGTCGGCCTCGACCGCGGCATAGATGGCGGGCGAGGGCTTGGTCACCTTCAGGCGGCCCGAGACATAGGCGCGGTCGAACTCGTTCAGCACGTCGATCCGGGTGCGGGCAAAGGCGAAACTCTCGTCGCCGAAGTTGGTCAGCGCAAACACCGGCACACCGCGGGCGCGCAGCGCGCGCAGAAGGCGGATCGAATGCTCGATGCGCGGGCTGGCGAGCTCTTCCCAGCGGTCGTGCCACAGCCTGATCTCGGCCGCCCAGTCGGGGTGGCTGTCGGCCCAGGCGTAGATCGTGCCGCGGAACGGGGCACCCGCGTCCACCGCCTCGTTCATCGCATGCAGGTCGACGGCGGCGAACAGCGCCCGGCGGCGGGCCGCGCCGATGCTGCGGTCGTAGAACCCTTCCGGGTCCCAGGTCACCAGCACGTTGCCGATGTCGAAGACCATCGCCTGCGGGGTCATGTCGGCTCCTTCGGGGTGTGGGGGCCGCCCCGGATCGCCTCGCGCCAGACGGTGACCAGCCCGGCCCCGCAGATCAGCGCGATGCCGGTGAAGGCGGTGCCGTCCGGCCAGTCGCCGAAGACGGTCCAGCCCCAGAAGATGGCGATGGGGATCGCCACATACTCGAAAGGCGCGACCAGCGAGGCGTCGCAATGCTTGTAGGCCTGCGCGATCAGCACCCCGCCGATGGTGGACCCCAGCCCGGTGGCGGCCATGATCAGCACGTCGGTCGGGGGCGGCCAGACCCAGGGGCGGGTGACGAAGGCCAGCGAGGGGTCGGCGCTGCCCGACAGGCGGCCATCGCCGATCAAGAGGCCGACGGTCAGCGAGAACAGGACAAAGCTCAGCTGCACATAGAAGGTCATGGTCACGGCGCGTTCCCGCCCGCCCATCCTGCGCGTCATGATGTGCATCAGCGCGTAGGCCAGCGCCGACATCACCGGCAGCAGGTAGGCCCAGGTGAAGACCCCCTGGCCGGGGCGCATCATCACCGCCACCCCCGCCAGCCCGGCCAGCACCGCCGCCCAGCGCCATGGTCCGACCCTTTCGCCCAGCAAGGGCACCGACAGGGCGGCCACCATCAGGGGCGCCACGAAGAAGATCGTCACCGTATCGGCCAGCGTCAGCGCCGCCAGCCCCATGAAGTAGAAGACATTCGATGCGACAACGCAAAGCCCGCGCAGCAGGTGCTTGCCCGGCTGCGCCGTGCGCAGGGCGGCAAGGCCGCCGTTGAAGGGCAGAAGCACGGCGAACAGGAAGGTCATCCCGATCACCGACCGCGTCAGGATCACCTGGTGCAGGGCATAGTCGCCCGACAGGAACTTGATCGTCACGTCGTTGACCGAAAAGGCCGCGGACGCCGCCACCGCACAGGCCATGCCGACCAGCCGCTGGCGGCGGAGGTCGGGAGAAGACATCGCGGCAGGCACCATGATGGCGGCAGCGTCGCCCGGCGGTGGCCCTGCGTCTGGCCTGCCCGCGACACGGCGGGTCGCAGGCGGCGCCCCGTGCCCCCCGGGCGGCCCGGTGCCCCCCGGCCCCCCGTGCCCCCCATGCCCCGCGGTCGGCGCACCCTGATGACAGACGGACCTTCACCGGATGAACCTCTCGCCCCGGGCCCGACCGCGGACCCCTCCCCGGCCACGGCGACTGTGTGGTGTGTCGGGAGAAGCCCCGGCACGGGGCCCGGGGGGGCGTTGCAGAGGTTCCCTCGGGCGCGATTCGGCGCTAGGATGTTCCCGTTGTGTTCCGGAGCCCCATGCCCTTCGCCGAACTCTGCGCGCGCACGAACTTCACCTTCCTGACCGGCGCCTCCCACCCCGAGGAGATGATGCGCCGGGCGGCCGACCTCGGCCTGCCCGCGCTTGCCATCGCCGATGTCAACAGCGTGGCGGGCATCGTGCGGGCGCATGTCGAGGGGCGCGAGATCGCGCATCGCGGGGGCGTGCCGCCGCGCCTGATCCCGGCGGCGCGCATCGTGCTGGACGACGGTTTCGCCGCCACGATGATCCCGCGCGACCGGGCGGCCTGGGGGCGGCTCTGCCGCCTGCTGACGCTGGGCCGCCGCCGGGCGCCCAAGGGCGACTGCCTGCTGCGGCTGGACGACCTGCTGGACTGGGGGGCGGGGTCGCTTCTGCTGCTGCACCCGCCGGACGGCGGGGGCGCCGCCTGGCTGCGCCAGGCCCGCAGGCTGGCGCGGCACTTCCCCGGCGATGCGGCGCTGGTGCTGGCGCCCGCCTATGACGGGCAGGACGGCGCCCGCTTCGACCGGCTGGCGCGGCTGGCCGCGCGGCTGGGCCTGCCCACCGTCGCCGCCGCCGATCCGCTGATGCACCACGGGTCGCGCCGCCGCCTGGCCGACGTGCTGACCGCCATCCGCCTCGGGCTCAGGGTCGAGGCGCTGGGCCGCCGCGCCCTGCCCCATGCCGAACGCCGCCTGCGCTCCGAAGCCGAGATGCTGCGCCTGTTCGCAGGCCACGAGACGGCGGTCCACCGCGCAGGCGCCATGGCCGCCCGCGCCGCCTTCTCGCTGGACGAACTGCGCTACGAATACCCCTCCGAGGTCGCGCCCGGAGAGACCGCCGCCGCCCGCCTGCGGCGGCTGGCCGAGGAGGGCCTCGCCTGGCGCTACCCCCAGGGCGCGCCCGACAAGGCGCGGGCGCAGATGGCGCATGAGCTGACGCTGATCGCGAAACTGCGCTACGAGCCCTATTTCCTGACCGTGCACGACATCGTGGCCTTTGCCCGGTCCCGCGGCATCCTGTGCCAGGGCCGCGGCTCGGCGGCCAATTCCATCGTCTGCTACGCGCTGGGCGTCACCTCCGTCTCCCCGGAAATCGGCACCATGGTCTTCGAACGCTTCGTGTCGGAGGCGCGCAACGAACCCCCCGACATCGACGTCGATTTCGAGCACGAGCGGCGGGAAGAGGTCATCCAGCACATCTACGACCGCTACGGCCGCCACCGCGCGGGCCTCTGCGCCACCGTCATCCACTACCGCGGCAAGCGCGCCGTGCGCGAGGTCGGCCGCGCCATGGGCCTGACCGAGGATACGGTCGCCGCCATGTCCAGCCAGATCTGGGGCTGGGGCGGCGGCGCCATCGAGGAGGCGCGGCTGCGCGAGATCGGGCTCGACCCCGACGACCCCCGCCTGCGCCTGACCTTGAAGCTCATCGCCGAAATCCAGGGCTTTCCCCGCCACCTGTCGCAGCACGTCGGCGGCTTCATCATCACCGAGGGGCGGCTGGACGAACTGTGCCCGGTGGAAAACGCAAGGATGGAGGACCGCACCGTCATCCCCTGGGACAAGGACGACATCGACGCGCTGGGCATCCTCAAGGTCGACATCCTGGCGCTGGGGATGCTGACCTGCATCCGCAAGGCCTTCGACCTGCTGGAGCGGCACCATCACACCCGCTACACGCTGGCCACCCTGCCGCCCGAGGATCCGGCGACCTACGACATGCTGTGCAAGGCGGATACGCTGGGCGTGTTCCAGGTGGAGAGCCGGGCGCAGATGAACTTCCTGCCCAGGATGCGGCCGCGCAGGTTCTACGACCTGGTGATCCAGGTCGCGATCATCCGCCCCGGGCCGATCCAGGGCGACATGGTCCACCCCTTCCTGCGGCGCCGCAACGGGCAGGAGGCGGTCAGCTTCCCCGACGATGCTTTGGGAAAGGTGCTGGGCAAGACGCTGGGCGTGCCGCTGTTCCAGGAACAGGCGATGCAGATCGCCATCGTCGGCGCGGGCTTCTCGCCCGAGGAAGCCGACCGCCTGCGCCGGTCGCTCGCGACCTTCAAGAAGCACGGCAACGTCAGCGAATTCCGCGATCGCTTCCTGTCCGGCATGGCGGTGCGCGGCCACGACCCCGACTTCGCCGCCCGCTGCTTTGCCCAGATCGAGGGCTTCGGCAGCTACGGCTTCCCGGAATCGCATGCCGCGAGCTTTGCCCTGCTGGTCTACGCCAGCGCCTGGATCAAGCGGCACCACCCGGCGGTCTTTGCCTGCGCGCTGCTGAACAGCCAGCCCATGGGCTTCTACGCCCCGGCCCAGATCGTGCGCGACGCACGCGAACACGGCGTGGCCGTCCGCCCGCCCTGCATCAACGCCAGCCTCTGGGACAACACGCTGGAACCCGACGGCCAGGGCGGGCTGGCGCTGCGGCTGGGCCTGCGCCAGATCCGCGGCATGCCCGAGGACGAGGCGCTGTGGATCACCGCCGCCCGCGGCAACGGCTACCGCTCGGTCGAGGACGTCTGGCGCCGCGCCGGAGTGGCGCCCGCGGTGCTGGAACGGCTGGCCGAGGCGGACGCCTTCGCCGCCCTGGACCTGACGCGCCGCGACGCGCTCTGGTCAGCCCGCGCGCTGGCCCTGGGCGAGGAACTGCCGCTCTTCGCGGGCGACCTCGACGGCGAAGGGATCGCGGAACCCGCGGTGGTCTTCGCCGCGATGTCCGAGGGCGAGGCGGTGGTGGAAGACTACGTGAGCCTGCGCCTGACCCTCCGCCGCCACCCGATGGCCTTCCTGCGCCCCCTGCTGAGCGCCGCCTGAAGCGCAGCGCCCTGCCCCGGCGTCCGAAGCAAATCGCGTGCCTTCGGCACATTCCTTTCATCTCGCCT